>JAEKKP010000214.1 GCA_019510315.1 Propionibacteriales bacterium
CGTGAGCTCGACCAGGCGTCGGTCCACGTCGAGCTCGACCACGCCGCTCCCGGCGCCAGCGCGCTGCAGCTGACCTCCGACGGAGTCCTGCCGAGCATCTACACCGGGCAGCGCGAACCGGTGCCGGCACTGTTGCCTGCCGAGCTCGTGGCCCTGGTGCCCCCCTCGCTGCTCCGGTCGTTCGAGGCCCCGATCAACGCACTCTCGGTGCAGCTGTCGATGCCGTCGGACGCGCCCCAGCCGTCGGACGGTGCACTGGTGTGGCGGGCCGGCGCCTGTGCCCATCTGCAGCTCGCCGCCGGCGCCTGTCCCACAGCTGCGCAGGAGATCCTCGTGAGCACCGCGGACGCCGAGAACTTCGGCTGGGGACTGGGCACGCAGCTGCCGGGCGTGGAGAAGCAGCCGCTGGCGACACGGCGGGCGCCCGCACCGCCCACGGTCCTCACGGTGACCGGCGTCTACCGACCGCCCACGGATCCGTACTGGGCCGGATGGAACATCGTCGGCGTCTCCGACACGAAACCCGACCGCAACCTCGTGCTCCACGACACCTGGATCACCGGCGAGTCGACGTTCGGGCCGTACTCGCCGTGGCAGAACCCGAGCAGCCGAGTCGACCTGCCCGCCGACTCCGAGCACATCGGGGTCGACGAGCTGCTGACGCTGGGACCGGCACTCGAGAGGTTCCAGCGCCAGCAGGAGCGACGTCCGACCTCGATCGCGATCGTGCGCGCGCACTCCGGGCTGACCGCGGTCGCCGACCAGGTCAGGGAGGCGCAGCACCAGTCGCGGATCACCATCCCGGCGCTGATGGTGCCGCTCGGGCTGCTCGGGCTGGTGGTCCTCTGGATGGCCCTCGGGGCGGCAGCCGAGCAACGGCGACCCGAGGTGGCCGTGGCCCGCTTGCGTGGCCGGGGCATCGCAGGAGCACGTGCGCATCTCCTGCGCGAGCTGGGCCCCGTCGTGCTGGTCGGCGTACCCCTCGGAGCGGTCGCCGCCCTCGCCCTGTCGTGGCCCGCCCGCAGCCTGTTGCCGGGCCACGTGCCGCTCGAGATCCGGTCGCCGGTCTGGATCGCGCTGCTGCTGTCCGTCGGTGCGGTCACCGCGACGGCCGTCCTCATCAGCGCCGGCATCAGTCGCGAGCCGATCGTCGCGCTGCTGCGTCGTGTGCCGGTACGCCGCTCCGGCTGGGGCCTGGGCACGCTCGATGCGGTGGTCGTGACGGTGGCGGTGTCGATCCTCGGCGCGTTCGTCACCGGTCGGCTGACGGGGCCGGTCGCTCTCGCCGCTCCGGCCGTGCTCGCACTGGCGACCGGCCTCGTCCTGGCCCGCCTGCTCGCGCCGCTGGCCACACGGGCGGGCAGGTGGCTCCTCGGTCGCGGCGCGACCAGTGCCGGTGTTGCGTTCCTGCAGCTCGCCCGGCGGCCCGGCGGCCGCTCGACGATCGCTCTGCTGACCGTGTCGGCCGCGATCCTCCTGTTCGCCACCGACGCCGTCGCCGTCGGCAGTCGCAACCGGACGCTCGCCGCCGAGCAGGAGGTCGGGGCGCCCATGGTGGCGACGGTCACCGGCGGCTCGGTCCGGGCGGTGCGCGACGCGCTCTCCCACCTCGACACGGGCGACACCGACACGACCGCCGTGGTGGTCCAGCATCCGCTCAGCGACGAGGACCAGACCAACCTCTTCGTCGACCGCAAGGCGTTCCTGAGGATGGCGACCTTCGCCGACCGGCACGCAGCCGACGCCGCCGTGCGCCACCTCCACGCCCCGCGCGCCGACCCGATCGAGGTGGTCGGCCGCACGCTGACCGCCGACGTCGCGACGGAGAGCTTCTACAAGGGATCGCACCGGGGCGTCTCCCTCGCCGCCAGGCTGCTGGGCCACGACGGCGTTCCCGTCTCCGTCCCGCTCGGCGACCTCGGCACCGGTACGTCGCCAGCGACCACTCGCGATGCGCCGATCGACTGTGCCGAGGGCTGCGTCCTCACCGGCTGGCAGCTGCTGACCGATCCCGGCAACGAGGGCCAGGGCCGGGTGATCATCAGCTCTGTCCACACCGATGCGGCTGGCGCAGTCGATCTCGGCAAGGCCGCCGACTGGACCATCGGCGACGTCAACGGCTCCCGTATCCAGGCGCTCGACGCGACCGACCAGTCGCTGACCGTGTTCGTGGACAGTCGCGGCTCGAGCGAGCTCACGCTACCCCACGGCTGGGTGCCGGCCAGCCTTCCGGTCGTGGTGAGCGGGAAGGTGCCCGACGAGAGCAAGGGCGGGTACTTCACCGGGATCGGCATGGACGGCGTCAACCGGACGATGTCGGTGGCCGCCAGGCTCCCCTGGCTGCCGGCGGCCACTCGCAACGCGACCCTCGGCGACCTCGACCTGGCCCTGCGCTCAGGAATGGCGCTCGGTGACGAGGCCGAGCTGCAGGTCTGGTTCAGCAGCGAGGACAAGGCCGCGCTGTCGGCGGTGACCAAGGCGCTGCACGCCCGGAAGATGGACGTCACCGCCGTGGCGCGCGTGTCCACCGCTCGAGGGCTCCTCGACGACTCCGCCGCCACCTGGAGCATGCAGCTCGGCGTGCTGGTCGGCGTCGCCTGCCTGCTGGTGGCAGGTCTCGGCCTCGCCATCGGCGGTGCGGCCTCGTGGCGGACGCGGTCACGTGACCTTGCGATCCTGAGGCTGAACGGCGTCGCCAGACGCGACATACGCCGAATCTCGATCGGCGAGCAGCTACCGACCGTCGTGGTCTCCGTGCTCGCGGGCGGCGGCGCCGGCGTACTGGCGGCGCACTACGCACTCCCGACCCTGCCGCTGCTGCCGGCCGATCCCGCGGTCGACCTCATCGACCTGTCGGCCGCCTGGGGTGCCCTCCTCGTCCTGATCGCCATCGCTGTGGTCACGCTGGGTGCGGTCGGCGCCCTCATCGCAGCCCTCGTGGCCCGGCGCGCGAGCCCCGAGAGCGTGGTGGGTGCCCCATGACCGGCACCGCGGTGACCACTCGAAGGCTGGTCCACATCTACCGCACGGAGGGTCACGACGTCGCGGCTCTCGCGGGTGTCGACCTGTCCGTCAGGGCCGGGGAGTTCATCGGCCTCCTGGGCCCGTCCGGCTCGGGGAAGTCGACGCTGCTGAGC
>JAEKKP010000215.1 GCA_019510315.1 Propionibacteriales bacterium
AGGTTTCGACCCGCCCCTGCGACGAGCGGCAGCTACAGGTACATGCCGCCGGAGTGGTCCCCGGAGGCCTGCTCCTGGTCGGTGTCGCCAGACCCGTGCGGCTGCGGCATCGCGCCCGGCGGGAGGGCGCGGCGCATCTGCTCGAGCTGCGCGCGAGCGGCCATCTGCTGGGCGTAGATCGCGGTCTGGATGCCGTGGAACAGGCCCTCGAGCCAGCCGACCAGCTGGGCCTGCGCGATCCGCAGCTCCGACTCCGACGGGGTCGTCTCGCTGAACGGCTCGATCAGCCGGTCGAGCTCCTCGCCGAGCTCCGGCGCCAGGCCCTCCTTGAGCTCGCTGATGGAGGTGCGGAGGATCCCGGCGAGGCGGCTGCGTCCGGCCTCGTCGACGGGAGCGGACTTCACCTCCTCGAGCAGCATCCGGATCATGCTGCCGATCCGCATCACCTTCGCCGGCTCCTCGACCAGCTCGCTGACCGGCTCGCCGTCGTCGTCCTGGCTCTCGCCGGCCACCTGTCCGGAGACCTGCGAGCCCTGCGGATCGATGATCATGATCCGCGGGTCCTGAGGGGGTTCAGGCTGTTGCGTCGACATGCGGGCAACCCTAGACGAGCCCACCCACGCCCCGGCGCGCCGAGTCGCCGGAACAGGTGCGGAGCCGCCGAGGGTCGGGTTGACTGGTCGCATGAGTCGTCCGGAACGCCTGCGCGCCCTCGCCGGAGCCGCTGTGCTCGTTGCTGGGCTCGTCGCCGGCCTGGGGACGCTGGCCGCGTGCGGAGCTGGCGACGACAAGACCGGTGTCGCCGGTCACGACGTGTCGGCGGACGCGGGCAGCACCTCGAGTGCCGCGACACCGACGGTCCCGACGGCGACCCAGGGTCTGCCCGAGGGCTTCCCTGTCGACGACGTGCCGCTGCTGGACGAGAAGGTGCTGACGGGCTCCGCCGGAGGCCCGGACGGAGAGTTCGCCTGGTCGGTCGTGCTGCAGAGCTCGCGCGCCGTGAGTGAGCTGTCGGCCGAGGTCCACAAGGAGTTCACCGCCGCCGGCTACACCGCCGGGCCGGCCAGCGAGGTCGGCGACCTCAGCGTCATGAAGTTCACCGGACCCAAGTACGAGGTCGGCGTGACCGCGGCGCGCAGCGACGACATGGTCGCCGTCACGTACGTCGTCCGCGACCTCGGCTGAGTCTAGGTATCGGCTCAGATCCGCAGCAGGATCTTGCCGGTGTGCTGCCCGGACTCCATGAGGGCGTGCGCCTCGGCCACGTCGTCGAGCGACAGCTCGACGCCGACCGTCGCGTTCAGCTTGCCCGCGGCGACCAGGGGCCAGACGTGCTCCTCGACCGCCCGGCAGATCGCTGCCTTCTCCTCTGTCGGCCGGGCGCGCAGGGTGGCGGCGACCAGTGCGCCGCGCTTGCCCATCAGCGCGCCAAGGTCGACCTCGCCCTTCGTGCCGCCCTGCATCCCGATCACCACGAGACGGCCCTCGGTGGCGAGGGCGGCGACGTTGTGGCCGAGGTACTTCGCCCCCATGTTGTCGAGGATCACGTCGGCTCCGCCGGCGTCTCGGAGCACCTCCACCCAGAGTGGAATGCCGGATGCGGCCTCGTCGCGGTAGCTGATCGCGCGTTCCGCGCCGAGCGAGCGGCACAGCTCGAGCTTCTCCGGCGACCCTGCGGTCGTGAACACCCGGGCGCCGAGAGTGGCGGCGAGCTGGATGGCGAAGGTCCCGATGCCGCCGGCCCCGCCGTGCACGAGCAGCCGGTCGCCGGGCTGTAAGTGGGCGACCATGAACACCATCGACCACACCGTGCAGGCGACCTCCGGAAGTGCGGCTGCCTCGACCAGCGATACGCCGTCGGGCACGCGCATCAGCTGGCCGGCCGGTACGACGACCTGCTCGGCGTACCCGCCGCCGCTGAGCAGCGCGCACACCTCGTCCCCTACGGACCAGCCCTCGACGCCGGGACCGACCGACCGGATCCTGCCTGAGCACTCGAGGCCGAGGACGTCGCTGGCACCCGGCGGCGGCGGGTAGAAGCCCTGCCGCTGCAGGAGATCGGCGCGGTTGACGGCGGTGGCGACGACGTCGACGACGACCTCGCCGTCGGCGGGCTCGGGATCGGGGAGCTCCGAGACGATCAGGGCTTCGGGTCCGCCGGGGGTGGGCACGGTGACAGCACGCATGCGGTCAGCCTAGGCAGTGCGTGCGTGGTCAGGCTTCGACCGACTCCAGCTCTTCCTCGACCTCGGGATCGTCGTCCTCGTGGGCGACGTCGTACGCCGACTTGTCCCACCGCTGGGCCAGGGCCAGGGCCGCGGCGGCGAGCCGCTCGATCTCCTCCGGGTCTGCCTGGGACGCGGCGGCGGCGTAGCCGAGGAGGAACGTCGTGATCGGCGCGGCCGGCCGCTCCACGTTGTGGGCAGCCTCCCGTGCCACGTCGAGGACCAGCGCCTCGTCGAGGTCGATCTCCACGTCGAGCACGTCGCAGAGCTCGTCGATCCAGTCGTGCAGGTTCACACCGCCACGATTACCCACGTAGCCGGGTGGCGCAAGGGGAATGGAGCAGGTTCAGGGATCTCGCCGATCGAGGGCCTCACGCAGGATCGTCAGGTCCGCCCAGGTGTCCAGGTCGTGGGTCTCGTCCCCGGCGGCCGGCACCCGGGCCAGCCGCAGCCCGCCGACCAGCTCGCGCATGGCGACGCCGTGGCCGAGTTCGCCGCCCACCGACAGCGCAGCCGTCTCGATCGCGTGCGTGGAGTACGCCGCGCACAGGTACTGGTCGCGGCCGGACGGATCGACCAGCACGGCGCCGTCGTGGTCGGCCGCGGTGGCCAGCCGGCGGACGGTGCCGGCCGTCACCAGGGGCATGTCGACCGCGAGCACGACGACCCGGTCGGGAGTCCGGGCGAAGGCGCGGAGCCCGGCCAGCAGTCCGGCGGCAGGTCCACCGCCGGCCGGGTCCTCGCGGGTGAAGGTGACCGGGCGGCTGGTGGGCACCTCGGTCCCGACCACGACGACCTCGTCGACGTCGACCAGCGCAGCCAGTGCACGTTCGAGCAGCGTGCGGCCGCCGACCTCGATCGAGGCCTTGTCCGCGCCACCGAGGCGGGCAGCCCCGCCGCCGC
>JAEKKP010000108.1 GCA_019510315.1 Propionibacteriales bacterium
ACAACCAGCTGTGAGCCGAACGGCATGGACATGGACCTCTGAACCCTGCGGTCGGGCTCACAGCTCGACGGTGACGACCCAACCGCACCCGACAAGCCGACTCGACCCCCGCGAAACTCCCTCGTCGCCGCGCCTTTTGCCGACCACAGGGAGTCCGCACCCGAACGGGTTCCCACAGGTTCAACCACCGAGGCGCGACATGAACCTCTCGGCGTCCACGACGACCCGGGTGATCTCACCGGTGCCGACGAGCTTGTCGCCCATCCGCGCCTCGACGGTGAACCGCACGAGCCGACCGTCGACGTACGCCACGGTTGCCGTCACGGTGACGGTCTGACCGACGGGCGACGCGGCGAGGTGCTCGAGGGAGACGCGGGTGCCGACGGAGGTCTGGCCTTCGGGGAGCTCGAGGGCGGCACAGGTCGCGGACTCGCACCAGGCGAGCAGGACCGGCGTGCCGAGCACGGGCAGGCTGCCGGAGCCGACGGCCACCGCCGTGTCGGCGTCGGAAACAACGAGCTCCCGGGTCGCAGTGCGGCCCAGGAGCTCGGGGGGATCAGTCACCTGACCTGGTGAGTCAGGCGTGAGTCACGCGTTGGGGCGCTTGCCGTGGTTCGCGCCCTTCTTCTTGCGTGCGCGACGCTTGCGTCCGGTCTTGCCCATGTCGTTCTCCTACGTTCGGTGGTCTGCTCAGCGAGCGGAGCGGCCCACAGTGTCTCAGGTGAAGGCGCCAGGGGTCGAATCGAGCGGACCCTCGGACTCGCCGTACAGCGTGACCTGGACCTCGCGGATCCGCAGCAGCACCTTCTCGCGGAGCTCCTCGGGCGCCTTCTCGGCGCAGCTGCGCGCGACGAGCGACTTCACGGTGCGCTCGAGGTCGTACTTCGCCAGGCACGGGCCGCACTCGTCGAGGTGCTGCTGGATCTCCCCGGACGTGGCCTGGTCGAGCTCGTTGTCGATGAAGACGAAGATCTGGTGGATGACCTCCGAGCAGTCCTTGTCCGTCATGAGGCGCTCCCCACGCTCGGAGTGGGCTGGAGATCGTTGTCGCGGACGTAGTGCGAGAGCATCTCGCGCAGCTGGCGGCGGCCACGGTGCAGGCGGGACATGACGGTGCCGATCGGAGTGTCCATGATCTCGGCGATCTCCTTGTACGGGAATCCCTCGACGTCGGCGAGGTAGACCGCCAGGCGGAAGTCCTCGGGCAGGCGCTGCAGCGCCTCCTTGACGTCGGAGTCCGGCAGGTGCTCGAGCGCCTCCATCTCGGCCGACTTGAGACCGGACGAGGAGTGCGACTCGGCGCGGTGCAGCTGCCAGTCCTCGACGTCTTCGGCCATCGACTGCTGCGGCTCACGCTGCTTCTTGCGATAGCTGTTGATGAAGGTGTTGGTCAGGATGCGGTACAGCCAGGCCTTCAGGTTGGTGCCGGGCCTGAACTGGTGGAAGGCGGCGAACGCCTTGGCGAACGTCTCCTGGACGAGGTCCTCGGCGTCCTGCGGGTTGCGGGTCATGCGCATCGCGGCGGAGTACAGCTGGTCCAGGAAGGGCAGTGCGTCCCGCTCGAACCGGAGCTGGCGGTCGGCCTCGCTCTCGGTCGCGGGGTCGATCTCGGGGATCTGGGAGTCAGTCATCGCAGCCCAGCCTACCGAGCGTTCGAGGAGAGCGGTCGCCGTCACGGTGGTGGAACAACTGCTCAGGCCGTGGGATTCCCCACGATCTCGCGGACGATCCACTCCAGCGTGGCCTCGAGCACGACCGCGAGGGCGTCCTCCTGGCCGATCTGCGCAGCCTTCGGCACCCGCAGCGAGTGGTCGCCCGACGGTACGACGGCCAGGTCGACGTGATCGGGAAACTCCTCGGGCGTCCCGAAGGGGTCGTGCTCTCCCTGGACGACCAGCGACGGCACCCGGGCGCCGAGCAGCTCGGGCAGCCGCGACCGCTCCGGCTTGCCGGGCGGATGGAGAGGGAACGACAGGGCGAGCACGCCCTTGGCCCCGACCGACCGGGCGATCCGGCAGGCCGAGCGCGCGCCGGCACTGCGGCCCCCGATGATCAGCGCACTCCGCATCCGCATCGAGTTCATGACGGCGAGGTAGGTCTCGTCGATCACCTCCGGACGCGGCGCGACCTTCTTGCCCTGCACCCGCCACGGCATCTCCACGAGCGTGACCGAGACCTCCTGCTGCGGCAGGGTGCGCGCGAGCCGGAGCAGGTCGGGCGCGTCGATGCCGCCGCCGGCCCCGTGGGTGAGGACGAGGGTCGCGATCGGCCGCTTCGCCCGGCGGACGACGAGGCGCGCGTCTCCCTGGGGTGTCGGGACCAGCCGCTCCGGTGGCATCAGAGGTCTTCCGTCAGCGGGATCGGCTCGACCAGTTCCGGGCCGTTGTTGTCGACCCGGGAGACGAGCGTGGAGACGGGGTAGGCCTCGAGCAGGCCCGGCGCGGCCGGCTGCAGGAGGCCGAGCAGCGCGTCGCGGTCGTGGTTGTCCGGGTCGAGCCAGGCGTCGTACTTGTCGGGCGTGAGCATCAGCGGCATCCGGTCGTGGATCCGGCCGAGGTCGTCCTCGGCATCGGTGGTGATCACCGTGCAGGTCCACAGCCAGCGCGTCGGGTCGTCGTCGGCCTTGGTGGGGTCGCGCCAGAGCTCGTAGAGCCCGGCCATGGCGAGGATCGAGCCGTCCTTGGGCCGGATGAAGAACGGCTGCTTGCGCGGCTTTCCGGCCTTGGTCCTGCCGAGCGGGGAGTCGCCGGACGGTTCGTACCACTCGTAGTAGCCGTCGGCCGGCAGGATGGCCCGCCGACGCTCGAAGGCACGGCGGTACGCCGGCTTCTCCGCGACCGTCTCCATCCGCGCGTTGATCATGCGGCTGCCGATCTTGGGGTCCTTGGCCCACGACGGCACCAGGCCCCAGGTCACCACGCGGAGCTGCCGCTCGGCGGGGAGATCGGGGGCGTCAGGGTCGTCCTTGCGCGGCGGCCGCTCGACGACGGCGTACACCGGCTTGGTAGGCGCCACGTTGTAGTCCGGCTCGATCCGCGGCGGCAGGGCGGTGTGGATCTCGAACTCCTCGACGATCTCATCGGGGTCCCGACTCGAGGAATAGCGGCCGCACACGGCGCCAGCGTACGGGTTCCGCACACCGTTGCGGGGCCGGACCACGAGCCCCCAAGCCACGTGGTCCGGCCCCGCGCGTCGGGGGCGGGGCCCCCTAGGTGCGGGCCAGCTCGTCCAGCAGCGCCGCCATGGCGGCGTGCGACGACGGCAGACCCTCGATCCAGACCCGAACCGCTCCTCCCAGCGGGCTCGTGTCCGTGATCAAGTCACGAAGGACCACGACCCGAAGGCCGAGGTCGTCGGTGCGCGGCGCGAGCACGAGCAGACGGCTCGGGCTGGCCTCGGCGATGCTCTCCTCACCGCAGAACACGAGCCGGGCGCGGTCGGCGACCCGCGCGAGCATCAGGACCCGGCCGAACTCGCCGTCGGCCTGCGTCCCCTCACGTGGCAGGTCGATGACCACGACGGCGTGACCGGTCGTGACCGGCGTACCGCTCGCCTCAGCACCTCGCTGCAGCTCGGCCAGCCGCGCCCGCAGGTGAGCGAGCGTTGCGAGCCCGGTGAGCGGGTTCTCGCAGGAGACCTGGTGCAGGTAACCGAGGGTCTCGTCGCTCCACGCGACGCTGAGCGCCTCGGTGGAGGCGAAGTCGGGCTCGCGGTCGAGTGCCTGTGCAAAGGTGGACCGGAGGCCGTCGAGCGCCTCCCCCAGGTCGACCCCGTCCCGAGCCAGCTCCCGGCCCACCACCGCACAGGCGGCGTGCGCTCCGGATCCAGCGGCGAGAGCCTCCCCAACTGCGTCGAAGCGTGCGGGCCATCCGGTCCGCAGGCATTCGGGCAACTCCTGGCTCCTGCCGCCGGTCGTGGCGGTCCTGCGCGACAGTGTCGTGAACAGGCCCATCACCACTCCTTCCGGCGCGTACGTCGATCAAATTGCCGCTCGATCCGACCCCCGTCGTGATCGAGTTCGCAGGAGAAACGCGCGTCCGAGGGGTTCATGACGCGAAAGTGCGCAGATTTTTCACCGGCTAGCCGATCCCTTCGGCCCGATTTGGTGTGAAGATGTCGTTACCAATCGCGCATCTCTTCGTTATTGAGACAAATGACCGTTATCGACCAGATCGCCTCCCGGCACCGGGAGCTCAGCGACGCCGAGCTGATCTCGGGCGTGCGCGGCGGTGACGTGTCCGCGTACGGCGACCTGTTCGCGCGCCACCGCGAGGCCGCCACCCGGCTCGCGCGGCAGCTGGTCCCCGGTCCCGACGCCGACGACCTGGTCTCCGAGGCGTTCGCCAAGGTCCTCAACGTGCTGCTCGCCGGCGGTGGTCCCGACGTCGCCTTCCGCGCGTACCTGCTGACCGCCGTACGCCGCCTCCACGTCGACAAGATCCGGGCGACGAACCGGGCCACGCCGACCGACGACCTCACGCCGTACGAGACCGTCGAGCCGCAGACCGACACCGTGATCGCCGGCTTCGAGGGCGGTGCGGCCGCGAAGGCGTTTGCGAGCCTGCCCGAACGCTGGCAGCTGGTCCTGTGGCACCTCGAGGTGGAGGGCCAGAAGCCGGCCGACATCGCACCCCTGCTCGGCATGACGGCCAACTCCGTGTCCGCGCTCGCGTACCGGGCGCGCGAGGGCCTGCGCCAGGCCTACCTCCAGATGCACACTGCCGACCTCGTCGACCCCGACTGCCGCTGGACCCACGCCAAGCTCGGCGCGTACGTGCGCAAGGGGCTGTCCCGGCGGGACGTGCAGAAGGTCGAGGACCACCTCGACGGCTGCCGCAAGTGCACGGCGATGTACCTCGAGCTCAACGAGGTGAACTCCTCGCTGGCGGCTCTGCTCGGGCCGATCGTGCTCGGTGGCGCCGCAGCCGGCTACCTCACGACGACCGGGTCCGCGGGTGCGGCGGCCGGCGGAGTGCTCGCGGTCCTCGACCGCGCGAAGGACGTCGTGCTCGCCAACATGCAGACCGTGGCCGCTGTCGGTGCGGCTGCCGGCGTCGCGGGCGTTGCCACCGTCGCGGTCGCAGTCTCCGGTGGCGGCTCGCACACGCCGACGGCGTCGCCCCCGCGACCGTCGGTCACCGGTCCGCTCTCGACGCCGTCCACCCAGACACCCGCACCGCACCACCGCAAGAAGCACCCGAAGGCGGCTCGCACCACGGCGCCGGTCGTGACGATCCCGACCGCGACGCCGTCCGAGGTGACGCCCAGCCAGGCGCCCTCCAACAAGCCGGTGGAGCACAAGCCGGCCAAGCCGCCCGTCACGAAGCCGACCACGGTCGTGCTGCCGCCGGTGTCGTCCACGACCTCCGACGTGAGCGTGCGGCTCACGTTCTCGGTGCGCGTCGGCCCGCTGACCCGGCAGGCCGATGGTCTCCTCGGCTACCTCAACGCGGGGGTGAGCGGCGTACCGAGCGGGCAGAAGGCCACCCTGACCGTCCACGTGGTCGGTGGCCGGCTGGTCTCCCGCGGCCCCGGGTGCCACGCCTCCGGCTCCTCGGCGACCTGCGACATCGGTCCAGGCACCGCTCCACTGGAGTTCAACGTCATCGGCATCCCGGTCAGCGCCACGGCGACGGTCGCCGTGCCCAGCGGCTACACCGACCCCGTGATGGCGAACAACAACGACAGCGTCCTCCTCGGACTCATCAGGGTCGGTAGCCTGCGCAAGTGACACACGCCCCCACCGCCTCGCACTGGCCGGCGCCGCACGCCCCTGCACCGGTCGACGCACGGGTGGCGCTCCCGGGCTCGAAGTCGCTGACCAACCGTGAGCTCGTGCTGGCCGCGCTGGCGGACGGGCCGGGCGTCGTACGCCGTGCCCTTCGGTCGCGCGACACCGAGCTGATGGCGGCAGCTCTCACGGCGCTGGGCTCGACGGTCGACACCTCGGGCGACGACTGGGCCGTCACCCCCGGGATCTCGCCCGACGACATCCGCGACGTCACGGTCGACTGTGGCCTGGCCGGCACCGTGATGAGGTTCGTCCCGCCGGTGGCGGCGCTGCGCGGCGGCACCACGGCGTTCGACGGCGATCCACATGCCCGCACCCGGCCCATGGCCGAGGTCCTCCGTGCGTTGAGGTCGCTGTGGGTCACCGTGTCCAGCGAGGCCGATCGGCTGCCCTTCGAGGTCGTCGGCTCCGGACGGGTGCGCGGCGGACGGGTCGTCATCGACGCCTCGACGTCCAGCCAGTTCGTCTCGGCCCTCCTGCTCGCCGGCGCCCGCTTCGAGGAAGGCATCGACGTCCGCCACGACGGCAAGCCGGTGCCCTCGCTCCCCCACATCGAGATGACCGTCGCCTGCCTGCGCGCCCGGGGCGTCGAGGTCGACGCCACCGACGCGAACCGCTGGCGGGTGCTGCCCGGACCCATCGGCGCCCGCGATGTCGCGATCGAGCCGGACCTGTCCAACGCCGCCCCGTTCCTGATGCTCGCGCTGACCAGTCGCGGACGCGTCACCGTGGCGGACTGGCCGTCGGAGACCACCCAGGCCGGTGACGCCCTGCGCTGGATCCTCGAGCAGATGGGTGCGGAGGTGACGCTCGACGACGACGGCCTCACGGTCCGCGGCACCGGCGCGATCCACGGCATCGACGCCGACCTGCACGACGTCGGCGAGCTGGTCCCGGCGGTCGCGGCGCTGGCGGCGCTGGCGGACTCCCCTTCGCACCTTCGCGGCATCGCGCACATCCGCGGGCACGAGACCGATCGGCTGGCGGCCCTCGCGACCGAGCTGACGGCACTCGGCGGCGACGTCACCGAGCACGACGACGGCCTGTCGCTGCGCCCAGCAACGCTGCACGGCGGGACCTTCCACACCTACGCCGACCACCGGATGGCGCACGCCGGCGTGGTGGTCGGCTCGGCCGTGCCCGAGGTCGTGGTCGAGGACGTCGAGACCACCTCGAAGACGTTCCCCGGCTTCCCGGGCGTCTGGGCGGGGCTGTTCCCGGCGTGATCCCGCGGGAGGGCACGTCGTGAGCGGCCGCCGGAACCCCGGCTACGACGAGCACGACCCGGAGTCCTACGAACGGCCGCGGCGACACACCAGGCCGCGCACGAAGGAGCGGCCGTCCTACGACGACGCGGTGCCGGGCGTCGTCGTCACCGTCGACCGGGGTCGCTTCACCTGCCTCGTCGAGGACGGCCCCGGCAAGGACACTGTGGTCACCGCGATGAAGGCCCGCCCTCTCGGCCGCAAGGCCGTCGTCGTGGGTGACCGGGTCCGCCTGGTCGGGGACACCTCGGGCGCCGTGGACACCCTCGCGCGCATCGTCCTGGTCGACGAGCGCACCAACGTCCTGCGGCGCACCGCCGACGACAGCGACCCGATCGAGCGGGTGATCGTCGCGAACGCCGACCAGCTGGTGATCGTCGCGGCGCTGGCCGATCCCGAACCGCGGCCGCGGCTGATCGACCGGGCGCTCGTCGCGGCGTACGACGCGGGCATGCACCCGCTGCTGTGCCTGACGAAGGCCGACCTCGCAGACCCGGAGACCCTGGTCGGGATCTACCGGCCCCTCGGCGTCGAGTACGTCGTGACCCAGCGCGGTGCCGACGTCGCGCCCGTCCGCGAGCGACTGGTCGGCCGCACCAGCGTGCTCGTCGGGCACAGCGGGGTCGGCAAGTCCACGCTGGTCAACGCGCTCGTGCCCGACGCGGACCGGTCGGTGGGCGTCGTCAACGCCGTGACCGGGCGGGGCCGGCACACCTCGACCAACGCGCTGATGCTTCCGCTGCCCGGCCCGGGCGGCACGGCGGACGGCTGGATCGTGGACACCCCGGGGATCCGCTCCTTCGGACTGGCGCACGTCGACCCCGACCACCTGATCGAGGCGTTCCCGGACCTGCTCGAGCTGACCGCCGACTGCCCCCGCGGCTGCACCCACGGGTTCGGCGAGCCCGAGTGCGGCCTCGACGAGGCCGTCGGCGACGAGAAGGAGCGGGTGGCGTCCTTCCGCCGGCTGCTGGCGAGCCGCGAAGCCGGGTCGGACTACTAGACGCGTGCTAGGTCGTCTTCCAGACGGCCTTGGCGCCGGCGTCGCCGGTGATCACTGCCAGCACCAGGACCACGACGCCAGCTATCGGCAGCAGCACCGTGGCGGTCGTGACCAGTGACGTCATCGGGCTCACCCTCGCCTCACGCCCGACCAGCGGTACGACGTACGGGAGCACCCAGACCGCGAGCACCGCGACGACCGCGAGCGCCCAGACCGACCACTCGAGACGGTGCCCCCAGTTCATGTGGGTGGTGATCCGGTCGCCCAGCGTGCCGGTGAAGTGCTTCTCGTTGCGGAGGCTGTTGCCCGTCATCACCGCCGTCCGGGTGAGCACGACACCGGCCAGAGCGAGCACGAGGGTCGGCCACCGCAGCAACCAGCGCCAGCGAGGCACCAGGGCGAAGAGGATCGCGGACAGGGCGCCGAGCGGGACGAAGACCACGACCGCGTGCACGACGAGCGGGTGCAACGGCACCCCGTTGATATGCATGGAGGAATCCTCTCTGTCGACCCTGACGATGTCACCGGTCGCTGCCCTCGCCTACGGACGACGTGCCCGGTGCGTTCAACGGACCGCCGAACCGCTGCGCATACCCTGTGCCCATGGCCCTCGACTTCACCGACGATCTCCGGCTCGCACACGTGCTCGCCGACGACGCGGACGCACTGAGCACGGCTCGGTACAAGGCGCTGGACCTGCACGTGATGACGAAGCCGGACCTGACTCCCGTGACCGACGCCGACCAGGCGGTCGAGGAGGGCATCCGTCGCACGCTCTCGCGAGCACGGCCCCGTGACGCCGTGCTCGGCGAGGAGCAGGGGACGACCGGGCACGGCCAGCGCTGCTGGATCGTCGACCCGATCGACGGCACGAAGAACTTCGTGCGCGGCGTACCGGTGTGGGCGACGCTGATCGGCCTGATGGTCGACGGCGAGGTCGTCGTCGGTGTCGTCTCCGCGCCGCAGCTGAACCGCCGCTGGTGGGCGATGCGCGACGGCGGCGCCTGGACCGGCAAGTCGCTGCTGCGCGCCAGCCAGTGCCAGGTGTCCGACGTGTCCCGCATCGAGGACGCGTCGCTGAGCTACTCGTCTCTCGGCGGCTGGGACGAGGCCGGGCGCCTCGACGACTTCATGGCGCTGTCGCGTCGTTGCTGGCGCACGAGGGCGTACGGCGACTTCTGGTCCTACATGCTCGTCGCCGAAGGAGCCGTCGACCTGGCGGCCGAACCCGAGCTCGCGGTCTACGACATGGCGGCTCTCGACGTGATCGTCCGCGAGGCCGGCGGGGTGTTCACCTCGCTCGACGGCGAGCCCGGACCGACCGGCGGCAACGCCTTGGCGAGCAACGGCAAGCTGCACGACCAAGCGCTTGCGTTCCTCGGCTCGGTCGACGACGTCTCGCGGCACGCGCAGCGCGGCGGCGGGTCTGTGCACGACCTGGCCGAGCGTCGCCGGCAGGTGGACGACGACGCGTCGAACGAGGACTGAGCCTCAGCGCACGTCGAGCAGGTCGACCACGAAGATCAGCGTCTCGCCGGGCTTGATCGCGCCACCGGCACCACGGTCGCCGTAGCCGAGGTGGGGCGGGATCACGAGCTTGCGGCGGCCGCCGACCTTCATCCCCTGGACTCCCTGGTCCCAGCCGGAGATGACCTGGCCGACGCCGAGCCGGAAGTCCAGCGGCGCGCCGCGGTTGTACGAGGCGTCGAACTCCTCGCCGGTCGAGTGCGCGACCCCGACGTAGTGCACCGAGACGGTGCTGCCGGCGGTGGCCTCGGCGCCAGACCCCTCGGTCAGGTCGGTGATCTCGAGGTCGGTCGGCGGAGTGCCTTCGGGGAAGTCGATCTCGGGCTTGTCAGTCATGCGGACGAGCCTACCGAGGCCGGCGTTGCTCAGGTCTGGTGGACGTAGGAGTCGAGCTGATCGCGCTCGAACTCGACCTGGTCGATGTAGGCCTTCACCACGTCGCCGATGCTCACGACCCCGACGAGCTGGTCGCCGTCGCAGACGGGGAGGTGGCGGAAGCGCCCCTCGGTCATCAGGGCGCGGACGTCGTCGAGACTGCTCGACGGCTCGGCGGTCTGCACCTGGGAGGTCATGATCTGCGCAACGGTGTCGGTCATGGCGCCGTCGTCACCGTTGAGGCGGCGTACGACGTCGCGCTCACTGACGATCCCGTCGACGGTGGTGCCGTCCGAGCTCACGACGGCGGCGCCGATGTTGTGCTGGGCGAGCAGGGCGACCAGCTCCCGGACCGTGGCATCGGGGCGGATCGTGACGACGTCCTGGATGGCCTTGCCGGCGATGACTTCCCTGATCTTCATGGTTCGAATCTAGTGTGAGGTGGATTCGATGCCAACGGTCTGACCACCGACGGTGACGGTGTCGCCCGGGACCACCCGGCGCCCGCGGCGCGTCTCGACCTCTCCGTTGACCTGCACGAGTCCGCGCAGGAGCACCTCCTTGGCGTCGCTCCCCTGGTCCACGAGGTCCGCCAGCTTGAGCAGCTGGCCGAGCCGGATCGACTCGTCGCGGATCGACACGGTGCGGTGCTCGCCGGCCATCAGCCCACCGCCGTCGAGACGGCATGGATGAGCACACCGACCAGGCCGCCGACGATGGTGCCGTTGATCCGGATGAACTGCAGGTCCCGGCCGACGTGCAGCTCGATGCGCTGCGCGGCCTCCTTGCCGTCCCAGCGCTCGACCGTGTGCGTGATCACCGCGGTCAGCTCGCCGCCGTACCGGCGTACGGCGAAGACGGCCGCATCGGCCGCCCAGGAGTCCAACCGCTCGCGCATCGCCGCGTCGCCGGCAAGCCGGTCGGCGAAGCGGACCAGCTCCCCGCGGACCCGTTCGCGCAGTGGCCCGTCGTCGTCGGCGAGCGCATCGAGGAGGGCCTGCTTCATCGCGTCGAAGACCGCCATGCCGCTGGCGAGCAGCTGCGGGTGCTCGAGCATGCGCACCTTGAGCCGCTCGGCGCGCTCCTGCGTGCGAGGCGTGGAGAGGAGGTCGGCGGCCAGCTGCT
>JAEKKP010000235.1 GCA_019510315.1 Propionibacteriales bacterium
GACGGCGCTCCTTCACGGTCCGCACGATCACGGCCTTGACGACGTCGCCCTTCTTGACGTTGCCGCCGGGGATCGCGTCCTTGACGGTGGCAACGATGACGTCGCCGATGCCGGCGTAGCGCCGACCCGAGCCGCCGAGCACACGGATGCAGAGGATCTCCTTGGCACCCGTGTTGTCGGCGACCTTGAGTCGCGACTCCTGCTGGATCATCGGTTTTTCTCCTGGTTGTCGTGCCGGTTCTCAGCTGCTCTCGGCAGCTGAGCCTGACCGAACTGGCTGTGTCTGGTGTGGGGCAGCGCCCCGGTGGGTTCTACTTGGCCTTCTCGACGATCTGGACGACGCGCCAGCGCTTCGTCGCGGACAGCGGCCTGGTCTCCATGATCAGGACGCGGTCGCCGACGCCGCACTCGTTCTGCTCGTCGTGCGCCTTGAGCTTCGACGTACGGCGCAGGACCTTTCCGTACAGCGCGTGCTTGACCCGGTCCTCGACCGAGACCACGACGGTCTTGTCCATCTTGTCGCTGACGACGAGGCCCTCACGGACCTTGCGCCGAGCGTCGCGCTCTGCCGACTCCTGGGCGCTCTCCACAGCAGTTACCTCACTCATGCAGCACCGTCCTTCTCGGCACCCGGAGCTGTCCGGATCCCGAGCTCGCGCTCGCGGACCACGGTGTAGATCCGGGCGATGTCCTTCTTGACCGACCGCAGCCGGCCGTGGCTCTCGAGCTGACCGGTGGCGGCCTGGAAGCGCAGGTTGAACAGCTCTTCCTTGGCCTCACGCAGCCGGGTCTCGAGGTCGACGTCATTGAGATCGTCGAGGTCATGGGCGGTTGCCATCAGATTGCCCCCTCACGGGTGACGAACTTGCACTTCATCGGGAGCTTGTGGATCGCGCGACGCATCGCCTCGCGAGCAACGTCCTCGTCGACTCCGGAGAGCTCGAACATGACGCGGCCGGGCTTGACGTTGGCCACCCACCACTCGGGCGAGCCCTTGCCGGAGCCCATGCGGGTCTCGGCCGGCTTCTTGGTCAGCGGACGGTCGGGGTAGATGTTGATCCACACCTTTCCGCCTCGCTTGATGTGACGAGTCATCGCGATACGCGCGGACTCGATCTGTCGGTTGGTCACGTAGGAGCCCTCGACCGCCTGGATGCCGAAGTCGCCGAACGCGAGCTTCGTGCCACCCTTCGCAGCACCCGTGCGCTTCGGGTGGTGCTGCTTGCGGTGCTTGACCCTGCGGGGCATCAACATGGCGGTCAGCCCTCCCCATCGGTAGCGGCAACGGTCGCGGCCGGTGCCTCAGCGGTGGCCACGGACGCCTCGGTCGCCGGGCCGCGGTCGGCGCGGGTGGGACGCTCGGCCCCACCGCGGGTGCCGCGGGTCGGACGCTCGGTGCGAGCACCGCGGTTGCGACCCGGGGCGCCGGCGCGCGCAGCGGCCTGGGCCTCGCGCTCGGCGCGGGTCGCGGCCACCTCACCCTTGTAGATCCAGACCTTCACGCCGATGCGGCCGAAGGTCGTGCGGGCCTCGTAGAAGCCGTAGTCGATGTCGGCGCGCAGCGTGTGCAGCGGCACCCGACCCTCGCGGTAGAACTCCGAGCGCGACATCTCCGCGCCGTTGAGCCGACCTGAGCACTGGATCCGGATGCCCTTGGCACCGGAGCGCATCGAGGTCTGCATGGCCTTCTTCATCGCGCGGCGGAACTGCACGCGGCCGGACAGCTGCTCGGCGACACCCTGGGCGACGAGCTGGGCGTCGACCTCGGGGTTCTTGACCTCGAGGATGTTGAGCTGGACCTGCTTGCCGGTGAGCTTCTCGAGCTCGGTGCGCAGACGGTCGGCCTCCGCGCCGCGGCGGCCGATCACGATGCCCGGGCGGGCGGTGTGGATGTCGACCCGCACGCGGTCACGGGTGCGCTCGATCTCGACCTTGGAGATGCCGGCCCGCTCCATGCCCTTGGAGAGCAGCTTGCGGATCGCGACGTCCTCGCCGACGTAGGCCTTGTACAGCTTGTCGGCGTACCACCGGCTCTTGTGGTCGGTGGAGATGCCAAGGCGGAACCCGTTGGGGTTGATCTTCTGACCCATTACTTCTGAGCCGCCTTCCGGTCGTTGGACTGATCTGCTGGCTGCACCACGAGGGTGATGTGGCTGGTGCGCTTGTTGATCCGGGTGGCCCGGCCCTGCGCACGCGGACGCCAGCGCTTCATCGTCGGACCCTCGTCGACCAGCGCCTTGCTCACCACGAGGGTGGCGCGGTCGAGGTCCTCGGTGGTCTCGGCGTTCGCAACGGCGCTCTCGAGGACCTTGTAGACGGTCTCGCTCGCAGCCTGCGGGGCGAACTGCAGCAGCGCGAGGGCCTCGTCGACCTGGAGACCGCGGACCATGTCGACGACACGGCGGGCCTTCAGGGGGGTGATCCGGACGAAGCGCGCACTGGCGAACGCTCCCGGCTGGTCGCCGAGCAGCGAGTCACGGCGGGCGCTGATGCGCCGACGCTCTGTAACGCTCATAGCTCTATCTCTCCTTGGCTACCGCGGTCAGCGGCGGCGGCTCTTCCGGTCGTCCTTCACGTGCCCGCGGTAGGTGCGGGTCGGGGCGAACTCGCCCAGCTTGTGGCCGACCATCGAGTCGGTCACGAACACGGGAACGTGCTTGTGTCCGTCGTGCACGGCGAGCGTGTGGCCGATCATGGCCGGCACGATCATCGAGCGACGCGACCAGGTCTTGATCACGTTGTGGGTCCCGGCCTCGTTCTGCGCGTCCACCTTCTTGATCAGGTGGTCGTCGACGAACGGACCCTTCTTCAGGCTGCGAGGCATGTCGTCTCTTCCCTACTCAGCGCTTGTTCTTGCCGGTCTTGCGGCGGCGGACGATGAGGGCGTCGCTGGCCTTGCGCTTGCGCGTCCGGCCCTCGGGCTTGCCCCACGGGGACACCGGGTGACGACCACCGGACGTCTTGCCCTCGCCACCACCGTGCGGGTGGTCGACGGGGTTCATGACGACACCGCGGACGGTCGGGCGCTTGCCCTTCCAGCGCATGCGGCCGGCCTTGCCCCAGTTGATGTTCGACTGCTCGGCGTTGCCGACCTC
>JAEKKP010000236.1 GCA_019510315.1 Propionibacteriales bacterium
CGGACAGCGCCTACGTCGCCGTGCTGCGGATGGCAACCGCCGGACTCGCGGCGCGGCTCGACTTCACCCTCGACGACATCGAGGACCTGAGGATGGCCGTGGGCGAGGCGAGCGCCATGCTGCTCGATCGTGCGCGGCCGGGCGGTCGCCTGGTCGGGCGCTTCCGGCTGACCCCTGGACGGATCGAGGTGCAGGTCTCGGTCGACGCCGTGCAGCCGACGGTGCCGGACACCAGCAGCTTCGCCTGGCAGGTGCTCACCTCGACCGCCAGTGACGTCACCGCCGACGCCGGCGACGACGTCCTCACCATCACCCTTGCAGTCACGTCGACGACATCGAGTGCGCCGGCCTGAACGATGACGCAGCACCAGGAGGACGTGTCCTCCACCTCTCGGGAACGCAGTCACGCGCTGTTGGCGCAGCTGACGGCGTCGCACAGCTCTGCCATCGACCGGTCGCGGGCCCGTGGTGAGCTCGTCGAGCTGCACCTGCCCCTGCCTGATCAAGGCGGTCGACCGGTTCGACACCGAGCGTGGGGTGGAGTTCTCGACGTACGCGATGCCGACGATCCTCGGCGAGATCAAGCGGCACTTCCGCGACAAGGGCTGGGTGATCAGGGTGCCCCGCCGGCTGCAGGAGCTGCGGATGTCGATCGCGACCGCCACCAGTGACCTGTCCCAGCGGCTCGGTCGCGCCCCGACGTCGCACGAGGTCGCCGACCGGCTGGGCGTCTCGGTCGAGGAGGTGCTCGAGGGGCTGGAGTCCTCGCACGCGTACTCGACGCTGTCCCTGGACGCCGGCGACGGCCAGGACGACGGCATCGGCTCGATGCTGGAGCTGCTCGGCGACACCGACGAGGCTCTCGACCACGTCGAGATCCGGGAGTCGATCCGGCCCCTCATCGAGCGGCTGCCCCCACGCGAGCGCCAGATCCTCGTGCTGCGCTTCTACCGGCAGATGACCCAGGCCCAGATCGCCGAGGAGGTCGGCATCTCCCAGATGCACGTCTCCCGGCTGCTCGCCCGCACGCTGGCCGAGCTGCGCGACTCGATCGACTGACCGACCTCAGCGCCGGTCGGGCGGGCCGTTCTCCAGCGCGTCGACCGAGCTCGGCACGAGCATGCCGACCAGTACGACGACCGCCGGCACCGCCATCGCGATCGCCAGCGGGAGCGTGTCGCCCTGGCGGAAGTTCCAGGCCAGCCCGAGCAGGATCAGCTGGGCGAGCAGCACGGGGCCACGGGCCCAGGTCAGGAGCCGGTTGAGGCCCCAGGCGCACAGCACCATCGCCGCGCCGTACACGACGAAGAAGACCGACGTGGTCACTCCCATGACCAGTCGCTGCGACGTGATGTGGACGGCCTCACCGATGCCGTACATGACGGTCACCAGGCCCTCGACCAGGGTCAGGCCGGCGGCCGTGACCAGCGGCGCGGGGGCCCCGTGGCGCGAGTACGGCGATCCGGTCTCCACGGGCGCAGGTTAGTCCTGTGACGAACCCGACCCGCGTCGGGGGTTGTTTCCGGAGGCGGTTGTTGACAGCATCACAGGGTAACTGCGCCTGATCACTCTTGACGTAGTCACTTTCCTGCGTCCGGACCCGATCGGACCGCGCCAGGAGCGACCTAGTGAACGCGTTCACACACCTCTAGAACAGGAGTTCCTCGCCATGGATTGGCGCCACCGCTCCGCGTGTCTCGACGAAGACCCGGAGCTGTTCTTCCCCATCGGCAACACCGGGCCGGCCATCCTCCAGATCGAGGAGGCCAAGCAGGTGTGCCGTCGGTGCGACGTCCGCGAGCAGTGCCTCGCCTGGGCGCTCGAGGCCGGGCAGGACCACGGCGTCTGGGGAGGGCTCAGCGAGGACGAGCGCCGCGCGCTCAAGCGCCGCAACGCCCGCGCCCGCGTGCGGACCGCCTAACGAGGAGACCGTTCCGCCTGGATCGCGGGCAGCGTCAGCTCCACCACCGTGCCCGTCGTGTCCTCGCGGCGACCGATCTGGAGCGTGCCGCCGAGCTCACCGACGAGGGTGCGCACGATCGACAGGCCCAGGCTGCTGGAGCTCTCCGCGTCGAAGTCGGCGGGCAGCCCGACGCCGTCGTCGGTCACGCGCACCTGCAGCCCGGCCGGGGACCGGGTGGCGGTCACCTCGACCGTGCCAGGGCGGCTGTCCGCGAACCCGTGCTCCATCGCGTTCTGGAGCACCTCGGTGAGCACCATCGCCAACGGCGTGGCCACGTCGGAGCCGACCGTGCCGAACGTGCCGGTACGCCGCAGCCGCACTCCCCCGGCCGGGGCAGCCGCCTCGCCGCCGACCTCGCGGACCAGGGCGAGCAGCTGGTCGGCGACGGCGTCGAACTCGACCTCCTCCTCGAAGGTCTGGCTCAGCGTCTCGTGCACGACCGCGATGGCACCGACCCGCCGTACGGCCTCCTCGAGCGCCTCGCGCCCCCTGGCCGACTCGATCCGGCGGGCCTGGAGGCGCAGCAGCGCCGCGACGGTCTGCAGGTTGTTCTTCACGCGGTGGTGGATCTCGCGGATGGTGGCGTCCTTCGTCACGAGCTCGCGGTCGCGCCGGCGCAGGTCGGTGACGTCGCGGAGCAGGATCAGCGCTCCGGTGTGCTGGCCTGTGGGCCGCAGCGGGATCGACCGCACGATCACGGTGCCCTGCCGGTTGCCGATCTCGGTGTCGCGCGGCATCCGGCCTCCGAGCACCGCGCTGATCGACTCCTCGTCCGGCCGCAGGTCGGCGGGCACCAGCTCGCGGGTCAGCGCCGCGAGGTTCTGGTCGGCCAGGTCGGTGGTGAGGCCGAGCTTGCGGTACACCGACATGGCGTTCGGGCTCGCATAGGTCACCTTGCCGGTGGCGTCGACCCGGACGAAGCCGTCGCCGACCCGCGGGGAGTCGGCGTGGTCCGAGCGCTGCCCGGGGAACGGGAAGGTGCCGTGCGCGATCATCTGCGTCAGCTCACTGGCAGTCTGCAGGTAGGACAGCTCGAGCCTGCTCGGGGTCCGGACGCCGTGCAGGTTGGTGTTGCGGGCGACCAGAGCGATGATCCGCCCGTCGCGACGTACCGGAATCGCCTCGACCCGCACCGGCACGTCGTCACGCCACTCAGGGTCACCCTCGCGGGCGATCCGGCCGTCGCGCAGCGCCGCATCCAGCAGCGACCTGCGGCCGGTCGCGACGAAGCTGCCGACGACGTCGTCGACCAGCGCCGTCGGCCCGGTGGTCGGCCGCATCTGACCCGCCGCCCAGTAGCCGGTGCCCTCGCGATCGGGCAGCCAGAGGACCAGGTCGGCGAAGGACAGATCGGCGATGATCTGCCAGTCCGCCTGCAGCAGACCGAGCCAGGTGATGTCGTCGGGAC
>JAEKKP010000237.1 GCA_019510315.1 Propionibacteriales bacterium
CACCGAGCGCCTCGAGCCGCGACGCCATGTCGGCCGCGACGCACGACTCGATCACCGGGTCGAGGGCGCCGTCGAGGACCTGGTCGAGGTTGTAGGCCTTGTAGCCCGTGCGGTGGTCGGAGATGCGGTTCTCGGCGTAATTGTAGGTGCGGATGCGCTCGGAGCGGTCGACCGTGCGCACCTGTGAGCGACGCGCGTCGCTTGCCTCCGCGTCCGCCTCCTCCTGCGCTGCGGCCAGCAGGCGCGCGCGCAGGATCCGCATTGCCTGCTCGCGGTTCTGCAGCTGGGACTTCTCGTTCTGGCAGCTCACCACGATGCCCGTCGGCACGTGGGTGATCCGGACGGCGGAGTCGGTCGTGTTGACGCTCTGACCCCCCGGCCCGCTCGAGCGGAAGACGTCGATGCGCAGGTCCTTCTCGTCGATCGAGACGTCGACAGGCTCGGCCTCGGGCATCACCAGGACGCCCGCCGCCGACGTGTGCACCCGGCCCTGGCTCTCGGTGACCGGCACCCGCTGAACCCGGTGCACGCCGGCCTCGAACTTCAGCAGCGCGTACGGCGCGTCGCCCGGCGCGGGAGTGCCCTTCGCCTTGACCGCGACCGTCACCGACTTGTAGCCGCCGAGGTCGGACTCGTTGGCGTCGAGGATCTCGGTGGTCCAGCCGTGCTGCTCGGCGTACCGGGTGTACATGCGGAGCAGGTCGCCGGCGAACAGCGCGGACTCCTCACCGCCCTCGCCGGACTTGACCTCGAGGATCGCGTCCTTGCCGTCGGAGGGATCGCGCGGGATCAGCAGGTGGCGCAGCCGCTCCTCGGCGACCGCGCGTCGCTCGTCGAGCTGGCCGGCCTCCGCAGCGAAGTCCGCGTCGTCGGCGCCCAGCTCGCGAGCGGCCGTGGCGTCGTCGCCGAGCCGCTGCCACTCGCGGTAGGCGCGCATGATCGCCGAGAGCTCGGCGTAGCGCTGGTTGACCTTGCGAGCGCGTGCCTGATCGGCGTGCAGCGACGGATCGGCGAGGACGTCCTCGAGCGCCGCATGCTCCGCGATCAGCGCCTCGACTGCCTCGAACACCTGCGACGCCTCCTGCTCAGCGAAATCGACCGGACACGCAGAACGCCGGTCCCCGCGGCCGCTGGTGAGAGCGGGCGGGACCGGCGTTCGACGAAGCTACTTGGCGGCGTCCTTCTCGGGCGCAGCCTTCTTGGCGTACCGGGCCTCGAACCGGGCCACGCGGCCACCGGTGTCGAGGATCTTCTGCTTGCCCGTGTAGAACGGGTGGCAGTTCGAGCAGACGTCGGCGTGCAGCGAGCCGCTGGTCGCCGTGCTCTTCGTCGTGAAGGTGTTGCCGCAGGTGCACGTCACCTGGGTCACGACGTAGTCGGGGTGGGTGTCGTTCTTCATGGTTTCCTCTCGGGTCTCACAGCCGCCGGGTCGCCTGCGAGTGCAGACGTGAACCGGAGCCGACCAACGATTGTGCCATCCGGGCACCCCACCGGTGAAATCACCGTCGGAACGGGGCTGGATGACAACACCTGCCTCAACACGACGCAGGCCGCGGATGTTCCCGCTGCTCAGGTGCCGCGGGCGAGCACCGCAGCCACCCGCGAAGCGAGCTCGCGGGGGCTGAACGGCTTGACGACGTAGTCGTCGGCGCCGGCATCGAAGCCCTGCTCGATGTCCGGCTCCTGGGCGCGCGCGGTGAGCATGATGATCGGTACGCCGGACATGCCGTCGTCGGCACGCAGGGCGCGGGCGGCGTCGAGACCGCTCATGCCCGGCATCATCACGTCGAGGATGACCAGGTCGGGCTTGTTGGCCAGGCAGGCCTCCACGGCCGCGGCACCGTCGGCGACCGGCAGGACCTCGTGGCCGGCGTGGCGCAGCTTGAACACCACCAGCTCACGGATGTCCGCGTCGTCGTCCGCGATCACGATGCGTGCCATCGGCCCCTCCGTCCAACCCCTGGCGATACCCCCGGCGCCCTCGAACGAGGCCCCGTCGCGGCCGTCCGGAGGACGGCACGGCGGTCAGCATATCCAGACGCCCCCCACCGCTCGCGGTGAATGCACCGATTGCTCTCCCAGCCGCTCACGCCGGGATCCGCTCAGGACTCCTGCCCGTTGGGGGTCGGAGTGGTCTTCTGCACCTGCATCAGGAACTCGAGGTTGTTCTGCGACTTCTTCAACCGCTCCAGCAGGAGCTCGAGCGCCTGCTGCCCATCGAGGGCCGACAGCACCCGGCGAAGCTTCCAGATGATGGCGAGCTCGTCCTTGCTCATCAGGAGCTCTTCGCGGCGGGTGCCGGACTGGACGGCGTCGATGGCCGGGAAGATCCGCTTGTCGGCGAAGTCGCGGCGCAGCCTGATCTCCATGTTGCCGGTGCCCTTGAACTCCTCGAAGATCACCTCGTCCATCTTCGAGCCGCTCTCGATCAGCGCCGTCGCCAGGATGGTCAGCGAGCCGCCGTCCTCGATGTTGCGCGCGGCACCGAAGAAGCGCTTCGGCGGGTAGAGCGCGGCGGAGTCGACACCACCGGAGAGGATCCGGCCGCTGGCCGGGGCCGCGAGGTTGTACGCGCGGCCCAGGCGGGTGATCCCGTCCAGGAGCACGACCACGTCGTGCCCCAGCTCGACGAGCCGCTTGGCACGCTCGATCGCGAGCTCGGCGACGGTCGTGTGGTCGGTGGCCGGCCGGTCGAACGTCGAGCTGATCACCTCGCCCTTGACCGAGCGCTCGAAGTCCGTGACCTCCTCGGGTCGCTCGTCGACGAGCACGACCATCAGGTGGCACTCGGGGTTGTTGGTGGTGATCGAGTTCGCGATCGACTGCATGATCATCGTCTTGCCGGCCTTCGACGGCGACACGATCAGGCCGCGCTGGCCCTTGCCGATCGGCGCCGCGATGTCGATGACGCGACCGATCAGGTTGGTCGGCGTGGTCTCGAGGCGGAGCCGCTCGGAGGGGTAGAGCGGGGTGAGCTTGCTGAACTCGACGCGGTCCTTCGCGCTGTCCGGGTCGGCGCCGTTGACCGTGTCGATGACGACCAGCGGGTTGAACTTCTCCCGGCGCTCGACCACCAGCGGGTTGAACTTCTCCCGGCGCTCGCCCTCGCGCGGCTGGCGTACCTGGCCGGTGATCGCGTCGCCGCGACGGAGGCCGTACTTGCGGACCATCGACAGCGAGACGTAGACGTCCTCGGTGCCGGGGAGGTAGCCGCTGGTGCGCACGAAGGCGTAGTTGTCGAGCACGTCGAGGATGCCCGCACACGGGGTGAGCACGTCGTCCTCGAGGATCTGCAGGTCGGGCTCGCTGCGGTTGCTGCGCCCCTGGGGGGCGGGGCTGCCACCCTGCGGTGGGGTGCGGTCGCGGCCCCGGCGGCGCCGGTTGCGGCGGCTGCCGCCGTCGTCGTCGCGGTTGGCCTGGTTGCCCTGGCCCTGTCCCTGGTTGCGGTCCTGGGCCTCGCGGTCCTGCTTGCGGTCCTGGCCGTCGCGGTCCTGCTTGCGGTCCTGGCCCTCGCGGTCCTGCTTGCGGTCCTGCGCCTGGCTGCGGTCCTGCCCCTGGTTGCGGTCCTGCCCCTGGTTGCGCTGCTGGCGGTCCTGGCCCTGGGCGCGGTCCTGGTCGCCGCGCTCGGTGCGCTCGGTGCGCTCGGTCTGCTCCGGCTGGGACCGGTCCTGCTCGGTGCGCGCCTGGCGGGCCCCGTCCTGGCGGTCCTCACGGTCCTGGCCGCCTCGGCGGTCGCGGTCGTCCTGCTCGCGGGCGGGCGCCTCGCTCGTGCGCGCAGCGTCCTGGCCGCGGTCGCGCTCGGGACGCTTGGTGCCCTGGCTGCTCTGGTTGCCGCTCTGGTTGCTGCTCTGGTTGCCGCTCTGGGCGGCCCGGATCGCGGCGACGAGGTCGGCCTTCTTCATGCCGGTGGCCTTGATGCCGAGGCCACCCGCCACCTGCTTGAGCTCGGGCAGCAGCATGCTGCTGAGACCGCCGCCCTTGCGCGCCGGGGCGGTGCCGTTGGCCTCGGGAGCAGCGGTGGTGTCGGTGGTGTCCGTCATGTGGGGTCCTTCCCCCTTGCTGGGCCTGACGACTGAGCGTCGGCTCGGTGCGGTTGCCCGACACGGGCCCGGTCACCGGTGCGCGTGTAGAGGGAACCGGTGAGTGGAGTCCGATCAGGAAGAGTGCGTCAGGGTGTCGCCGTGATCGTCGATCAGGGGTGCGAGCTCACTGGACGCTGCGCCCACACTAGCACCAGAGAACGCTCAGGATGCCACGGTCCGCACACCGGCGTGGTCGACCTCGAGCGGGTACGCCGACCAGCCGTCGGGACACCGTCCGAGCAGCTCTCCCGGCCCGTCCGCGGTCAGGACGAGCACGGTCGGACCGGCTCCGGAGACGACCGCTGCGTGGCCGTCGGCGCGCAGCGCGTGCACCAGCGCGAGCGACTCGGGCATCGCCGATGCGCGGTACTCCTGGTGCAGGAAGTCCTCGGTCGCGCGGAGCAGGCGCTGCGGCGCGTGGCCCAGTGCGGTCACGAGCAGCGCGGCGCGTCCCGTGTTCGCGGCGGCGGCGGCGTGCGGGATCTCGGCAGGGAGCAGTCCCCTCGCCGCCTCGGTGCTCACGCCCGTGGGCGGCACGAACACGACGGCCGAGATCTCGCGCGCGATCGGCGCCTGGTCCGCCCAGACGTCCTCGTCGGTCTGGCCGCAGACGACGAACCCGCCGAACAGGGCCGGAGCCACGTTGTCGGGGTGTCCCTCCAGCTGGTTGGCCAGGGCGAGCAGCACGGAGTCCGGCAACAGGGACGCTCCGTCATCGAGCAGTGCCCGTGCCAGAGCCAAGCCGCCGACGATCGCCGCCGAGGAGGAGCCGAGCCCGCGCGCCTGCGGGATGACGTTGTCGCAGCGCAGCCGCAGCCCGCCGGGACCGACGCCGGCCGCGGCGAACGCAGCAGACATTGCCCGCACGACCAGGTGGGTCTCGTCGCGTGGGAGGGAGTCGGCGCCCTCGCCCACGATCTCGACGACGAGTCCCGCGTCGGCAACCTCGCCGGTCAGGGTGTCGTGGAGGTCGAGCGCCAGGCCGAGGCAGTCGAACCCCGGACCGAGGTTCGCGCTCGTGGCCGGCACCGTGACGGTGACCGGTCCGCTCACCAGGCTCATGCCAGTCCGGCAGCCCGGGCCGCGGACTCGACGTCGGCGTCGACGACCGTGTCGACGAGCTCGGTGAAGGTGGACAACGCCGTGTCGATGTCCTTCAGGCCGTGGCCGGTCACCGTGACGACCACGGTCTGGCCGCGCAGGTCTGCGCCCTCGCCGTGCTCCAGGAGCAGCCCTGCGACGCCGGCTGCCGAGGCCGGCTCGACGAAGACCCCGTC
>JAEKKP010000109.1 GCA_019510315.1 Propionibacteriales bacterium
ACGACATCGAGGCCAACGCGCTCTACGACCTGATCGAGCACGAGGTCGCGCCGCGGTTCTACGACACCGTCTCCCAGGGCGGCGACGGCCTGCCGATCCGGTGGATCGAGATGGTGCGGCACACGCTGAAGTCGCTCGGCCCTCGCGTCCTGTCCACCCGCATGGTGCGCGACTACGTCGAGCAGCTCTACGCGCCGTCCGCGGCGACCGCCCGCGCCATCAACACAACCTTCGACGGGGCGCGCGAGCTGGCGGAGTTCAAGGCTCGGGTGCGGGCCGGCTGGGACCAGGTGCGGATCGACCACGTCGACACGGCCGGGCTCTCGGACTCACCGGAGGTCGGCGGCAGCCTCGAGCTCAAGGTCTTCGTCTCCCTCGGCGAGCTCTCACCCGACGACGTCGAGGTCGAGGTCGTGCACGGCCGCGTGAAGGGCGAGGACCAGCTGGTCGCGACCGTCATCGCCGACCTGCACCTCGCGGAGTCCTACGAGGCCGGTCGGCATCGCTTCGAGGGACAGCTCGTCCTCGACCGGCCCGGGCCGTTCGGCTACACCGTCCGGGTGCTGCCGAAGCACGCCGGCCTGGCGTCGCCCGCCGAGCTCGGCCTGGTCGCCCTGGCCTAGCCGCCGAGCGGGCAGTTCGGTACGCCGTGAGCGCGCCGAGCGGGCAGTTCGGTACGGAGCGCACCGGATCTGGAGCGCGTGCAAGTGCCCTGTCGGCGTACCTGGAGCGCGCGCAAGTGCCCGCTCGGCGGACCGCTCAGTCCTCCTGCAGCACGACGAGTGACTCGGCGCGGAGCACGAAGGCCTCGCCGGCGCGCACCGACGTACCGGTGTGGACCTTGTCGTCGGTGGAGAGCACCACGGAGCCGCTCTGCACCCAGGCGTTCGCGGGGAGCCTGACCTCGCAGTCCTCGGACGACCCGTTCAGCCAGAACAGGAACGACGAGTCGCGCTGCTGCTCACCGCGAGGACCGGGGGAGCGCAGCGGGTCGCCGGAGACGAACATGCCGATCACCCGCAGGTCGGGGTCGTGCCAGTCCTCCCCGGACATCTCGCGGCCCTCGGGGTGGATCCAGGCCAGGTCCTTCGGGCCGCCCTTGATCGCCGGCCGGCCCTCGAACCAGTGCCGCTGGCGCAGGGCCGGGTGCTCGCGGCGGATCCGCAGGGCCGTGCGGGTCATGTCCCACATCCCGAGCCAGGCGTCGTCGGGCCGCCAGTCGACCCAGGAGATCTCGTTGTCCTGGGCGTAGGGGTTGTTGTTGCCGTGCTGGGTGCGGCCGCGCTCGTCGCCGGCCGTGATCATCGGCACCCCGTTGGACAGGCACAGCGTGGCCATGAGGTTCGCCGCGATCCGCCGGCGACGCGCGGCGATCTCCGGGTCGGCGGTCTCGCCCTCGACTCCGCAGTTCTGCGACCGGTTGTCGTCGGTGCCGTCCTTGTTGTCCTCGCCGTTGGCCTCGTTGTGCTTGTGCTCGTAGGAGACCAGGTCGCGCAGCGTGAACCCGTCGTGCGCGGTCACGAAGTTCACCGAGGCGTACGGCGAGCGGCCGTCATCGGCGTACAGGTCGGAGGAGCCGGCGAGTCGGGTGGCGACGGTCCGGATGCCGTCGGACTGGCCGCGCCAGAAGTCGCGCATGGTGTCGCGGAACTGGTCGTTCCACTCGACCCACGGCGGCGGGTACTCCCCGACGCGGTAGCCGTCGCTGGACGCGTCCCACGGCTCGGCGATCAGCTTGGCGTGCCGCAGCACGGGGTCCTGTCCGATCGTCGTCAGGAGGTGTCCCGACATGTCGACGGAGTAGCCCGACCGGGTCAGTGCCGAGAGGAGGTCGAAGCGGAACCCGTCGACGTGCATCTCGGTCACCCAGTAGCGCAGGGAGTCCAGGATCAGCCGCAGCGCCTGCGGGTTGCCGGCGTCGACCGTGTTGCCGCACCCGGTGACATCCCAGTAGGTGTCGTCGAAGCGCGCGTGCGCGGGCAGCTCCTCGTCGTCGGAGTCGACGGCCACCCGCTTGTAGAAGCCGCGGTCGTCGAGCCCCCGGAAGGACAGCGTCGGGCCGAGCGCGCCCGCCTCCGCCGTGTGGTTGTAGACGACGTCGAGGATCACCTCGATCCCGGCCTCGTGGAACGCGCGCACCATCTGCTTGAACTCGGTGACCTGCTGGCCCCGGTCGCCCGAGGAGGAGTACGCCGCGTGCGGGGCGAAGAACCCGAGCGAGTTGTAGCCCCAGTAGTTGACCAGCCCCTGGTCGGCCAGCCGCGGCTCGGAGAAGAACTGGTGGATCGGCAGCAGCTCGACGGCCGTGATGCCGAGCTCCTTGAGGTAGGCGATCACCGTCGGGCTCGCCAGGCCGGCGTACGTGCCGCGCAGCCCCTCGGGGATCTCCTGGTGCAGCTTCGTGAAGCCCTTGACGTGCAGCTCGTAGATCGCCGAGTCGCGCCAGCGGTGCCGCTTCGGCGGGTCGCCGTCGGGGCCCCAGTCGAAGTCGTCGTGCACCACCACGCTGCGCGGCATCGACGCGGCCGAGTCGGTGGTGCTCTGCCGCTCCGGGTCGTCGAAGTCGTAGCCGTAGATCGCCGGCCCGGGCCGGAGCTCTCCGCTGACCGCCTTCGCGTAGGGGTCGAGCAGCAGCTTGTGCGGGTTGAACCGCAGCCCCTGCGACGGCTGCCAGGGTCCGAACGCACGCAGGCCGTAGCGCGTGCCGACCGGCAGGTCCGGGACGGCACCGTGCCAGGTGCCGAGCGTGTGCTCGGTCAGCTGGTACGTCGTCTCGGTGCCGTCGTCGTCGAAGACGCTGACCCACATCGCCGTGGCCTCCGGGGAGTACACCGCGAAGTTGGTCGCCTCGGGCGACCACGTCGCCCCGAGTGGCCATGACCGGCCCGGCCAGACGGGCGCGCGCTCGTCACGGCTGTGCCATTCCCAGGTGTCCAGTGCCACCGGAAGATCATTGCAGCCAGGCGAAGACCTCGTCGGCGACGGGCAGGACCCCTCCGGGCAGATCGCCGACGGTAGGTTGTCGGCGTCACACCGGTCCCACACGGAGGTCTGCACGCATGGGTGAGGAAGCCACCGAGTTCGTCCGTCTCGAGGTGGCCGACGGGGTCGGCACCCTGCGGCTGGACCGGCCGAAGATGAATGCGCTCAACGCCCAGGTGCAGGAGGAGATCCGCGCCCTCGCCGGCGAGGCGAGCCTGCGCGACGACGTCAAGGCGGTCGTCGTCTGGGGTGGCGAGCGGGTCTTCGCCGCCGGCGCGGACATCAAGGAGATGGGCGACATGTCCTACACCGACATGGTCAAGCGCTCCACCGGCCTCACCACCGCGTTCACGGCCGTGGCCCGCATCCCGAAGCCGGTGGTCGCGGCCGTCAACGGCTACGCCCTCGGCGGTGGCTGCGAGCTGTCGCTCTGCGCCGACTACCGGATCGCCGCCGACAACGCCGTCTTCGGTCAGCCCGAGGTGCTGCTCGGGATCATCCCCGGCGCCGGCGGCACCCAGCGGCTGAGCCGCCTGGTCGGACCGAGCCGCGCCAAGGACATCATCTTCAGCGGCCGGTTCGTCGACGCGGACGAGGCACTGCGGATCGGGCTGGCGGACCGGGTCGTCCCGGCCGACCAGGTGTACGCCGAGGCGGTGGCCTGGGCCGGGCAGTTCACCGGGGCCGCGTCGTACGCCGTCCGGGCCGCCAAGGAGGCCATCGACCGCGGGCTCGAGGTCGATCTCGAGACCGGGCTGGAGATCGAGCGCCAGCAGTTCGCCGCGCTGTTCGCCACGGAGGACCGCACCATCGGGATGAGTTCATTTGTCGAGAACGGTCCCGGAAAGGCCGAGTTCAAGGGACGCTGACGCCAGCAACAACTCCAGCACCATCTACCGTCGTCCAACACAGCGCAGATCAGAGGAGCCTCGGTGGCGAAAGTTGTGAAGTCGGACCAGCCGTTCCCCGAGCACGCGAAGACCCGACGCGCGGAGAAGGACCAGCTGCGCGAGACGATGGCGCGGATCCTGCGGGTGGTCTTCCTGGTCTTCTCGGTCGTGCTCGCGCTCGGCGCTTTCCTCGTGGCCGCGCACGACAACGTGAGCCAGGACAACGAGCTGGTCAAGTTCGTGCTGAAGTTCGCCGACGCGATCGACGGGCCGTTCAGCCGCAAGAACGGCATCTTCGAGTTCCACGGCCAGAACGCCACCACCAAGGACGCGGTCGTCAACTGGGGGATCGCCGCGATCGTCTACCTGGCGATCGGCCGCTACCTCCAGCGGCTGCTGGCGCCGCGATCCGTGCTCTGACCCGAGGCGCTCCCGAGCGCAACGCTGTGACAGACCCCACCCGGGACGGTGTTTCTGGGTCCCCGACTCGCTAGTAACCTGATCGGACCCAACTCTCATTCAGGAGGGGCCCTCTCCGGGCTGTCATCAGCATGAACATTGTCGTCTGTGTGAAGTACGTACCCGACGCGACCGCCGAGCAGAAGTTCGAGTCGGACAACACCGTGGACCGCGTTGGCGTTCCGGGGCTGCTGTCCGAGCTCGACGAGTACGCCGTCGAGCAGTCGCTCCAGCTGAAGGAGAAGAACGACGACCCCGAGTCGGTCCAGGTCACGGCCCTGACCGTCGGCCCCGAGCAGGCCGGCGACGCGATCCGCAAGGCCCTGCAGATGGGTGCCGACAAGGGCGTGCACGTGATCGACGACGCCGTCGCAGGTTCTGACGCCCCGGCCACCTCCAAGGTGCTCGCCGCCGCGATCCAGAAGCTGGGCGACGTGGACGTCGTGGTCTGCGGCATGGCCTCGACCGACGGCGCGATGTCCGTCGTACCGGCGATGCTCGCCGAGCGCCTCGACCTGCCCCAGGTCACCCTGGGCTCGGTGGTCGAGAGCCAGGGCGACCAGTTCCGGATCAAGCGCGACGGTGACACGGCCACCGAGATCATCGGCGCCACCGCGCCGCTCGTGCTGTCGGTGACCGACCAGTCCGGCGAGGCCCGCTACCCCTCGTTCAAGGGGATCATGGCCGCGAAGAAGAAGCCGCTGGAGAGCTGGTCGCTCGGCGACCTGGGCGTCGACGCCGGCGAGGTCGGCCTCGCGGCTGCCTGGACCGCGGTCGAGGCCACCGAGGCTCGCCCGCCGCGCACCGCCGGCCAGATCGTGACCGACGAGGACGGCTCGGGCGCCACTGCGCTGGTCGAGTTCCTCGCCTCCAAGAAGTTCATCTGAGAGGTCTGAGACATGAGCGAGATTCTGGTTCTGGTCGACCACGCCGACGGCGCGGTCAAGAAGCCGACCTACGAGCTGCTGACCATCGCCAAGCGCCTCGGTGAGCCGTCCGCGGTCTTCATCGGCGCGGCTGACAAGGCCGACGGCGTCGTGGAGGCGGTCAAGAAGTTCGGCGCGGAGAAGGTGTACGTCGTCGACGACACCGAGATCAAGGGCTACCTGGTCGCCCCCAAGGCCGAGGTGCTGCAGCAGATCGCGACACAGGCCAACCCGGACGCGATCCTGATCACGTCGTCGGGCGAGGGCAAGGAGATCGCCGGTCGCCTGGCGATCAAGCTCGAGTCCGGTCTGATCACCGACGCGGTCGACGTGCAGCCCGGCCCGGTCACCACCCAGTCGGTGTTCGCCGGCAACTTCACGGTGCAGGCCAAGGTCACCAAGGGCACGCCGATCATCACGGTCAAGCCCAACGCCGCCGCTCCCGAGGAGTCGGCGGGCGCAGGCGCGGTCGACAAGGTGACCCCGACGATCTCGGACTCCGCGAAGAAGGCGCAGATCGTGGCGTCCCAGCCCCGTGAGGCCACCGGCCGCCCCGAGCTGACCGAGGCCGCGATCGTGGTCTCCGGCGGTCGTGGCACCGGCGGCAACTTCGAGCCGGTCGAGAACTTCGCCGACTCCCTCGGTGCGGCCGTCGGCGCCTCGCGCGCGGCGGTCGACTCGGGCTGGAAGCCGCACGCCTTCCAGATCGGCCAGACCGGCAAGACCGTGTCGCCGCAGCTGTACGTCGCGGCCGGCATCTCCGGTGCGATCCAGCACCGCGCCGGCATGCAGACCTCGAAGACGATCGTCGCGATCAACAAGGACGAAGAGGCGCCGATCTTCGAGCTCGTCGACTTCGGCGTCGTCGGTGACCTCCACACGGTGCTGCCGGCAGCGACCGACGAGGTCACGAAGCGCAAGGGCTGAGATCCTCGCCCGACTGAGACGACCGGCCAGGGTTGTCGCCGCCCTCGTGGCGGCGGCAGCCCTGGTTCCGTCTCTGGCCCTCACCGCCTGCCGGATCTTCACGCCGTCGGCACGTGTCCTCGTCATGGCGACGGCTTTCGTGCCGTTCGCCCTCGTCGGCTACGCACTGGCGGCGGTGGCGTGGTGGGTCGCCCGCCGCCTGCGCGACCAGCCCGGCCGCAGGTGGGCCCACGCCGTACCGGTGGTGGCCCTCGCGGGTCTCGTGCTCCACGCGGCGTGGCTGGCGCCGCTCTACGTCGGAGGCCATTCCTCGGGCCATGCCGACCTGGTGGTGATGACCTCGAACCTGCGGCTGGGTCATGCCGACATGACGGCGGTCGGACGGGTGGCCGTCGCGCAGGGCGTCGACGTCCTCGTGCTGGAGGAGGCGACCGCGAGCGCCACCGCTTCGATGGTCGGGCTGCACGGACGCTTTCCCTACAGCGCCGGACAGCCCGCGCCCGGGGCCTTCGGGACCGTCGTGTACTCCCGGTGGCCCCTCGAGGACGTCACCCAGCTGCCGGTCTCGAAGGGCGGCTGGAAGATGCGCGTGCACGCCCCGCGCCCGTTCTGGCTCGTGGGCGTCCACACCTCGCAGCCGCTGGTCGACGCGCCGAAGTGGCGCCAGGACCACGACGTCCTCAATTCGGCCCTTGCCGACCTCGACGGTCCGGTGGTGGCGGCAGGGGACTTCAACGCGACGCTGGACCACCGGCCGATGCGTGACCTGCTCGGTCTCGGGTTCTCCGACGCGGCCCGGCAGGCGAACTCCGGCTGGCAGCCCACCTGGCCAGGTGCGGGCGACGCGGCCGGCGCGCTGCCCTTCGGCCTCCGGCTCCTGACGCTTGATCACGTCCTCGTCGACAAGGACTACTCGGCGATCTCCACCAGCACCTATGAGATCCCCCGCAGCGACCACCGCGCGCTCGTGGCGCGGCTGGCGGCCCGCTGACTGCCTCAGGCGTTCGGGCCGGTCCCCGGGATCGTCTTCAGGGACGCCTGGATCTGGTCGGCGATCGCGGCGGCGTCCTTCGCCGACGACGAGGACGCCGTGATGACGACGGTGGCCACCTCGGTGTGGACGGCGAGGGCGACCGCGTGGATGGTCATCGCGACGGACTTGGGCTGGAGGTCGTAGGGAATGCGCGTCAGGTCGCCGGCCTCGGTCGTGGCGTGGCTGAACGCTCCGGGCTTCGCGCCGATCGTCGCGAGCTGGAGCTTGATCTGCTCGTCGTTGACGTCACCCTCCTGACCGACGGAGTTGACGTTGGCCAGGAAGCCGTGGGCCGCGCCCGCGTCGCTGACCGACATGGTCTGCAGCACTGTCGAGAACTGCTCGACGAGCTGTTGCTCCGTGGTGCCCAACCGGTTCGCCAGCTCGGCCAGGAAGGGATTCTTGGCGCCGCCCTTGAACACCTTCCGGGCATTCAAGGTGATCCAGGACTTCGGGAGCTCGAACGAGACGCCGTACTTCTCGACCTCGACCACCTGGGCACCGGCGCTCGCCCGCGGGCTCCCGGTCGGACCTCCCGTGGGGGTCGCGGAGGACGAGGCGGACGGTGAGGCGGAAGGGGAGGGAGTGCCCGAGGTGGCGGTGGCCGCCTTCGGTGACTGCGTGCTGCCGCAGCCGGCGAGCGCGATCAGCGCTGCGGTCACCGCGACCACGGTGCGCAGGGAAGCCCGAGAGAGGGTGGCCATGGCGGGAGTGTAGGTGTCGGTCCGGACGCGCGACGGCCGTTTCCGGGGGACGCCGTACGCTTGGTCAGCGATGACCGTGTACCTCGACCATGCGGCGACCACGCCGATCCTGCCTGAAGCGGCGGCGGCGATGACCGCCCAGCTGGGCAACGTGGGCAACCCCAATTCGCTGCACGCCTCCGGGCGCGCCGCGCGCCGGGTCGTCGAGGAGTCCCGTGAGACGGTCGCCCGCGCGATGGGCTGCCGGCCCGGCGAGGTCGTGTTCACCTCCGGCGGCACCGAGTCCGACAACCTGGCCCTCAAGGGGCTGTACTGGTCGCGGATCGCCGAGGACCCGCGCCGCACCCGGATCATCAGCACGACCGTCGAGCACCATGCCGTTCTCGACCCGCTCGACTGGCTGGGCGAGGAAGAGGGCGCGGAGATCGTCCTGACGCCGGTCGACCGGCTCGGACGCATCGATCTCGACGCCCTCCGCGTGGCCGTCGAGGCCGATCCCGACAGCGTCGCGCTCGTCTCGGTGATGTGGGCCAACAACGAGGTCGGCACCGTGCAGCCGATCGCAGAGGTCGTCGCCATCGCGCACGAGCACGGCATCCCGGTGCACACCGACGCGGTGCAGGCCGTCGGGCAGGTGCCCGTCGACTTCGCGACCTCCGGTGTCGACGCGATGACTCTGACAGGGCACAAGATCGGAGGCCCGTACGGCGTCGGCGCACTGCTGCTGCGGCGCGACGTCGAGCTGACCGCGCTGATGCACGGCGGCGGCCAGGAACGCGACGTGCGGTCCGGCACGATCGACGCGCCGGCGATCGCCGGTTTCGCCACCGCGTGCGAGCTCGCCGTCAAGCAGCAGGCCGACCTCGCGGTGCGGCTGTCGGGGCTGCGCGACCGGCTGGTCCGCAAGGTGCAGCAGGTGGTGCCGGAGGCGGCGTACAACGGCGATCCGGTCTCCGACGTCGCCCATCGGCTGCCCGGCAACGCGCACCTCACGTTCCCCGGCTGCGAGGGTGACTCGTTGCTGATGCTGCTGGACGCGCGCGGCATCGAGTGCTCGACCGGCTCTGCCTGCAACGCAGGGGTGCCGCAGCCCTCGCACGTGCTGCTCGCGATGGGTTGCAGCGACGAGCAGGCGCGGGCGTCGTTGCGGTTCTCGCTCGGCCACACCTCCACCGAGGCCGACGTGCTCGCCCTCGTCGAGGCGATCGGCCCGGTCGTCGAGCGCGCCCGGGCTGCCGGACTCACCTCGAAGTCGCTGGGTTGACGGGGTCGAGCCGATGAAGGTCCTGGCAGCGATGTCGGGTGGCGTGGACTCGGCGGTCGCGGCCGCACGCGCCGCCGAGGCCGGTCACGACGTCACCGGCATCCACCTCGCCCTGTCCCGCAACCCGAAGTCCTATCGCACCGGTGCCCGCGGCTGCTGCACCATCGAGGACGCCAACGACGCCCGCCGGGCAGCGGACGCCATCGGGATCCCGTTCTACGTCTGGGACATGAGCGAGCAGTTCCACGAGGCGGTGGTCGAGGACTTCCTGGCCGAGTACGCCGGTGGCCGCACACCCAACCCCTGCCTGCGGTGCAACGAGAAGATCAAGTTCGCCGCTGTGCTCGACAGGGGGCTCGCCCTCGGGTTCGATGCGGTCGCGACCGGCCACTACGCGCAGCTGCGCACGGGCGCCGACGGCACGATCCAGCTGCACCGCGCGGTCGATGCCGGGAAGGACCAGTCGTACGTGCTCGGCGTACTCACCCAGGAGCAGCTGGCGCACTCACTCTTCCCGCTCGGCGACTCGCCCAAGACGCAGGTGCGCGAGGAGGCGGCCCGGCGCGGTCTGCAGGTCGCTGCGAAGCCCGACAGTCACGACATCTGCTTCATCAGCGACGGCGACACCGGAGGCTGGCTGGGGGAGAAGCTCTCCGACGTCAACCGTGGCGGACCGATCGTCGACGCCTCCTCCGGCGAGCGGCTCGGGACCCACGAGGGCTCGTGGCGGTTCACGGTCGGTCAGCGCAAGGGCCTCCGGATCGGCACTCCGGCTGCAGACGGCCGGCCGCGCTACGTCCTCGACATCGAGCCGGTCTCGGGCACGGTGACGGTCGGTCCGCGCGAGGACCTCGCCGTCGACGGCCTCGAGTGCATCCGTCCGCTCTGGTGCTCCGTCGCCCCCTCCGCGCCCCTCGAGTGCACGGTCCAGCTCCGCGCCCACGGCGACGAGCACCGCGCGGTCGTGGTCCCGTCGGCCACCGGCTTCTCCGTCACCCTCCGCGACCCCGCCTCCGGTATCGCCCCCGGTCAGGCCTGTGTCGTCTACGACGACACCCGCGTCGTCGGCTCCGGCACGATCGCGAAGACAGTGCGTTCCTGACGCAACCACTGGTGACGGCGGGATGGCACTTCGCCACCGGTCTGCGCGGGGTTGGGTTCTTTGGCGGCGACGAGGAGTACGGCGCGGGGGCGCCTTCTCCGTCGGATGCGGACCCAGCCGCCGGTGGTCGAGCAGCGAGCTTGCGAGCGATCAGTCGAGACCTTCGGTTTCCGGTGGTTGAGCCTGTCGAAACCCCGGACTGCGGATGGTTGGGTTCTTTGGCAGCGACGACGGGTAGGGGCGCGGGGCCCGGGTTGGGGCTCTCGGGTTTCCGATGCGCGGTGGTTGAGGAGGTCGCTCTGCGACCGTCTCGAAACCCCCGCACTTAGGCAGAGACTCGACCACTGCTGGTCGAGCAGCGAGCTTGCGGGCGATCAGTCGAGACCTTCGGTTTCCGGTGGTTGAGCCTGTCGAAACCTCCGGTCTGTGGGTGGCTGGGTTCTTGGCAGCGACGAGGAGTACGGCGCGGGGTCCGGTACGGCGTCGCGCTCACCCTCAGCGGTGGTTGAGGAGGTCGCGCTGCGACCGTCTCGAAACCCCCGCACCCAACAGGATCAGCACGACAAAGATTCTCAAAGAATTTTCTCGAATTCGCATCCCTGCAAGGCGAAACTGGCCCAGTTCTGTCGGTGGTCACCCCT
>JAEKKP010000238.1 GCA_019510315.1 Propionibacteriales bacterium
TGGCTGATCCGGTAGCGCTCGCCGTCGCCGAGCAGCCCGCGCGCGTGCAGCGCCAGGCCGAGCCCCGTCGCGGCCGAACCGGTCGCCGGGTCCTCCGGGACGGCGAGCGCCGGGACGAACACCCGACTGTGCACGTCGAGTACGTCGTCGGAACGGCCGCGGACGGCGTACAAGCCGATCCCGAGGAGCGGGTCGGTCGTCGCGGGAAGCTCGGCGAGGTCGCACATCGCGGCAGCCGGCACACGCGCTCGACCGACCGCGTCGTCGCGGACCGGCAGGTGCAGGAACGTCAGACCCGTGCCGGTCAGCCAGGCGTCGCCATCACGGTCGGACGCCACCAGGCCGACCGCGCGGAGCAGCTGCTCGACGAGGGCGTCCGAGACCGGCCCGGCGAGGTCGCGCGGCACCGCCGAGAGCTCCACCCGGTCGCCGTCGAATCGCACCCCGATCTCGCCGGCTCCGCACTCCTGGACGACCTCGGGGCCTGCGAGGAGTCCCCGGTCGCGCAGCACCCACGCGGTGCCGAGCGTCGGGTGGCCGGCGAACGGGATCTCCTGGTTCGGCGTGAAGATCCGGGTGCGATAGCGACCGCTGCCGACGGGCGTCGGGAAGGTCGTCTCCGAGAAGTTGAACTCCGCGGCGATCGCGAGCAGCGCGTCGTCGCCGAGGTCGCCCGCTCCGTGCACCACGGCGAGCTGGTTGCCGGCGAACGGCCGCTCCGCGAAGACGTCGACCACGTCGAAGTCGAGAAAGGCGCCAGCCATGGACTCATCCTGCCGCAGCCCGAACCAGCCACACCCTAGGCTTGGCAGTCGTGAGCACTGCACCGACCCGCGTCTTCGCCGCCCGGCTGGCGGGGCTGCAGGTGTTCGACCCCCAGGGCGACCAGGTGGGCAAGGTCCGTGACGTCGTGGTGGTGCTGCGCTCGGACGTCCGCCAGCCGCGCGTCGTCGGCCTCGTCGTCGAGGTGTTCGGCCAGCGGCCGGTGTTCGTGCCGATGACCCGGGTGACGAACATCGACGCGGGCCAGGTGATCACGACCGGTCTGCTCAACATGCGGCGCTTCGAGAAGCGGGCAGCCGAGACCCTCGTCATCGGCCAGATGCTCGACCGGAAGGTCAGCGTCAAGAGCACCGGCGTCGAGGGCGTGGTGTACGACGTCGCGATGGAGCAGACCCGCACCCGCGACTGGGTGCTGTCCCGCGTCGCCCTCCAGGAGCCGACCAAAGGGTTCCGGCGCCGCGGCCAGACCCACGTCGTGTCGTGGGACGAGATCGAGGGACTGCAACGTCGCGAGGCCGACCAGGGCGCGACGAACCTGATCGCCTCGCTGTCCGACCTGCGTGCGGCCGACGCGGCGAACGTCATCCACGAGCTCACCCCGGAGCGGCGCGGCCAGGTCGTCGCGGCGCTCGACGACGAGCGGCTGGCCGAGGTCCTCGAGGAGCTGCCCGAGGAGGACCAGGTCGAGATCCTCGAGCACCTGACCCACGAGCGCGCCGCCGACGTGCTCGAGGAGATGTCCGCCGACGACGCCGCCGACCTGATCAACGACCTGCCACCGGAGACCGCCGCGCACCTGCTCGAGCTGATGGAGCCCGACGAGGCCAAGGACGTCCGGCGCCTGATGTCGTACGGCGAGGAGACCGCCGGCGGCATGATGACGCCGGAGCCAGTGATCCTGCCGCCGGACGCCACTGTGGCCGAGGCCCTTGCCCGGGTCCGCAACGAGGACCTCACGCCCTCCCTGGCCGCTCTCGTCTACGTCTGTCGTGCGCCGCTCGAAACGCCGACCGGCAAGCTGCTCGGCGTCGCGCACATCCAGCGACTGCTGCGCGAGCCACCCTCCGAGCTCGTCGCGGGGGTCCTCGACACCGGCATCAACTACCTGCACGCCGACGCCACGCTCCAGGACGTCGCGACGTTCCTGGCCACCTACAACCTCGTCGCAGCGCCGGTGGTCGACGAGGACGGTCGCCTGCTCGGCACCGTGACCGTCGACGACCTGCTCGACCACCTGCTGCCCGAGGGCTGGCGAGACCCGAAGGTCGGCTCGGCATGACCACCGTCCCTCCGGAGGGCCGTCGACCCGACCGGAAGCCGGAGAAGAAGGCCGAGTCGCGCGTCCCCAGGCTCGACGTGCCGCGCGAGATCCGCAGCCCGCTGTGGGGCCGCGTCCTCGACCGGGCGACCGCCCCCGACCAGGACCGGCTCGGACGGTTCGCCGAGCGGTTCGCACGGTTCATGGGCACGGCCCGGTTCCTGATCTACATGACGCTGGTCGTGGCGGTGTGGATCGGGTGGAACTGGCTGGCACCCGAGGGCGTCCGGTTCGACAACTACCCGTTCATCTTCCTGACCTTGATGCTCAGCCTGCAGGCGTCGTACGCCGCGCCGCTGATCCTGCTCGCCCAGAACCGCCAGGAGCTCCGCGACCGCGTCATCACCGAGCAGGACCGGCAGGCCAACGCACGGGCTCACGCGGACATGGAGTTCCTCGCCCGCGAGGTGGCCTCCCTGCGGATGGCGCTGGGCGAGGTGGCGACGCGCGACTTCCTGCGCTCGGAGCTGCGCGACCTGCTCGAGGAGCTGGAGGAGCGCCAGCGCGCCGACGAGGACGAGGCCGACCCGACCGCCGACTGAGCTGCCGGAAGCAGAGTGAGGTGCGCCATAGTGCGTGGACGCCCCGACGGACCGCGCCCGTTCGCCGCGTAGGCTCGGCAGCATGACATCGCCCGTCCTCGAGCAGATCCACGCTGCCCTGGCGACCGTGAACGACCCGGAGATCAAGCGTCCGATCACCGAGCTCGGCATGGTCGAGTCCGTCGACCTCGACGACACCGGCAAGGTGTCGGTCAAGGTGCTGCTCACGGTGGCCGGCTGCCCGCTGAAGGAGACCATCAACCGCGACGTGACCGCCGCCGTCGCGACCGTCGCCGGCGTCACCGCGGTCGACCTCGAGCTGGGCGTGATGACCGCCGAGCAGCGCGCCGGTCTCCAGGTGGTCCTCCGCGACGGCCAGGCCCAGCGCGAGATCCCGTTCGCCAA
>JAEKKP010000110.1 GCA_019510315.1 Propionibacteriales bacterium
CGCAGGGCCTCGGCGGCGGGCAGTCCGAAGCCCTCGAAGTCGGAGGGAAACACGACCAGCCCGGCGCCGGCGAAGCAGGAGGCGAACGCGTCGTCGTCGAGCCACGGCATCAGCTCGACCTGCCCGCTCGCTCCCAGGCGCTCGACCAGCTCGGTCGCGGAAGCGCGGTCGGCGGCACCCATGCCGACCAGGCGCAGCCGCCACTCCGGGTGGTCCCTGGCGAAGGCAGCCCAGCCCTCGAGCACCGCTGTGACGTTCTTGTTGGCGAAGTGGCCGAACGCGATCGCGTAGGGCTCGCCGGGCGCTTCGGCCCGCCAGGCGAGGGCGTGGTCGGAGCCCAGGACCGCGGCGCGGCCGCGTCGGGCGAGCCGGGGATGGAGCTCGCGGAGGTCGTCGAGCGTGCGCTCGGAGATCGTGTAGATGCCGTCGACGTGGCTCATGCTCCAGCGCCACGAGATGTTGCGCGCCAGCCGCGTGGCGCGGCTGAACTGGTCCGGCCGGAGCTCGTGCCGCAGGTCGTAGAGGATCAGTCCGCGCGGGCAGCCGGTGCCGAGCAGGCCGCTCGCCGGCACGCCCGAGAGGACGGCATCGGGGTGCAGCGACCGCGCGGCACGGCGTACTCCCACGGAGCGGCGCCACAGGCCGCCGAGCGGTCCGAGCGGTGGTCCGTCCAGGACCTCGACGGCGACGCCGTCCGGCACCTCGAAGGCCGGACCGCCGGGAGCGCTGAGCACGGTGAGCCGGTCGTCGGGCCAGGTGGCGCGCCAGGCTCGGAGCACACCGCCGACGACGATCGCCGAGCTGCCCGGCCCGACCGCCACGGCGTCGATCACCAGGTGCATGCGCTCTCCTCGCCCTGCGGGCCTCGGGCCTTTCGCTTCCGGAATCCCGGACCTTACCCGGCGCGGGCGCGCGTGCGACTACTCTGACCGCCGTGACCAAGAGCGCCTTCATCACGGGGATCACCGGCCAGGACGGGTCCTACCTGGCGGAGTTCCTCCTCGCCAAGGACTACGAGGTCCACGGCCTCGTCCGCCGAGCCTCGACCCTGAACCGCAGCCGGATCGACCACCTCCACGACCCGCGCCTGCACCTGCACTACGGCGACCTGACCGACGGCGTCAGTCTGGTCAACCTGATCCACGCGATCCAGCCGGACGAGGTCTACAACCTCGGCGCGCAGAGCCACGTGAAGGTGTCCTTCGAGATGCCCGAGTACACCGCGTCGACCGACGCGGTCGGCACGCTCCGTCTGCTCGAGGCGATCCGCGCGGCCGGCATCGACACCCGCTTCTACCAGGCGTCGACGTCGGAGATGTTCGGCGCGACACCGCCGCCGCAGAACGAGACCACGCTCTTCTACCCGAGGTCGCCGTACGGTGCTGCGAAGCTGTACTCCCACTGGGTGACGGTGAACTACCGCGAGGCCTACGACCTGTTCGCGGTCTCGGGGATCCTCTTCAACCACGAGTCGCCGCGACGCGGTGAGAGCTTCCTGACCCGCAAGGTGACGCTCGGCGTCGCCTCGATCAAGCTCGGCATCACCGACCACCTCACGCTCGGCAACCTCGAGGCGGTCCGCGACTGGGGCTACGCCAAGGAGTACGTCGAGGGCATGTGGCAGATGCTCCAGCACGACGAGCCGCAGGACTACGTGCTCGCCACCGGCATCGGCACGACGGTGCGCGAGTGGTGCCAGTACGCCTTCGCCCACGCCGGCCTGGACTGGGAGGAGCACGTCCGGTACGACGGCGCCTACGAGCGCCCGACCGAGGTGGACGCGTTGATCGGTGACGCCTCGAAGGCGCGCGACGTGCTCGGCTGGAAGCCGGAGACCGACGCCCAGGGGCTGGCGAAGCTCATGGTCGACGCCGACCTCGAGCAGATGTCGCGGCTCCTCGGCCGTTCGTGAGGGTCCGGCCGTGACGGTCCTCGCCCGGTTCACCCGCGAGGGGCTCGACGACCTGCTCTCGATGGAGTGCGACGTCTGCGTCCCACCGGTGCTCTCGACGAGCACCGAGCCGGAGATGCGCCAGCTCGGCTGGCGGCTCGCCGCTGACGGGCACTTGGTCGACGTCTGCCCGTGGTGCGTGCTGAGCGTGCCGGAGAGGGAACGCGTGCGCCGGGGTGACCCCGAGCCGGTGGCGCCGGACCCGGACCGTCTGCCCAACCTGATCGTCGTCGGTGCGGCGAAGGCCGGCACGACGAGCCTGCACAACTACCTGGACCTCCACCCCGACATCACGATGTCGGCCGACAAGGAGATGCGGTTCTTCACCGATCCCGACTGCCGGTCGTGGGTCGGCCGCTACCAGGACTACTTCGCGGCCAGCACCCGCTACCGAGGCGAGTCCACGCCGCAGTACACCAAGTGGCCGCTGTTCCCAGGTGTCGCCGACCGGATCGCCGAGCTCGCGCCCGACGCGCGGCTGATCTACCTGCTCCGTGACCCGGTCGAGCGGTCGATCGCGGAATACGTCGAGGAGGCCACCTGGGGCGTGATGTCCGGCGACATCGACGAGCACCTGGCCGACGCGGACGCGGCGTACAACCGGCTGGTCGCGCCCAGCCGCTACGCGACCCAGCTCCGCGAGCTCCACCGCCGGATCGACCCGGACCGGATCCTGGTCGTCGACCTGGCCGACCTCTCCGAGGAGCCCGGCAAGACGCTCGCCGCCGTCTTCGAGTTCCTCGAGCTGCCCGCGATCGATCTCGACGAGGAGGCGCTGCGACCGCGCAACGCGTGGGGCTTCAAGGGCACCCATCCGGCCTGGTACCGCGCCTTGCGCCGGCCTGCTCTCATCCGCGCCGTCCACCGGCTGCCGACCGAGCGCCTGGAGCGGCTCCGGGCGTTCGTCCGCCGCCGGATCAGCAAGCCCGTCGAGCGTCCCGAGCCGAGCCCCGAGACGGTCGCCCGCCTGCGCACGGCGCTCGCACCGGAGATGGCCGACCTGCGCGACCTCACCGGCATGACGTTCTCCCGCTGGTCGCTCTGACCGACTCCCGCCCGCACACCGAGATGACCAACTAGATTGCAGCCCGTGCCCACACTCCGCGACCTCGTCGTCAACGTCCGTAAGCACATCGAGTGGTCCGTGCGCGACCGGTTCCCGAACCGCAAGGTGGTCCGGGACGTGCAAGGTGTGCGGATGGTGCTGCCGTGGCCGCACCGGCTCCCGGACTACGCCGGCGACACCCTCTACGGCCAGAACCTCGTCAACTTCGCCAAGCTCCTCGGCGAGGCCGACCCGCCCGTGCGGGTGCTCGACGTGGGCGCCAACGTCGGTGACTCGACGCTCCAGATCCTGCACGCCACCGACGCTCGGGTGCTCTGCGTCGAGGCGGACCCGTACTTCCTGGAGTACCTCCACCTGAACGTCGCCGACAAGGCCGAGGTGGAGGTCGTCGAGGCGCTGCTCACGCCCGACGTCAGCACCGAGGCCACCACCGCGGTCCGCACCGGGGGCACCACCCGCTTCGCCGAGGGCACAGTGGGCGACGCACTGGCCTCGATCACACCGGCCGACCTGAGAACGCAGCACCCTGACTTCAAGGACCTGCGCCTGATCAAGTCCGACACCGACGGGTACGACGTCGTGCTCGTGCCGGCCATCGCCGAGACCTGGGGCGACACGAAGCCGGCGTTGTTCTTCGAGTACGACCACCACTTGTCGCGCGTCGCCGGCAACGACCCGCTGGCTCTTTGGCCACGGCTTGCGGCGCTCGGCTACCGCGACGTCGCGGCGTGGGACAACGGCGGCCGGCCGGTCGGCCGCTCGACCGTCGACGCCATCGGAGCTCGCACGGGGCCGCTCGACGACAAGGTCGGCATCCGCTCGCACGCCTACTGGGACGTGGCCGTCGTCCACCAGGACGACGCCGTCGGGCTGGCCGCGCTCGAGCAGCTCGTGCCCGCCTCGCTCGCCCTCTGAGGGCCTGGAGAAGCACCTCCGGCCGGGGCTAGTCTCGAAGTGTGCGCGACACGCTCGTGCGCGACCGCGGCCACCTTCCCGGGCTCGATGGTCTCCGTGGCGTGGCGATCCTCCTGGTCCTTGGTCAGCATGCGCCGACCAGGCCGCTCATCGACGGCTTCGTCGGAGTGACAGTCTTCTTCTGCCTGTCGGGTTTCCTCATCACCACCCTCCTGGTCGGCGAGCTGCAGACCGGCCGCCTCGACGTGCGGGCGTTCTACCGCCGGCGTGTGGCGCGCCTCGGTCCGGCGCTGGTCACCGTGGTCGTGGCGACCGTCGTGGTGCTGCTCGTGGACCGCCGAGACCTCGGTGCCGGGCAGGTCTTCGCGCCTGCCGGCGCGGCCCTGAGCTATTCGACAAGCCTCTTCGACTGGAGCGGTCACGCCTTCGCCACGAAGGACTACCTCAACTACACCTGGTCGCTCTCGGTCGAGGAGCAGTTCTACCTGTTGTGGCCGTTCGCCTTGCTCTGGGGCTATCGCCGCAACCCTCGGCTGTTCGCCGCGCTCACCCTGGGGTTCGTGGCGATCACGCTGGTCCTCGACCTCACCCTCGGGCTGAGCCGAGCGGTCAAGTACGACCCGCACGAGTACTTCGGCACGGACACGAATGCTCTACCGATCCTCGTCGGATCGCTGCTCGCGATCGTGCTCCTCAACGGCTGGCTGTCGCGGGCGATGCGGGAGCTCGCGCCCGGTGCTCTGGTCGCCGTTGCCCTCCTGCCGGCCCTCGCACATCGAAACGACACCTACCGCCCCTCCCTCGTGATCGTCGCGGGGACCTTGCTCACGCTCGTCGCCCTCATCGGCGTGGTGTCGCAGCCGCGAGCGGCAGCCGGGGTCTTCCTGGCGAGCGGTCCGATGCGATGGCTCGGCGAGCGGTCTTACTCCATCTACCTCTGGAACGTGCTGGCGCGCATCGCGGTGCTCCACGTGCTCGGGCACTCACTCATCGGTGACGTCGTCTGGGTCGCGATGTTCATCGTGCTGGCGCAGGCGAGCTACCACTACGTCGAGCGTCCGCTGCGGGCCAGGCTGCGAGGGAGCCGCCCCCTGGAGGGCGACGGCTCCCGTCGCACGGCCCGCCCGACAGGTCAGCTGGTGACCATGCCCTTGGGAAGCGCGACCTTCGGTCGCGCCCCGTTCTTCTTGAGGTGACCGCCGCCGTCCGCGGTGGAGTTGAACACCTGGGTGTCATAGGCCATGTGCCCGACCATGTTGGCGAACGTCTTCGACATCCAGGTCAGCACCTCCGGATCGTTGTTGCTGAGGTTGTCGCACCACCGGAACGGGTTGTCGACGCAGCCGCCGTCGTCCCCCGGCACCGTGCCCTCGAAGTTGCCCTCGGTGCCGCCGAAGAGGGCGACGTCCGAGGCGAGCTTGCAGCAGTCCTGGCCCGTGAGGACACCGCTCGCAGGGATCCCCGCCTGCTGGAACATGAACGCATCCGTCCCGTCGGCCGAGAACAGGATGTGGTTCTTCCCGATCGAGTTGAGGTAGTCGATCCCGAAGTCGCGCCCGATCGCCGACGGAGCCCAGATGCTCGGCGGCATCGGGGTGCCGGGATCGCGGCTGAAGAGGTTGACCCCGTCCTTCGGGTCGAGGACGCCGGCGACGTAGTTCGGCGTGGCCGTCACGTCGGCGTCCAGGTCGAACTTGATCTTGGCGAGCTCGTCGGCCGGCAGGTTGTTGACGTAGTAGTCCGACCCGAGCAGCCCGAGCTCCTCGCCGCCGAACCAGATGAACCGCAGCTTGTTGCGGGTGTTGGTGTTCTGCAGCTGCTGGGCGATGTCGAGGATGGTGGCCGAGCCCGACGCGTTGTCGAGCATCCCGGCGCCGTAGATGGCGTCCAGGTGGGCGTCGATGACGAGGATGTTGTTGGGGTCGCCGCCCTTGGAGTCGGCAATGACGTTCCAGTCGGAGCGGTTCGGGTCCTCGATGGCCTGGACGTCGATCGTCAGGACCGGGCCAGTGCCGGGAACGTACTCTCCGTAGAGCTGCGTGCCCACGGCGTACGTGGTGAACAGGACGGGGATGGTCTCGTCCCCTGAGAGGCTGCCGCTGAAGACCCCGGTGCGTCCGGGGTTGCCCTCGTTGAAGATCACGACGGCCGAAGCGCCGGCGGCCTCAGCGTTCGCCACCTTCTGGACGAACGTGCACGTGCCGCGCTGGATCAAGGCGATGTTGCCCGGCGTGAACCCGGCGAAGTCGGCGGCCGAGCAGCCGCTGGCCGAGCTGGGGTCCGGCGTCGCGGGGATGACGATGCCGCCCGCGGGTTGCACCTTCGCCGTCGTCGTACCGACGGACTGTCCAGGGACGAAGTCGGTGCCGAGGACGAACGAGTGTGGCGTCGGCGACTCCTCCTGCATCACCGGGTCCCCGACGAAGCTGAAGTAGTCGAACTTGTACTCCTGCTCCGTCACGTCGTAGCCGGCTGCTCGCATGATGTCCGCGACGTAGTCGGCCGAAGCCTTGTAGCCGGGCTCTCCCGAGTTGCGCGACGGGTGGCCGTCGGCGCCGGGGTTGTCGTCCGCGATCTGCTGGAACTTGACCATGTGGGCCCACAGGTCGGCCGTCGTGACGCAGTCGACGAGCTTCTGCGGGGTGTTGTTGACCCGGTGGGCACACGCCGGAGCCTTGGGGCTCGACGCCGTCGGTGCAGCGCTCGTGGCGACGGGCGAGAGGGCCAGGGCTGCTGCCACCGCAGCCGCACTGGCCACCGCGAGTCCCGCTCCTCGGCGTCGTCCGTGTCGTTGGCTCATCGTGACGATTCCTTCCTGACGGGGAAACCCGCCGGCGTCGTCGTCGACGAGCCTTTCGATGCTACGTCCGAAGGAGACGGTCGGCCAGAGTCGATTTCAGCCCAGCGGACCCTGGCGCTCGTACGCCGAGTCGGGGACCTCGATCGGGGCCAGCCGTCGCGCCGGGACGCCGCCGTGGAGGTGCGCGGCCTGGAGCTCCTGGCCGGTCCACACGCTCGAGCCCGCGGCGAGCAGCGCGCCCTCGCCGACGACGCTGCCCGGCAGCAGCGTGCAGTTCGTCGCCACCACGGCGCCCTCCTTGAGGGTCACCGGCTGGAGGATGAGGCCGCCCTCGCGCGGGTCGAAGGCGTGGCTCAGCACCGTGCTGCGCACGCCGGTGATCCAGCACCGGTCGGCCATCAGCAGCCCGCCGCCGCACTCGAGGAAGTGGAAGCTGATGATGTGCGACTGGTCGCCCATCCGCAGGGTCCGGCGGACGCCGAGCTCGTCCTCGCCCGGCTCGAACCCGGAGCCACCGAGGATCCAGTTGAACATCACGATCCGCGAGCCGCGGCCCAGCTGCACCCTGGCGAGGTAGCGGAAGGCGTTGAAGTTGCCGATGCGGACACCCTCGGCGAGCTCGAAGCGGTCGACGTGCTGCGCGAGGCAGATGCCGATGCGGGCCGACGGGTGCACGGTGTGCCCGAGCCGGTTGAGGAGGCGGTTCTTCAGGCTGCTCGCGGGGAGCAGGAAGACGAGCATCGTGAGGTGGTGGCGCACCCGGGGATGCTATCGGCCCGCGCCTGCCGACGTGCCGGGATCAGCGCGGCTTGCGGGCCCGCACGTCGAGGGTGATCCGCGGCACGGCACCGCTGGAGATCGCCCTGTCCATCAGCCAGGAAGCCGGCCGAAGGCTCCACTCCGGGGCCCGCAGAGAGTGCAGGTAGGCGACCGACGACATCGAGTAGCGGGTCTGCGGCGCGACCTCGATGTCGGTGAACCCGACGCGAGAGAGCAGGCGGGTGATGCTCTCCGGGGTGTGCAGGATCCGGTGGTGCCCGGCGAGCCGCCGGTCCGAGAGCCGTGCGACCCGACCGCCGGTCGCGCGCTTGGCGACGAAGGAGGCGCGGTCGGGGATCGTGTTGTGCGGCGTCTGCAGGTAGAGCACGCCACCGGGCGCCAGCATCTGGTGCACCTCACGCATCAGCTGCTCGCCGTGCGGGACGTGGGCCAGCACGCACCACATCGTGACCGCGTCGTACTCGTCCTCGTGCTGGAACTTCGAGAGGTCGCCGAGGTCCAGCTCGATGCCGCTGCGCTCGCGGGCCACGGCGACGGCGCCCTCCATGATGTCGTTGCCGGCGACGGTGAAGCCGTACTCGTCGCGGGCGAGAGCCAGGAACTCGCCGCCGCCGGCGCCGACGTCGTACAGCCGGGCCGGGCGGCCGTCGGTGGTCGCGGCCTCGGACAGCCAGGCCAGCTGCTCGTGCCAGACCTCGGGCCCGAGGCCCTCGCGCTTCTTGTCGACCCAGTCGCTGACGTACTCGACCGACACCTCGTCGGTGCCGATCACCTCGGTCTCCTCGCGCGCGTCGTCGACGAGGAACTGGGCGTGGCAGTCACTGCAGCGCGCGACCACCAGGCCGGTACGCCGCGACGGCGGCCCGACGCGGACGGCGCCGGACGTGCACGCCGGGCAGGAGGTGGAGGCCACGGCCTAGTCGTCCGCCGTCGCTTCGAGGATCTCCACGACGTGTGCCCGGGTGACGCCGCGACCGATGTCGTTGGCGTGGAGGCCGTCGTAGGTGAGGTCCTCCCTCATCGCACCGCGCTCGTCGGAGAACTCCTCGGTGATGTCGATGAGGTGCACCGATGCGCCGTCCGTGGGGAGATCCTTCGCGGCCCGCACCATCGCGTCGCGCAGGGCGTGGCTCGCCTCGATCCGCTCGGCCAGCGAGCCGACGACCGGGAACCCGATCTGCTCCGGGTACACGTCGCTCTCCGGTGGTGGGATCAGCACGAGGGCTCGCCGGGCGCCGGCGGCCGTCGCGGCGCGGCGAAGGCGCTCGAGGTAGAGCGGGACGAATTCCAGGGCGGCCTCGGGGTCGCTCATCCGCGGCACCAGGTGACAGCGCACGTCGATCTCGCCGAAGCTGAACGCCCACACGATGTCGCGGGCGCGGCGCGTGCGGCTGGCCAGCCGCAGCACCCGGAGCGCCGCGACCGGCAGACCCTCGCGTGCGATCGAGTACATCACCCGCGGGCCGACGTGCCAGACCCAGCGACCGTCCGGCAGCCGGCGGAGCGCGGTGACCATGGTCGGGGAGTTCATGTGCACGGCGTGCGAGTCGCCGATCCACACCTCGTCGACCCGCCCGAGGAACGCGGACAGCAGGAGCCGGGCGACGCCGAGGAATCCCTGGGTGCGGGCACGGTAGCGGCGGACGGTGCGCCGGAGCCGGCGGACCCTGGTGTCGGACAGGTCGGTCACGGGTGATCAGGTCCTAGGTAGCGGGGACACAGGCTTCGCCGACGGTCACCTGGCCGCCGGTGGTGACGTCGATCAGCGGCAGGTCGCGGATCGCGGCGAGGCGCTGCTCGATGCTGCGGATCCGCGACAGCGTGCCGTCGGGGTTGCGCGAGGTCAGGAACCGCGGCGCTCGCCAGGCCTCCTGCGAGGAGAGCTCGGGCAGAGTCGAGTCGGCGAGGTTGTTGTGCACGAAGAAGGCGTTGGCGGCGTTGCTCGAGCAGCCGACGAGCCGGTAGCCGCGCTCCTTGCCGAGGTGCGCCAGGGCGCCGAGCGAGGCTCCGAAGTAGGCGCGCGAGTAGTGCGCCTCGGCGTCGACGAAGTTGGCGTCGTAGGGGACGGTCACGGCGGCGTCGGGACCGAACAGCGCGTTGAACTCCATCACGACGATCGCCGGCGTCACCTCGGTCACGGCGTTCCAGAGCCAGTAGTCGACCCCGTCGACGTCGATCGAGAGCAGCCCGATCTCGCCGGTGAACCCGTTGTCGCGGATCAGCTGGTCGATGTTGTCGCGGGTGACGAACGCCTGCACCGGCTCGACGTCGTAGCGCCAGGCGAGCTTGGAGCCGAGGATGAACCGCGCATGGCTGTCGTCGCCGTTGACCGCGATCCCGCGCCAGTTGTTGTTCTCCACGAGGAAGCGGGTGTTGGACTCGCGGTAGGAGCCGACCCCGACCTCGACGAACGTCGTGTCCGGCACCTTCACGTGCCGCAGGAGGTACTGCAGGATCCCGTCCTCGCCGAACTGCGAGAAGATCGAGAACTCGACCTCCTCGAGCCGGTCCACCGGCGGGCGGGTGTCCATCAGGTGGCACTCGAGACGGCCGATCGCCAGCATCTGGTCGTCGTGGAGAGCCTCGACCCGGCGGAGCACCATCTGCGCCGGACGGGAGTTCGCCACCCTCGAAGCGACACGGGATGTGATGTCTGGAGCCATGACCAACCTTGGCGTCGGGGACCGTCTGCCGACCCCACGCCGGGTCGGTGCGCGGCTCACTGTAGCGGACCTCCTGCGACGTGACCGGGCTTCTGAGAGGATGCCGCCCATGGCGCAGTCGAGTGAGGAGCCGGTCCCCGTCAGGCCCAGTACGGCGGGCCGCCGGGCGAGCCTGGTGACCTTCGACCAGGGGATCTCCAGCGCCTCCAACCTCCTCGTGCTGATCTGGATCGCGCACGCGCTCTCGGCCGCCGACTTCGGTCGCTTCAGCCTCGTCTTCTTCGTCTGGGTCTTCACCCAGAACGGCCTCGTGCGGTCGCTGGTCTCCTCGACGGTGATGGTGCACCCGGAGGACGCCGACGAGCGCCCCCGCAGCGTGCTGGGCGCCGCCACCCTGCTCTCGCTCGCGGTCGGGATCTTCTGCATGGTCGGCGGAGCCGGCATCTGGTGGGCCGGCAGCGACGTCGGGCCGCCCCTGCTGCTGGTCGGCGCGCTGATGCCGCTGCTCGGGGTCCAGGACGTGGGTCGCTACCTCGGCATCGCCGAGTCCAAGCCGGGCCGGGCCGTCGTGCTCGACACGATCTGGCTGGTCCTGCTCGTCGGCGCGTTCGTCGCCGTCGACATCGTGCACGACGCCACCTTGATGTGGCTGGTCGCGGCCTGGGCCGGGAGCGGCGCCGTGTCGGGCGCGTGGGTGTTCGTGCAGCACGGCATCCCGCGGGCGAGGGAGCTGTCGCTCGACTGGCT
>JAEKKP010000222.1 GCA_019510315.1 Propionibacteriales bacterium
GAGCCTCGGCGCGGCCTCCGCGCCGAGGCTTCGCACCTTGAGGGTCAGCCGTTCGTGACATCGATCCTGACCGAGCACGCGTCCTGGACTGCACCATCGAGCACCCCGCGTCGCGGATCGGGGACCGTCAGGAACGGGCCGCGTACGTTGGCCGCGAGGCCGCGCAGCCGCGGGCCCTTGAGGACAGCGGTCACTGCGGCGCGGTCGCCCCCGATCACCAGGAGCGGCACCGCCGGGACGATCCGCGCGGCATGATCCGCCGCCGCCTCGTACGCCGCCCGTGCCTGGTTGTCGCGGCGGCGGGCGAACCGCTGCTGACTCTGGCCGCCGGCCTTCGTGCGTCCCTGCACGTGCCGCTGGCCGACCTTGGAGTCGACGATCATGTCGCCCTCCAGCCGCGCAATCGCGAAGCCACCCTTGCGGACGAGGAGGATCCCCCAGTCGACGGGTGGCTGCGCGGTGAGCTCGAGCGCTTCGCTCGTCGCTTCGAGCACAGAGCGGTCGAACGGTGGGACCGCATCGAACCGGGACCCGTCGTCGGCCACGCCGTGCAGGCTCCCGCCGACCACGCTCAGAGCCGTCGTACCGTGGCGCTCCTCGAAGTTCGCAAGCCACGGCCGGATCCGCGCACGCGGAACCAGGACGTCGGGCACGAGCGCACCCTAGCCGGAGCGGACGATCTGGGTTGTGTCGCGGGCTACGACAGAACCCGATGCCTTGGTCGGGGTTCTGTCACTGGCCGCGACAGAACCCGACGCCGTGGTCGGGGATCTGTCACTGGCCGCGACACAACCCGACGCCTTGGTCGGGGATCTATCACTCGCCGCGACAGAACCCGCCGACTCGTTCGCCGAAAGACGACTGAGGTCTCGACCCGCCCTTGTGGGTTCGCAAGCTCACCCACAGGCTCGCTCGACCTCTTCGCGTCAAGCCTTTGCTCGTTCCTCGCAAAGGCTTGGCTCAGACATTGAAGCCGAGGGCTCTCAGCTGCTCGCGGCCGTCGTCGGTGATCTTGTCCGGGCCCCAGGGCGGCATCCAGACCCAGTTGATCGTCACGTCGCCGACGAGACCCTCGAGGGCGGTGTTGGTCTGGTCCTCGATGACGTCGGTGAGGGGGCAGGCGGCCGAGGTGAGCGTCATGTCGAGCACGAGGTTGGACGACTGGTCGACGTGCACGCCGTAGACCAGGCCGAGGTCGACGACGTTGATGCCGAGCTCGGGGTCGACGACGTCCTTCATCGCCTCGAGGATGTCGTCGTCGGTCGCCGTGGCGGTGCCGCCGCCGGTCGGGACCTCGGGCTGGTCGCTGTGATCGGGAGTCTGGTCAGACATCATTCGCCTCCTTGGCGGTGGACTCGGCTTGCAGGGCGGCGTCCTTGAACGCCATCCAGGACAGCAGCGCGCACTTGATCCGGGCGGGGAACTTCGCCACGCCGGCGAAGGCGATGCCGTCCTCGAGGACGTCCTCGTCGGGCTCGACCTGTCCCTTGCCCTGCATCAGGGCGAGGAAGGTCTCGTGCTTCACGAGCGCCTCCTCGAGCGGCTGGCCGATCACGAGGTCGGTCAGCACGGACGCCGACGCCTGGCTGATCGAGCAGCCCTCGGCGTCGTACGACACGTCGACGACCCGTCCATGGTCGAGCTGCACCCGCAGGGTGACCTCGTCGCCGCAGGTCGGGTTCACGTGGTGCACCTGGGCGTCGTACGGCTCCCGCAGCCCCGCGTGGTGGGGGTTGCGGTAGTGGTCCAGGATGATCTCCTGGTACAGGCTGTCGAGATCCATGGTGGTCTAACGTCACCCGACCTTGAAGTAGTTCTTGGTGTGCTCGAGGCCGTCGATGAGCGCGTCGATCTCGGCCGGCGTCGTGTAGAGGTACGACGACGCCCGGGTCGAGCTCTGGACGCCGAAGCGCTTGTGGGCCGGCTTCGCGCAGTGGTGTCCGGCGCGTACGGCGATGCCCCGGCTGTCGAGCAGCTGAGCGACGTCGTGGGGATGGACACCGTCGAGCTCGAAGGCGACCGCACCACCGCGGGCAGCCGGGTCCAGGGGTCCGAGCACCTTGACGCCCGAGACCGAGGCGAGCCCGTCGAGCAGGTAGCCCGTGATCGCCTGCTCGTGCGCGTGGATGTTGTCCAGGCCGATGTGGCTGATGTAGTCGATCGCCGCGCCGAGGCCGACCGCCTCGACGATCGGCGGCGTGCCCGCCTCGAACTTGTGCGGGATCGGTGCCCAGGTCGACTTCTCCATGCTGACGGTCGCGATCATCTCGCCACCACCGAGGAAGGGCGGCAGCGCGTCGAGGAGCTCGGTGCGGCCCCAGAGCACGCCGATGCCGGTCGGCCCGGTGACCTTGTGACCGGTGAAGGCCAGGAAGTCGGCGTCGACCGCCTGCACGTCGATCGGGAGCTGCGGCGCCGCCTGCGAGGCGTCGAGCACGACGACAGCCCCGACCTCGTGGGCCCGACGGGCGATCTCGGCGACCGGGTTGATCGTGCCGAGCATGTTGGAGACCCAGGTCAGCGCGACCACCTTGGTCTGCGGCGTGAGCAGCTCGTCGATGTTCGACAGGTCGAGCCGGCCGTCGTCGGTCAGCCCGAACCAGCGCAGCTCGGCGCCGGTGCGCTCCGTGGCCAGCTGCCACGGCACGATGTTGGAGTGGTGCTCCATCTCGGTGATCACGACGCGGTCGCCCGGGCCCAGCGGGAAGGTGCGGGCGACCAGGTTGAGCGCCTCGGAGGCGTTCTTGGTGAAGATGACCTCGTCGCGCGACGGCGCGTTGAGGAACCCGGCGACCTTGTCGCGGGCGGCCTCGAACGCCTGGGTCGACTCGGCGCCGAGCTGGTGCATCGCACGGGCGATGTTGGCGTTGTGGTGCTCGAGGTGGTCGACCATCGTGTCGATCACCACCTGCGGCTTCTGCGAGGTGTTCGCGCTGTCGAGGTAGACCAGCCGGTGACCGTCGGCCAGCTCCCGCTCCAGGATCGGGAAGTCCTTGCGGATGACCTCGAGGTCGGTCAGTAGGCCTTCCATGTCAGACGACAACGCAGCCCAGTGCCGCTTATTGCGCCACCGCGACGTACTTGTCGTAGCCGTTGGCCTCTAGCTCGTCGGCCAGCTCCTTGCCGCCCTCCTCGACCATCCGGCCGTCGACGAAGACGTGCACGAAGTCAGGGGTGATGTAGCGCAGGATCCGCGTGTAGTGCGTGATCAGCAGCACGCCCTTGTCGCCACCGGCCTTGAACCGGTTGACGCCCTCCGAGACGATCTTGAGCGCGTCGATGTCCAGGCCGGAGTCGGTCTCGTCGAGCACGGCGACCTTGGGGTCGAGCAGCT
>JAEKKP010000090.1 GCA_019510315.1 Propionibacteriales bacterium
CTGGCTCGGGTCGATGCCGCGGGTCAGTGCCACCGCGGCGAGGATGTTGACACCCGAGACCACGCACTGGATGAAGAACACCCGGCGGGTCTGCTCGAGGGCGTAGAACCCACGCAGCATCAGGTAGTGCGTGGTGAAGAAGAACACCCCGATCGCGAACAGCGACAGCGGACCGACGAAGCGCGTGTAGCTCTGGCTCGCCGATCCGTAGCCCCACACGACGCTGGCCAGGTCAGGGGCGACGACCGGCAGCAGCGCGACGGCCGGAAGGACGAGCGCGTACGTCGAGCGCAGCGTGGCCGAGACCGCGTCACCGAGGCCGCGCAGGTCGTGGTCGGCGGCGAGCGCCGAGAGCCGCGGGAGGACGGCCGTCGCCAGCGACACGGTGATGATCGCGTGCGGGACCATCGCCAGCTGGAAGGCGTAGGAGTACACGGTGTAGCCGGTGCCGTGCGACGACCCCGACTGGCCGGCGGCGGCGATCGTGCCGTGGGAGGCGATCCGCACCACGACGGTGTAGGCGATCTGGTTGACCACGACGAACAGCACGGTCCACAGGCCGAGCCGGAACGTGTGCCCGAGCCCGCTGCGCAGGAAGTCGAAGCGCGGCCGGAACGTGAACCCGGCTCGCTTGAGGTAGGGCACGAGGATCAGGAACTGGGCCGCGATCCCGAGCGTCGAGCCGATCCCCAGGAGGGCTTCCGCACCGTGCCCGTAGCCGCCCGTCAGCTCAGCCCCGCGCGCCGGTCCGACCGTGAGCAGGTAGCTGATCAGCACCAGCACGGCGATCACGTTGTTGGCGATCGGCGCCCACATCATCGGCCCGAAGCTGCCGCGGGAGTTCAGCACCTGTCCGACGAGCACGAACATGCCGTAGAAGAAGACCTGCGGAAGGCAGTAGCGGGCCAGGTCGATGATCGAGGCGCGCTGCACCGCGAAGGCCGCCGTGAAGTACTGCGGGTCGAGCAGCAGCCGCATCACGAGCGGCGCGGCGACCACCAGCACGACGGTGACGGCCAGCAGGAACACCGTGGCCAGGGTGATCACGCGGTTCGTGTACGCCGTACCGCCGTCGGCATCGTTCTTCATCGCCCGCACCAGCTGCGGCACGAGCACGGCGTTGAAGACGCCGCCGGCCAGCAGGATGTAGAGCATGTTGGGGATCGTGTTGGCGATGGTGAACACGTCCGCGTGCAGCGAGTTGCCGAGTGCGGCCGCGAGCAGGGTGGTCCTGACGTAACCGCTGAGTCGAGAGACGACCGTGCCCGCCGCCATCACCGCGCTCGACCCGAGCACGGTGGGCTGGGGAGCGGCGCCGTCGCTGGCCGGGTCGCTCGCCGGCGCCTGGCTCACTGGCCGCGCCACCGGTGCTCGCGGATGCCGCGGCGGATCCGGCGCAGGATCATCACGACCAGCAGGCCGCCGCCCCCGACGAGCACGCCCCAGATCAGCCGGCCGACCTGGCTGGTGCGCAGGCTGAAGGTCAGCGGCGTACCGAGCTCGGTGCCGTCGGCGGTGACCGGGGTCAGGGTCACCTCGTGCACGCCGATGGACGACGCGCGCGCCCGCAGCCGCAGCACGGTGCGTTGACCCGGCGCCATCTGCAGTGGCTTGGGCGTCTGGATGTGCACGTCGGCGCTGGTCGTGCGTGGGCGGATGCCGACGGTGATCGGCTGGTCGAGCTCGTTGACCAGCGTGACGGTGAGCGTGCCCGAGCCGCCGGAGAGGGTGACGAAGTCGGTGCCGATCACCGACACCTTGCCGAGCCGGTCCTGCATCGCGTCGTTGGTCGCGAGCACCTGCTCCCGGGCGAGCGACTCGTCGTGCCGGGCGTGGTAGCTCACCGCGTCCAGTGCGATGCCGGTCAGTGCGTGCTGGACGTCGTTGGTGCTGCGCAGCAGCTGGCCCATCGCGTTGGCCGTCGAGACCAGTGCGCGGGTGGCCGACACGTTCGCCAGGGGGACCTCGGCACGTCGCTCGGCAGGCGGGTAGCCGAGGGCGGCGTCGAAGCTCGGGGTGCTCTCACCGCTGTCGTCGGCCCGGCCGAGCGAGACGAGGTCGAGCCAGGGGAGGTCCAGGCCGCCGAAGAAGTCGGCCGACTGCCAGTCCGCGCCGGGGTCCCAGTCGTCGGGCAGCTCGACGACCATCGGCCCGGACGATCCGTCCTGGGCCCGGAGCGCGGCGTCCGAGACGATCCGCTGACGCAGCGCCAGCGCGTCGAGGGGCGGGGTCGGTCCGGGGCCGCCTGAGGCCGCCTGTGCGTCGGTGAAGACGAGGTCCTGGCCCTCGGGCGTCCGCCAGTGCGTGCGCGTGCGCGGAGCCGAGTGGTCGGAGACCAGCACCATCGCGTCGTCGGGGACCGAGGCCAGGGCCTCGTCGTCGAGCCAGCCGCTGGCCGGCGCGACGGTGGGGACCGCGTCGACGCCGAGCTGCTTGAACGTTGCCGCAGACTCCTTGGCGGCCAGGTTGATGAGCTGGGGTCGCCGCCTGGCCAGTGAGGCGACGTCGGGATCGGCGTACCCGAGGCCGAGCACGGTCTGCAGCGCGGAGGCGGCCTTGACCTGCGCGAGCCAGCGGGCCGCGTTGGCGCGGTCGACGGGGCTGAGGCGGTCGTCGGAACGGCTCGGGCTGGCGGTGTCGCTGGGCGTCTCCGTCGGTCCGCCGGGCGGCGGGGTGCCGAGCGACACGGCGGGGTTGTTGCCGGCGATGGAGCCGACGGCGTCGATCACGGCGGGGTCGACGAGCATCGTGGCGGGGAGGCCGCCGGCGGAGCCGAGCAGCTGGGCGATGCGTTCGAGCCGGCCGTCGTCGCCGAGCGTCGTGGACCAGTCGGAGGTGTCGAGGAGCTTCCCGACCCGGTCCCGGCTCACCCGCTCGCGAAGCGGCAGCACCAGGGCGACCGAGGTGTGGGCGTCCTCGGGCAGCAGCGGGAGGAACGTGCGGGCACGACCGTCGGCCACGGGGTCGCGGCCCTCGGTGTTCTGCCCGAGGGCGTGGACGCCGATCCAGTAGACGCCGGGCGTGCCCGCGATCTCGTTGCGCACGTCCTTGGCCTTGAGCGAGATCGTGAAGGTCGTGCTCTGCCCGGGCACGAGGTCGCCGATCGCGGCGAACTGCCCGACCTGGGTGAGCCGGGTGCCGATCTCGACGGCCGGGTCGGAGGCCGCGGCCGCCGTGAGCTGGTCGCGCGAGGTCATCGGGTTGCGTCCGACGACCGGGTGGACGTTGATCGCCGACCAGATCTCCTCGGAGTCGTTGCGCACGGTGCCGGAGAGCAGGATCCGGCCCTTCCGGGGCATCGTCGAGGGGCTCAGCTGGGTGAGCTGCACGGTGAGCGGAGTGGCCTCCACCGCGGGCGCCGCTGCCGCCGCCTGAGGAAGGAAGGGCAGCGCCGTCGCGACCACGAGCGCAGCAAGCACTGCGGTCACGGTGCGGGGGAGACTCACACGGCGATGCTAACGGCGGCAACGGGCCCGGACGCCGCGGCCAGCCGGGGGGCCCGGCGCCGATAGAGTTACCTCCCGTGCCCGAGCCCCTGAACATGTCGCAGGCGCAGACCCGTGCAGTCCAGGAGCTGTTGCGGATCGCGCCGGTCATCGACGACCTCGGCGCGCGGTTCGCGGAGGCCGGTGAGGAGATCGCCCTGGTGGGTGGTCCGGTGCGCGACGCGATGCTCGGCCGGCTGCACAACGACCTGGACTTCACGACCTCGGCGAGGCCCGACGTGACAGAGCGCCTGGTCAAGGGCTGGGCCGATGCGGTGTGGGACATCGGTCGCGACTTCGGCACCATCGGCTGCCGGCGGGGCGACTACCAGATCGAGATCACGACGTACCGGTCGGAGAGGTACGACGCCTCGAGCCGCAAGCCGACCGTCGACTACGGCGACTCGCTCGCCGGCGACCTCGGCCGGCGGGACTTCACCGTCAACGCGATGGCGATCTCGCTGCCGGGCCGCGCCTTCGAGGACCCCTACGGCGGCATCGTCGACCTCGCGCACCAGGTGCTGCGCACGCCGGGGCGGCCGGAGGACTCCTTCGACGACGACCCGCTGCGGATGATGCGCGCCGCCCGGTTCGCCGCGCAGCTCGGTTTCACCGTGGCACCCGAGGTGCGCCAGGCGATGACCGACATGGCCGGCCGGATCGGGATCGTCTCCGCCGAGCGCGTGCGTGACGAGCTGGTCAAGCTGATCTGCTCGCCGCGGCCGCGTGTGGGTCTGACCCTGCTCGTCGAGACCGGGCTCGCCGAGCACGTCCTGCCCGAGCTGCCTGCGCTCGCGCTCGAGCGCGACGAGCACCATCGGCACAAGGACGTCTACGAGCACACGCTGACGGTGCTGGAGCAGACCATCGATCTCGAGGACCGGCTGCCCGGGGGTGGGCCGGACCTCACCGCGAGGTTGGCGGCGCTGATGCACGACGTCGGGAAGCCGCGCACGCGCAAGTTCCAGCCCGACGGGACCGTCACGTTCCACCACCACGACGTCGTCGGTGCGAAGCAGACCAAGAAGCGGATGCAGGCGTTGCGGTTCTCCAGCGACGAGACCTCCGCGGTCGCTCGGCTGGTCGAGCTGCACCTGCGGTTCCACGGTTATGGCGAGGGCCAGTGGACCGACTCGGCCGTACGCCGCTACGTCCGTGACGCCGGCGACCTGCTGCCGTGGCTGCATGTGCTCACCCGTGCCGACTGCACGACCCGCAACCGGCGCAAGGCCGACCGGCTGCGGCGCAGCTACGACGAGCTCGAGCTCCGGATCGAGCGGCTCTCCGAGGAGGAGGAGCTCGCCTCCATCCGGCCGGACCTCGACGGCAACCAGATCATGGAGATCCTCGGGATCCCCGCAGGCCCGCAGGTCGGGACGGCGTACCGCCATCTGCTGGAGGTGCGCCTGGACCACGGGCCGATGACCTACGAGCAGGCGCGCGACGCGCTGCTGCAGTGGGCGGCCGAGCAGGCCTGAGCGCTGCTCAGTCGGTGCTGTCGTCCTCGGCGATGGCGGCGAGGTCGAGCTCACGGACACCGTCGATGAGCTGCTGGAGCACAGGTGCGGGAAGGGCGCCGGGCTGGGAGAACACGAGGTTGCCCTCCTTGAACGCCATCAGCGTCGGGATCGAGGTGATCTGCGCGGCGGCTGCGAGCGCCTGCTCCGCCTCGGTGTCCACCTTGGCGAACACGATGTCGGGGTGCTGCTCGGAGGCCTGCTCGAACACCGGCCCGAACTGGCGGCACGGTCCGCACCACGCGGCCCAGAAGTCGACGAGCACGATCGGGTTGCTCGTGACTGTCGACTCGAATTCCTGGGCGGTGAGCTCGATGGTGGCCATGTCGTGTTCCTCCTGGGCTGTGCAGGCCGCTGGTGTCCGTAGCATCCAACACCGCGCGTGGACGGGCCATTCCGCACGGTCGGGCTCGAGGCGTGTGTGTCCTAGGGTGACCGCATGTCGTCCCGACGCCTGATCGTCTTCGCGGTCGGATCGCCCTATGCGTGGGACGTCGTGGAGTCCGTACGCCGCACCGGCGCGGACCCGGTCTGCGTGGACAACCTGGGTGGAGCCGACCCGCGCCTGCCGGGCCTGACGCGCACCGCACCCGCCGGCCCGTTCGTCCTGGGACTCTCGTCCGCGGAGCACCGGCCGGCGGCCGCGCGTGCTGCTCGCGAGGCGGGTCTGGACGAGCCCACGGTGCTGGTCGACCCGACCTCGGCGGTCGCGTCGACGGCGACACTGGGACACGGGACCTACGTCAACGCCGGGGCGGTGGTCGCCTCGCACGCCGCGCTCGGCTGCCACGTGAACGTCAACCGGTCGGTGTCGCTCGGCCACGACAACGAGATCGGGTTCGCGGCGTCGTTCGGTCCTGGCGCGGTCACTGCGGGAGGTGTGCGCGTCGGCGCGGCGGCCTTCGTCGGGGCAGGGTCGACCGTCCTGCCGGACGTGTCGGTCGGGCCGGGTGCCGTGGTCGGCGCCGGCGCCGTCGTGACCAAGGACGTCGCCGCGGGTGACGTGGTCGTGGGCAACCCGGCCAGGGTGGTGCGCACGCGCGCAGTGGAGGAGCAGCGTTGCCCGCACTGCTGAGCGCCCTCGACCGGCCGGCGCCGATCGTGCTCGCGCCGACCGGCATGGTCCCGACCAAGGCGATGACCCCGCACGTCCCGATCACGCCCGAGGAGATCGCCCGCGACGTGGCAGCGGCGGCCGCGCTGGGCATCACGTCGGTCCACCTCCACGCCCGTGACGCCGACGGCGCCCCGACCTGGTCGCGCGACGTCTACGCGCGCATCGTCGGCGCGGTGCGTGACCTCGTGCCCGAGGTGCTCATCAACGTCAGCACGAGCGGCCGCACCTGGTCCGAGCTGGAGAAGCGGGCCGACTGCCTCGCGCTCGATGACGACCTCAAGCCCGACCTCGCGTCGCTGACCCTCTCGAGCCTCAACTTCCTCGGGTCGGCCTCGGTGAACGCACCCGAGACGGTCCGCGGGCTCGCCACGATCATGCGCGACCGCGGGATCGTCCCGGAGCTGGAGATCTTCGACCTCGGCATGGTGAACATGGCACACGTGCTCCGCAAGGAGGGCCTGGTCCCGAGCACCGCTGTGGCGAACCTGTTCTTCGGCAACATCGCCGGTATGCAGGCCGACGCGGCCGAGGTGGGCCTCGCGGTCGAACGGCTGCCCGACGACACGCTGTGGGCCGGGGCCGGCCTGGGGGACTTCCAGCTCACCGCCCAGTCACTGGCGGTGGCGATCGGTGGCGGAGTCCGTGTCGGCCTGGAGGACGGCATCTGGTTCGACCGGGCACGCACGACCCTCGCCACGAACGAGTCCTTGGTCGAACGAGTGCACCGGCTCCTGGAGCTGCACGGTCGCCGGATGATGACGCCGGCCGAGCTGCGCGCCCACCTGAGGGGCGGCGCATGAGGGTCCCGGTCGCTGCGCCCACCCGGCTGGATCCGGACGAGGCGGCCGCGGTGCAGCAGGCAGCGGCCGAGGTCATCCGTGGCTCCGACTGGGTCCTCGGCGATCCGGTCGCGCGCTTCGAGGCCGAGCTCGCGGCGTACGTGGGCGTCGCCTCCGACGTCATGGTGGGGGTCGGCAACGGCACCGACGCGCTCGTCGTGGCCTTCGCCGCGTTGGACCTGCCGGCGGGGGCCGCAGTCCTGGTGGCCGCGGACGAGGGCGGGTACGCCGCCACGGCGGCCCGGCTCGCCGGGCTGGTGCCGGTCGCGATCGACAGCGGCCCTCACGGCCCGACGGTCGCGATGGCGGAGGCCGGGCTCACGACCGGTGTCGCTGCGCTCGTCGTGACGCACCTCCACGGCAACGCAGTGCCGATCGCCGAGCTCGACGCCTGGCGGCGTTCGCGCGGCCTGATCCTGGTCGAGGACTGCGCGCAGGCGCACGGTCTGAGGGTCGACGGAGGGCACGTCGGCAACGCCGGCGACGCCGCGACGTTCAGCTTCTACCCCACGAAGAACCTGGGAGCCGTCGGCGACGGCGGCGCCGTCTGGTTCGCCGATGCTGCGGTGGCCGACAGCGCCCGGTCGCTGCGGCAGTACGGCTGGGGCGACCGCTACCGCGTGCAGCACGCCCGCGGTCGCAACTCCCGGCTGGACCCGATCCAGGCCGCGATCCTGTCGGCGCGCCTGCCGTACCTCGATCCCCGCAACGATCGCCGCCGCGCGATCGCGAGCAGGTACGCCGAGCACGCCGACCTCCTCGGCGACCTCGAGGCCACGGTCGCCCACCACGCGGTGGTCCAGAGCGAGAGCCGCGACGCCCTGGCCGCAGCTCTCGAGGCGTGCGGGGTCGGAACGGCGGTGCACTACCCGTGGCTGGTCACCGAGATGCCGGGGCTCGAGATCGCTCCGGCGCGCACCCGCGAGGCCGCGACCCGGCGAGACCGGATCCTCAGCATTCCGTGCTTCCCCGAGATGACCGACGCGGAGGTCGACGTCGTGTGCACTGCCCTCGAGGAGTCGCGGTGAGGGCCGCCGACGGTGCCGGAGTCTTCGACGACGACCGCGGCAGCCTGCTGGCCGTCGAGCTCACGGACCTGCCCTTCACCGTCCGCCGGGTGTTCGTGGTCAGCGGCCGTGCGGGCGGCGCCGATCGGGGCGACCACGTGGTGCCGTGCGCCGAGACGATCGTCCTGTTGTCCGGTGCGGCGTGCTTCTGGACCACGAGTGCCGGCACCGACGACGTCAGCGATGCGCGCCTCGATCGCCGTGGTCAGCGCCTCGACCTCGACGAGGGTGACCACGTGCGCTACCGGCTGCTCGACGAGCACAGCTCGATCCTCGTCCTGGCCGAGCAGCCCTACGAGCACGGCGCGGAGGAGCGACCGTGACCGTGCGGGCGTCGGTGATCATCCCCTGCCACAACAAGCCGACGACGCTGCCGCTCACGGTCGACACGGTGCTGCGCCAGTCGGTGCCCGACCTCGAGGTGCTGCTGCTCGGCGACGGTGTCACCGACGAGGTGCGGGAGGTCGCGGAGGCGCTCGTGCGGCAGGATCCGCGGGTCCTCTTCCTGGACTTCCCGAAGGGCCCCCACCACGGCGAGGCCTACCGCCATGACGCGGTGATGGCCGCCCGGTCGGACGCGATCTTCTACCTGTGCGACGACGACCTGCTGCTGCCCGACCACGTGGCCGACCTGCTCGCCCTCCTCGACGACGCCACGCTGGTGCAGAGCCTCAACGGCTACATCCGACCCGACGGGTCGTTCCGCACCTACGCCTCCGACCTGGCCGATCCGATCTCGGTCGAGCCGATCCTCGACGAGCGTGTCCAGTTCAACTCGATCAGCATCACCGGCACGGCTCACCGGCGCAGCTTCTACCTCGAGGCCGGTGAGCACTGGGAGACGACCCCGCCCGGACAGTGGCCGGACCACCACCAGTTCCGGCGGATGATGCGGCACCCGTCGTTCCGCGGCGCCACGTCGCACCGGATGACGGCCCTGCAGCTGCCGACGAGCGGCGACGGCCGTGAGACGTGGTCGGACAGCGAGCGCCAGGCCGAGCTCGCGCGCTGGCACGAGGTGGTGATCGCACCGGGCGGCCAGCTGGTCATCGACGACCTGCTGCACCGTGGCGCCTTGGCCGAGCTCGCCGAGGCACGGCCACAGCTCGCGCGACTGTCCGCGCTCATCGCCGAGCAGCAGTCGCTCATCGACGCGCTCAACCGTGAGACCTCCCACCGCGCCGAGATCACTGGCGCGCTGGAGGCCGAGGCGGAGGTCCTGCGCAGGCGCGTGGGTCGGCTCCGGCGCCGGCGGCGCAAGCTTCGTGCCGAGCTCGATGGCCTGTACGCGTCGCGCTCGTGGCGGGTCACGGCGCCGCTGCGACGTCTGGGCCGCGGCCGTGCGGAGTCGGGCTAGCTCACCCGGAAGTCGCCCCACCGGGTCAGGGCCCAGTCGTCGCCGTCGATGACCAGCTCGGCCGACTCGCCGTTGTCGAGGCGGTGGCGGTCGGCGTAGCTGGGCGAGACGTTGCGCGCGACGCTCGGCAGTGCGATGCACGACGCGGTCTGGTGCGTCACCACGACCACCGTCTCGCCGCGGTGGACGTCGGCGATCTCGGCCAGCGCCCCGGCGTACCGGGCGACGACGTCCGTCCCGCTCTCGCCACCGGGGAACGCCACGTCCAGCTCGCCGTGGAACCATTGGTCGGTGACGGCGCAGATCGCCTCGACGGAGAACGGCTGTCCGTGGAGGTCGCCGACGTCGATCTCGCGCAGCGCCTTGCGCGTGGTGACGCCGACGCCGAGCCGGCACGCGACGATCTCCGCCGTCTGGACGGCGCGGGCGATGTCGGAGCACCAGACGTGCGCGATCCGCCGGTCACGGACCTCGTCGGCGAGCCGTGCGGCCTGGCCGCGGCCCTCGAAGCTCAGCGTGCCGCCCTCGTCGGAGAACTCCGCGTCGAGGTAGTCGGCGTCGGCGTGCCGGGCCACGATCAGCGTCGCCGGGCACATCAGGGAGCTCACGCCCGGCATCGTAGACAGACTCCGATGCCGGACGTGAGACGCCGAGGCTCCCCGTGGGAGATCAGGTGGTGTGCGTCAGACGGTGCGGATCACGCGAGTGCCGCCGGCGAACCGGTCGTGCCAGCCCTGCCGCGACACGGGGTCACCGTTGATGGTCACCGCGATCACGATCACGGCGACCAGCTCGAGCAGCCCGCCGATGGGTCCGCCGACCACCGGGACGATCGACAGGACACTGGCACCGGCCCAGAGGTTGCGGCGTACGGCCTGCTCCATCGTCGGCTTCCCGCCGTCGGGGCCCTGCGTGTGCAGGTTCATCACCATCTTGCCGATGGTCTGGCCGCGCGAGGACTCCATGTAGGCGAAGTAGCCGACGTAGATCAGGGCCGAGAGGATGCCGTAGACCGCCGATGCGGCGTAGTCGTCACCGCCGTAGATGCCGCCGCCGGAGTCCATCAGGGTCCGGACGATCAGGAGCGAGACGACGACGCCCTGGACGATGGCGACGAGGATCCCGTCGACGAGCCGGGCGACGAACCTGGCGCCCAGGCCGCCGGGCTGTGGTCCGGTCTGCATCGGCGGCGGGGGCGGTGCGTAGTCGCTGTACGACGGCGGCGGCGGTGGCGGGGGTGGCGTCCCCGCGGCCGGTGGGGTTGGCGGCGGGGTCGCGCCGGCGCTGGGATCCTGCGGCGGCGTGGTGTCATCGCTCATGCTCGCCACCGTAGTGACGTGGGCGGGCGCCCGCATCCTCCACCCGGCCCGAAACCGTGGTTGAAAATGATCGGACCCCGGGCCGAGGCCCGGGGTCCGATCCACCGAAGTCAGCTGCGGTGCGCGGTCGTCGCGCAGGTCAGCGCTCGACCTCTCCTGGTTTCGACCCGCCGTCGCGGCTTCGTGCCTCAGCCGCGGGCTCGCTCAACCTGCGGGCGGTACGCCGAGCGCTTCGTGCCTCAGCGCTCGACGTCGCCCTTGATGAAGGCCTCGACGGAGGCGCGGCCCTCGTCGTCGGGGCGCTGCACCGGCGGGGACTTCATCAGGTACGACGACGCCGAGAGCAGCGCGCCGCCGATGCCGCGGTCCTTGGCGATCTTCGCGGCGCGGATCGCGTCGATGATGATGCCGGCGGAGTTCGGCGAGTCCCAGACCTCGAGCTTGTACTCGAGGTTCAGCGGCACGTCACCGAAGGCGCGACCCTCGAGGCGGACGTAGGCCCACTTGCGGTCGTCGAGCCACTGCACGTAGTCCGAGGGACCGATGTGCACGTTGCGCGCGCCCATGTCGTGGCCGATGTTGGAGGTCACGGCCTGGGTCTTGGAGATCTTCTTCGACTCGAGGCGGTCGCGCTCGAGCATGTTCTTGAAGTCCATGTTGCCGCCGACGTTGAGCTGGTAGGTGCGGTCGAGCACCACGCCGCGGTCCTCGAACAGCTTGGCCATCACCCGGTGGGTGATGGTCGCGCCGACCTGGCTCTTGATGTCGTCGCCGATGATCGGCACGCCCGCGTCCTCGAACTTCTTCGCCCAGACCGGGTCGGAGGCGATGAAGACGGGGAGCGCGTTCACGAATGCCACGCCGGCGTCGATGGCGCACTGGGCGTAGAACTTGTCGGCCTGCTCCGAGCCCACCGGGAGGTAGGAGACGAGGACGTCGACCTGGGCGTCCTTGAGGACCTGGACGATGTCGACCGGGTCGGCGTCGGACTGGTCGATCGTCTCGAGGTAGTACTTGCCGAGACCGTCGAGCGTGTGGCCGCGCTGGACGGTGACGCCGGTGGGCGGCACGTCGCAGATGCGGATGGTGTTGTTCTCGGAGTTCTGGATCGCGTCGGAGAGGTCGAAGCCGACCTTCTTCGCGTCCACGTCGAACGCCGCGACGAACTCCACGTCGGAGACGTGGTAGTCGCCGAACATCACATGCATCAGACCGGGGACGGAGCCCTCGGGGTCCGCATCCTTGTAGTACTCGACGCCCTGGATCAGGGAGCTGGCGCAGTTGCCCACTCCCACGATTCCTACGCGAACCTTGGCCATCGGTTCTCCTCCTGGATTGCTGGTTTCAACTGATTTCGGTGGTCTCCGCCGTCACGGCGGGAGCTGGTGTGGGTGCGGTCGCCGGCTTGGTCTTCGGTGCGATCTTCGGGGCGATCTTCGGGGCGACCGCGGCGGGCCGCGTGCGCCTCTCCTTCGCGGCCGGGGTCGCCTTCGCGGCCGGCTTGCGGGTGCCGGCGCGGTCGGCGTTGGAGCGCTCGGCCTCGATCAGCTCGGTGAGCCAGCGCACCTCGCGCTCGACGGACTCGATGGAGTGCCGGCGCAGCTCGCTCACGTAGCGGTCGTCGCCGCCGCCGTACAGGCTGCGCTGGCGGTCGAGCCGCTCCTGCAGCCGCGAGCGGCGGCCCTCGAGGATCCGCAGCCGGACGCCGGCGTCGGTGCGCGAGAAGAACGCGAACCGCATGTTGAAGGTCTCGTCCTCCCACGCGGCCGGACCGGCCTCGGTGATCTCCGTGGTGAAGAACTCGATGCCCGCCGGCGTGATCTGGTAGACGATCCGCTGCCGCCGCGAGACGGCGTTGGCGGTGGCGACCTCGGTGATCCAGCCGGCCCGCAGCATCCGCTTCAGCGCCGGGTAGAGCGAGCCGTAGGACAACAGCCGGGTCCAGCCGAGCAGGAGGTTCAGCCGCTTGCGGAGCTCGTAGCCGTGCAGCGGGCTCTCCTGCAGGAGCCCGAGGACGGCGAGCTCGAGCGTTGCACCCTTGCGTGGCACGGCGGCGGCCTCCTTCAGGACTCGATGGGCGTGGACCCGGTACGCCGAGACCGGTAACGTCTCGGTTGGTTCTATCGAGCAAACATATCGCATTGATATATCGAGGTCGAATCCTTTGCCGCCCGCGACCTGGCTGCGACGGTTGTCGTGCCGGCCCGACCTCGGCGCGACGGAGCCCGCCCGACGTGGCTTTCCCGCCTCGACGCCGTACCCTCTGTCCTTGACCTGACCTCCGTCGACCCGACTTCCCCTGGAGCCATCCCACGTGAGTGCCAGCACGCCGCGGCCCGGTTCCGGCCGCTCGAGCGGCAAGCCGAAGAGCCGTCGCGCGTCCGGTCCGAAGAAGCAGCTGACCCCGCGGGAGCGGATCCGCAAGGCGCTCAAGTACACCCTCATCGCCGGGCTCGTCGGCGCCCTGGTGCTCGTCGCGATGTTCTACATCGCCTACCGCGCCACCGACATCCCCAGCGAGAACGCCGCGTTCCAGGCGCAGACGACGAAGGTGTACTACGCCGGCGGCAAGGGTGAGATCGGCCAGTTCGCGACCCAGAACCGCGAGTCGATCCCGCTGGCCGACGTGCCGAAGGTGATGCAGGACGCGGTCGTCGCGGCCGAGGACCGCACGTTCTGGACCAACAAGGGCATCGACCCCAAGGGCATCATCCGGGCGGCGTTCTCCAACGCCAAGGGTGGTGCCACCCAGGGCGCCTCGACGATCACCCAGCAGTACGTGAAGATCCTGTACCTCAGCCAGGAGCGCACCTTCAAGCGCAAGATCAAGGAAGCCTTCCTCTCGCTGAAGATCCAGCAGAAGAAGTCGAAGTCCGAGATCCTCGAGGGCTACCTCAACACGATCTACTTCGGCCGCGGTGCCTACGGCATCCAGGCGGCCGCCAACGCCTACTTCGGGATCCCGGCCAAGAAGCTCGACGCCTCGCAGAGCGCGATGCTCGCGGCGGTCCTGAACTCGCCGAACTACCTCAGCCCCGACCGGAGCGACACGGCGCGGGAGGCCCTGCTGCGGCGCTACGACTACGTCGTCTCGGGGATGGCGTCGATGGGGGCGATCCCGCAGTCCCAGGCCGCGGAGATCGCCGGCAAGCTGCCCGAGATCAAGAAGCAGGTGGCCGACAACTCCTACGGTGGCCAGCGGGGCTTCATGCTCGACATGGTCAAGAAGGAGCTCGAGCACCTCGGCTTCGACGAGGCCCAGATCGAGGCCGGCGGCCTGCGCGTGACCACGACGCTCACCAAGAAGGCGATGGATGCGGCCGAGGCCGGCGTCACGGAGCAGAAGCCCGAAGGCCTGCCGCAGCTGCACGCCTCGGCGGCCACGGTCGACGTGAAGACCGGCGCCCTGCTGGGCTTCTACGCCGGCCAGGACTTCCTCAAGAGCCAGCTCAACTGGGCCGCCATCGGCGACGCACCGGGCTCGTCGTTCAAGCCGTTCGCACTCGCCACGGGCCTCGAGGCCGGGTTCAGCCTGAAGGACACCTTCCAGGGGTCCTCTCCGTACCGGTTCCCGGACGGATCGACGGTCAAGAACGAGGGCCAGGGCGACGGCCACAGCTACGGAGCCAAGATCGACCTGGTCAAGGCGACGCAGGAGTCGGTGAACACCGCGTACGTCGACCTGACGCAGTCCATCCCCGACGGTCCGGACAAGATCAAGGACACGGCGATCAAGATGGGCATCCCGGCCGACACCAAGGGTCTGGACGCCAACGCCCGGATCGCCCTGGGCTCGGCCACGGTCAGCCCGATCAACATGGCCAACGCCTACGCGACCATCGCCAACGCCGGGGTGCACCACAACTGGTTCATCGTCTCCAAGGTCACGCAGGCGAGCACGGGCAAGGTCCTCTACAGCGCGCCGCTGAAGACCGACCGCGCGATCCCGGAGGACATCGCGGCCGACACCAGCTACGCGCTCCAGCAGGTCGTCAAGGGTGGCACCGGCGTCGGCGCCCAGGGTCTGGGCCGGCCGGCCGCCGGGAAGACCGGCACCGCCACCAAGACCGGCGGCCAGGTGATCACGTCGTGGTTCGTCGGCTACACGCCGCAGGTGGCGACCGCCGTGATGTACGTGCGCGGTGACGGACAGAAGACCCTCGAGGGCTACCTCAACCCGTTCTACGGCGCGACCTACCCGACGAGGACCTGGACCGCGATCATGAAGCGGGACATGGACGGCGTGCCGGTCGAGGAGTTCCCGCCACCGGCCAACGTCGACGGCGAGGCACCCGACAGCGGGCACGCGCCGTACACGCCGCCGCCGCCGAAGCCGAGCAAGACCAAGACCACGATCATCCCGCCGGCCACGTCGCAGGCGCCGCAGGAGCCGGTGCTCAACGGCGTGTGCGACCCGGCGTACGGGTTCCCCACGGACCCTGACTGCCCGAACCCGAACCCGCCGACGCAGAGCCCGACGGACACCCCGACCTGCGGAGGGATCCTCAACCCCTGCACCACGCCGCCGGGCAACGGCGGTGGCGGTGGCGGCGGTCCCGGTGGCGGCCGGATCGCGTACGACGGCAGCTACGCCCGGCAGGAGTAGGCGACTGATCGAGCCCACCCGCGAGGACCCGGTCGCCGCTGCCCTGAGCGAGGTGGTCGGCGGCCCGGCCGGTCGTCGGGCGCGGCCGCACTCGTGGTGGACGCCGGTGCGGGTGCTGCTCGCGGTGTACACGGTGGTCTTCGCCGTCGGCCTGCTGCAGAAGTACCCGTGCGGGGAGACGCACTGGTCGAACGAGTCCGTGCGCTACGCGAAGATGTGCTACTCCGACGTGCCCTACCTCTACACCGGCAGGGGATTCGCCGAGCAGCACTGGCCGTACGCCGACTCGTTCGGACGCTACGACGCGATGGAGTACCCCGTCCTGATCTCCTACGTCGCGTGGGGGGCCTCGAAGATCACCGCACTGATGCCGTCGGGACCGTCGCAGGCCGTGCGTGCGGCGACTCCGGTCGCGAACCTCTGGGGCCTGCCCGGCATGAGCAAGGAGGTCAACACCTACTTCCTGGTGACCGCGCTCCTGCTGTTCGTCTGCGGGATCGGGGCGGTGCTCTTCCTGGCCGGTGCGAGCCCGGGCCGACCGTGGGACGCGATGGCGTTCGCGCTCTCGCCGGTGCTGATGGTGTCCGCCCTCGTGAACTGGGACCTGCTCGCGGTGCTGTTCACCGCAGGTGCGCTGTGGGCGTGGGCGCGGGGACGACCGATGCTGGCGGGGGTGATGGTCGGGCTCGGCGTGGCCGCGAAGCTCTACCCGCTGTTCCTGCTGGGGGCGTTCCTCGTCGACGTCCTGCGCCGGCGCCGCCCCGACCTCTGGGGCCGCGCGGTCGTGGGCGCCGCCGGGGCGTGGGTGGTCGCCAACCTGCCGGCGCTGCTCAGTGGCGCCGCGGCCTGGAAGGTGTTCTGGACGTTCAACTCCGGGCGCGGCGCCGACCTCGGCTCGCTCTGGCTGGTCGCCGACCAGCTCGGCCTGCACAGCGACGCCCACCGGATCAACGTGGTCTCCGGCGCCGTCTTCGGGCTCGCCTGCGTCGCGATCCTGGCGCTCGGGCTGAGCGCCCCACAGCGGCCGCGGGTCGCGCAGATCGCGTTCCTGGTCGTGGCGGCGTTCCTGGTCGTCAACAAGGTCTACTCGCCGCAGTACGTGCTGTGGCTGCTGCCGCTGGCCGTGCTGGCGCGGCCGCGCTGGCGCGACCTGCTGATCTGGCAGGCCTGCGAGCTGGCCTACTTCGCCGCGGTCTGGATCTACCTCGGCGGCTGGCTCGCGCCGTCGTCGGGTGACGACCCCACGGCGTACCAGCTGGCGATCGTGGTGCGCGTGCTCGGCGAGCTCTACCTGATGGCACTGGTCGTCCGCGACGTCCGGCAGGGCTGGAGTGCCGGCTTCGACGATCCGGACTCAGTCGATCTCGACCCGGTCGAACGTCGTCGTCGTGAACCGGACCCTGACGTCGACCTCGTCGCCGGTGGCGGGCACGTCGACGCCTGAGGGCAGGAACAGCATCGAGGACTGCATGTGCGGCGGCTCGGCGAAGTACCGGGCCTTGCCCGCGACGGAGTACGGCGACTTCGCCAGGCCGAGCGCGTCGAGGCCGCCTCGCGCCAGGGTGGCCGCGCGGGCGCGGACGCTGCCCTCACCGGTCGGCGACTCGAGCCCGATGCCGTGTGCCGTGCCGCCGGAGACCACCAGGAGGCTGCCGGTGCGGGGGACGCTGCGGCCCCGGTAGCCGAACTGCTCGCCGCGCTCGACGGGGTGCGAGTCGAGCACGCGGGCCGTCACGCTGAGTGCGCCGCGGTCGCCGAGCCACAGCTCGGTGCCGAGGCGAGGACGGAACGAGAAGTCGGGGTACTGCGCGGCGAGGTCGGCCACGGCCGCTGCATCGAGGTGGGAGACCCAGACGGTGGAGTTCGGCACCCCCGCGGCGACGACGTCGGTCATCAGCTCGGCGGCCTCGGCGAGGTTGTCGGCGGTGTCGAGCGGCAGGTGCAGCGAGACGCCCTCGACGCGTACGCCGGCCGGATGGCCGGCCGCGAGGGCAGCCGCCTCGCGCAGGCCGCGGGCAGTGAAGCCGTGACGCTTCATGGAGGTGAGCCGCTCGAGCACGACGCGCGGGCGGCCGGGCGCCTCGACCAGCGCCGCCAGGTCGGCGAGCCGGCCGACGGTGTGGACCACGCGCTCGTCGCTCGTGCTCGCGGCACCGTCGTCGTCCCAGGGCCGCCAGGGCGAGAGCACCAGTAGGTCGCCGTCGAACCGCTGCGCGACGTCGGGCAGCTCGGCGTACGTGCCGACGGCGAGGGTGTCGCAGCCCGCCCCCTGGTCGGCGAGCCACTGGGCGCGCCGCGCGAGGCTGCCGTTGCCGAACCCGTAGCCGTTGCCCTTGGCCACGGGCACGAGGCCGGGCCGAGCCTCGGCGACGGTGCGCAGGTGTGCCCGCCAGCGGTCTCCGTCGACGTGGAGGACGAGGCTCATCAGCCACGCCGCTTCAGGTAGAGCTCGAAGGCCTTGTAGATCGGCCGGTTGAGCGGGAGGTCCCACTCGCCGGCGTACTCGATCGCCTCGCCGCCGGTGCCGACCTTGAACTGGATCAGGCCCACATGGGGGTCGTCGCTGGTGAGGGTGTCGGTGATGCCGCGGAGGTCGTAGATCTCGGCGCCGGCGGCGATCGAGTCGCGGATCATCTGCCACTGGACGGCGTTGGAGCCGCGGACGTCGCGCTTGTCGCTCGAGGACGCGCCGTAGGAGTACCAGGTGTGGCTGCCGACCCGGATCCAGATGGTCGCCGCGACCAGGTCGCCCTCGTGGTGGGCGAGATAGAGCCGGATGCGGTCGTCGTCCTCGCCGCCGAGGGCCTCGAACATCGTCTCGAAGTACGACAGCGGGCGCGGGGTGAAGTGGTCGCGCTCGGCGGTGTGCGCGTAGAGCGCGTGGAACGCCGCGAGGTCAGTGTTCTCGGTGGTTGAGCCTGTCGAAACCGAGCCTGTCGAAACCGAGCCGGTCGAAACCGAGCCGGTCGAGACCACGACGCCGGCCTTCGCGGCCTTCTTGATGTTGCGCCGCCACTGCTGGTTCATCCCGGCGAGCACGTCGTCCTCGGTGCGGGGCTTGCCCTCGCTGTCGCGCAGCGGCACCCAGAAGTTGTACTGCGGCTGGCCCGCCGCGAAGCCGCCGACCGTCGCCTGCGCGCGCCAGCCGAGCTCGCGGAGCTGGGAGACCACCTTCGCGCCGGCCTGGCTGCGCTCGGTGGGCGGCAGCATCGTCAGGCTGGTGACGGCCTCGTCGGCGATGCCTTCCTTGACCTGTGCCGCGCTCCAGCGCCGGGTGACGACCGGCGGCCCCAGCCGGATGCCGAACGCGCCGTGGGCCTTGAGGTGGGCCGCCATCGGCACCAGCCAGGCGCCGAGGTCGTCGGTGTCCCAGTCGATGACGGGGCCCTCGGGCAGGTAGGCGAGGTAGCGGCGGACCTTCGGCAGCTGCCGGTAGAGCACGAGGCCGGCACCGACCAGCTCACCGCTGGGCGAGCCGGGGAGCGACCAGCCGAGGGACTCGGCCTTCCACTCGCGCTTGACCTTCGCCCAGGCCGGCGTCTGCAGGAAACTTACGGTCGGTCGCTCCGCTCCCCCGTGGCTGCGCCGGGCCGACTCGCGGGTCCGCAGGAACGCGAGGTGCTCCTCGGTCGTGATGGTGCGGACGGCGAGGGGCGAGGTCACGTCGGCGAGCCTAGAGCCGTTCGCGCAGCCAGGCGAAGTCGGCCTTGTGCTCGGCCGGCCCGCCGGGCGTCTCGCAGATCACGGGGGCGCCGGCGGCCCGGACCACACCGGCCAGCTCGTCGGGGTGGATCTCGCCGCTGCCGAAGCTGGTGTGCCGGTCGGCGCCCGAGCCGAACGCGTCGCGGCTGTCGTTGGCGTGCACCAGGTCGATGCGTCCGGTCACCGCGCGGATCTGGTCGACCGCGTCGCCGAGCGGGATGCCGCTGGCCCAGGCGTGGCAGGTGTCCAGGCAGAACCCGACCTGCTCGGCACCCTCGGCCGCGGAGATCGCCTCCCACACACCGGCGATCCGGTCGAGGTGGCGGGTCATGGCGTTGTCGCCGCCAGCGGTGTTCTCGATCAGCACCGGCACCTTGAGGTCGGTGGCCTCCACCGCCTTGCGCCAGTTGTCGAAGCCCTTCGCCGGATCGTCATCCTTGTTGACGTGGCCGCCGTGCACGATCAGCCCCTTGGCGCCGATCTCGGCGGCGGCGTCGACGTGCTGCTGCAGCAGCTTGCGGCTGGGGATCCGGATCCGGTTGTTGGTGGTGGCGACGTTGACGATGTACGGCGCGTGCACGTAGAGGTCGATCCCGGCGGCCTCGGCATCGGCCTTGAGGCCGGCCGCCCCGCCGGCGTACCGGAACTCGGGGCCCTTGTAGCCCTGCGGGTCGCCGAGGAAGAACTGCACCAGCGTGGTGCCGCGGGCCTCGGCCTCCGCGATCGGGTCGTCCTGCGGGACGTGTGCTCCGATGCTGAACGTCATGGCGCCCACCCTAGGAGCCGCCGACGACACGATCGACCGCAGCCTGTGGATCACGATTTCCCTGCGGGCGGGTGCCGTTGTTACCCTTGCCCGTCGCTCCCTCCGGGGAGCTCCTCCTGTCACGGAACGTCCGTGGCCGCCTGAGTCCGAAGGAGGTAGGCAGCTTGCGTGCCTACGAACTGATGGTGATCCTCGACCCCGAGCTCGAGGAGCGCACCGTCGCCCCGTCCCTCGACACGTACCTCAACGTCGTGCGCAACGACGGTGGCACCGTCGAGAACGTCGACATCTGGGGTCGCCGTCGTCTTGCCTACGAGATCGACAAGAAGCCCGAGGGCATCTACGCCGTCGTGACGCTGCAGGCCGAGCCGGCCACCGTCAAGGAGCTCGACCGTCAGCTCTCCCTGAACGAGTCGGTGCTTCGCACTAAGGTCATTCGTCCCGACGCTCGCTGATCCAGCGCAGCGCCGCACGACCACCGATCCAGGAGGATCTTCCATGGCTGGCGAGACCGTCATCACCGTTGTCGGCAACCTGACCGGCGACCCGGAGCTCCGCTTCACCCCGTCGGGTGCGGCCGTCGCGAACTTCACGATCGCCTCGACCCCCCGCAACTTCGACAAGCAGACCAACGAGTGGAAGGACGGCGACACGCTGTTCCTGAACTGCTCGATCTGGCGGCAGGCGGCAGAGAACGTCGCCGAGTCGCTGCAGAAGGGCATGCGGGTCGTGGCGCAGGGGCGGCTCAAGCAGCGCTCGTACGAGACCCGTGAGGGCGAGAAGCGCACGGTCGTCGAGCTCGACGTCGAAGAGGTCGGCCCCAGCCTGAAGTACTCCACCGCCAAGGTCACCCGGGTCACCCGCGGTGGCGGCGGCGGCGGGTTCAGCGGTGGCGGCGGCGACGACCCGTGGGCGAGCCAGCCCGCCGCGCCCCAGCAGGGCGGCGCACCGGCCGGCCAGGCCTGGGGTGGGCAGCAGGGTGGCGGCGCCGCTCCGCAGCAGGGCGCCCCGCAGGGCCAGCCGGCCCAGGACCCGTGGGCCGTGCCCGGTGGGTCCGAAGAGCCCCCGTTCTGACGGTCCGTTCTGACCGTCCGTTCTGATCAATCCAACGATCCAAAGCCAACCATTCCGGCATGACTGCCGGGCTCACTGAAAGGGAGCACCACAATGGCCAAGGCAGTGATGCGCAAGCCGAAGAAGAAGGTTTGCCAGTTCTGCAAGGAGAAGGCGACCTCGGTCGACTACAAGGACACCAATCTCCTGCGCAAGTTCATCTCCGACCGCGGCAAGATCCGCGCGCGTCGGGTCACCGGCAACTGCGTGCAGCACCAGCGCGACGTCGCCACGGCGGTCAAGAACGCCCGTGAGGTCGCGCTCCTGCCCTACACGTCCACGGCGCGCTGAGAGGGGCTGGACATGAAGCTCATCCTCACCCAGGAGGTCACCGGACTCGGTGCCCCCGGTGACGTCGTCGAGGTCAAGGACGGCTACGGCCGCAACTACCTGGTGCCGCGCGGTCTCGCGATCGTGTGGACCCGTGGTGGCGAGAAGACCATCGAGTCGATCAAGAAGGCCCGTGAGTCGCGCTCGGTCCGCGACGAGGCGCACGCTGCCGAGGTCAAGGCCAAGCTCGAGGGCTCGACCTTCCAGGTCAAGGTCCGCGCCGGTGAGGGCGGTCGCCTCTTCGGCGCCGTCACCACCGCCGACATCGCCTCGGCGATCGTCGACGCCGGCGCCGAGGTCGACAAGCGCACGATCGTGGTGGCCAACCCGATCAAGTCGCTCGGTGCGCACACCGTCACCGTGAAGGTGCACGACGACGTCGAGGCGCAGGTCAGCCTCAACGTCGTCCCCGCCTGACGCAGAATTCACTACCGCGGTAGTGAAACCGCCGCTTCCCGTACGGAATTCCGTACGAGAAGCGGCGGTTCTGTGTCGTCAGCGTTCCTCGGTGCGCGACGGCGGGTGGATCTCGAGGGGTCCCGGTCCGCCGAGCCACTCCTTGCGGTGCACCCGGAACAGGTAGTAGACGAACACCACGTTGACCAGGCCGATGCCGACGAGCGTCGGGTTCACCAGGCTGTCGACGCCGCCGCCGTACGCGATCACGGGGAGCACGACGAGCGCGCCCAGCGCCCAGGTGAGGACCCCGAAGCGGCCCGCGACGTACCGGTCCCGGGGAGTGCGCAGCTCGGCCTCACGACCGATGGTCCGGGCGAGGACCAGGGCGAAGACCGTCTGCGGCAACGACAGGAACCACTGGAAGGACACCTGGATGGAGTCGTTGTACTCGGGCGCCAGCAGGTGGTTCAGCTGCGGGAACCACAACGGCACGCTGACGACGAACGCCACCCAGGCGAGCCAGCCGACCACGTCGACGTCGAGGTGTCCGCGGAGCGCGCGCACGCCGTAGAGCACGAGCAGCCAGCCGATCGGGTCGGGCAGGGCGTCGTAGAACTGCCAGGCCGGGTGCGGGTCGTGCGGGAAGTTCGCCGGCACGAGCACGATGACGAGCCCCATCGCGATCCTCTGCAGCGGCGACATGGCGACAGCCTAGGGTCGCCGCCGGAGCGGCCTCAGGCGCCGAGCCGCATCCAGGCACCTCCGGTGGCGCGTGAGAGCAGCACCACGGCGCGTCCACCCATGAACGCGGTCCCGAACGCGACCCAGAGCCAGACGAGCGTGCCGCCACCCGCAACGGCGAGCCAGGCGGCAGGGGCGAATGCGAGCAGCACGACCAGACCGGCCCACGCGAGGTACCTCCCGTCGCCGGCCCCGATCAGCACGCCGTCCAGCACGAAGACCACACCGGCCAGGGGCTGGGCCAGCGCAGCGACGAGCAGCACCGGCACGAGCAGGTGACGGACGTGCACGTCGGCGGTGAAGAGCGGTCCGAGGACGGGTGCGGTCGCGGCCAGGGCCGCCCCGGTGACGCAGCCGCTGACGACGCCCCAGCGCAGCATCCGTCGGGTGATCGCCCGCGTGCCGTCGCGGTCGCCCGCACCGAGCGAGCGGCCCGTGATCGCCTGGGCCGCGATCGCGATCGCGTCGAGGGCGAAGGCCAGGAACGTCCACAACGTCATCGCGATCTGCATCGCGGCCAGATCCGACTCGCCGAGGCTCGTCGCGCCGTACGTCATCACCAGCAGGCCCGCGCGCAGCGTGACGGTCCGGAGCAGCAACGGAACGCCGGCGGACCCTGCGCCGCGGATCCCTGTCGCCGAGGGCCTCAGCACCGCACCGTGCTGACGGGCCGCGCGGACCACGACGAGGCCCAGCGCGAGCGCGGACCCGGACTGCGCGATCACGGTGCCGACGGCCGAGCCGGCGATGCCGAGGTCGAGGCCGTAGACCAGCCACAGGTTGAGCAGCACGTTCACGAGGTTGCCGCCGACCGCGACCACCAGCGGCGTGCGGGTGTCCTGCAGGCCACGGAGGACGCCCGTGGTCGCCAGCATGACCAGCAACGGGACCGCCCCGACCACACCGATGCGCAGGTAGGTCTCGGCCTGGTCCGCGACCCGGTGGCTGGGGCCGAACAGGCCCACCAGCCACGGAGCGAGGGGTACGCCGAGCGCCGTGGTCGCCGCCCCGATGACCACGGCGAGCCAGACGCCGTCGACTCCCTGAGCCAGGGCGCCGCGGAGGTCGCCGGCGCCGATCCGTCGGGCGACCGATGCCGTCGTGCCGTAGGCGAGGAAGACGCAGAGGCTGATCATCGTGGAGAGGACGGCGCCGGCGATCCCGAGCCCGGCCAGCTGGCTGGTGCCGAGATGTCCGACGATCGCGGAGTCGGCGAGCAGGAAGAGCGGCTCGGCGACCAGCGCGAGGAACGCCGGCACGGCGAGCCGGAGGATCTCGCGGTCGTGCTCGCCGGCCAGGCGCATGGAGGTGAGGCTATCGACCGCCGCAGCGGTCCAGACCACCGCCTCGAAATGCCCTGTTGATAACCCGCAGAACCTGTGGGTAAGCGATTCCGGGCGGCCATTTGTCGACATACCAACAGGACCGTCCCAGATGACGAAACGGCAAACAGAAACCTGCCCGGAAACTTCTCTCCACAGCCGGTGGATCAACGTCTTCGCAGGTCAGAGCCGTGTGCGGCCTGATCCCCTGTCGGCTGTCCACACCGGGGCCAACAGCCTGTGCACACCTTTTGCGGCGTGTTCCACACACCACACAGGGTTATCCACAAGTGCCTGTGGAGGGCGGGCTTTCCGTGGGGTCGATCCAGCACATAGCCTCGCGCAGTCCGGCGGCGGACGGACCTGTCGATGGTCGTCCCTACCGTCAGGAGCAGGAACCACTCGGACGGCCACGGGGGACGTCCGAGGGCCGTGGATCGACAGGGGAAGGCGGCGGCGGCAGATGAGCATGACGGAGTCCACCGGTGTGGGGGAGACCGAGGGCTTGGTCGCGTTCGAGCACCACGGCTCGCAGGAACACTGGGCCGGCCGGATGCCCCCGCAGGACGTCGACGCCGAGCAGAGCGTGCTGGGCTCGATGCTGATCTCCAAGGACGCGATCGCCGACGTGCTCGAGGTCGCCAAGTCCCAGGACTTCTACCGACCGGCGCACGAGACGATCTTCGACGCGATCATCGACCTGTACTCCCGCGGCGAGCCGGCCGACCCGATCACGGTCGCCAACGAGCTGAATCGGCGCGGCGAGCTGCCGAGGATCGGCGGGGCGCCGTACCTCCACACGCTCTCGGCGAGCGTGCCGATCGCGGCCAACGCCGGCTACTACGCCGAGATCGTCCGCGAGAAGTCGATCCTGCGCCGGCTGGTCGACGCCGGCACCAAGATCGCGCAGCTCGGCTACGCCGGTGAGGGCCAGGTCGACGACACCGTCGACCGCGCCCAGGCGGAGATCTACGCGATCACCGAGAAGCGCGCGTCGGAGGACTACGCCCCGCTCAGCGAGATCATGGAGGGCACGCTCGACGAGATCGAGGCGATCTCCAACCACGACGGCACGCTCCGCGGCGTGCCCACCGGACTGACCGACCTCGACGAGCTCACCAACGGCCTGCAGGCCGGGCAGATGGTGATCGTCGCGGGCCGTCCCGGTTCGGGCAAGTCGACGCTCGGGCTCGACTTCTGCCGGGCCGCGTCGATCCACAACAACATGACCAGCGTGATCTTCAGCCTGGAGATGGGTCGCTCGGAGATCACCATGCGGCTGCTGAGCGCCGAGGCCAAGGTGCCGCTCAACCACATCCGCAACGGCCCGATGACCGACGACGACTGGTCCAAGCTGGCCCGGGCGATGGGTGAGGTGTCGAGCGCGCCGATGTTCATCGACGACAGCCCCAACATGACGATGATGGAGATCCGCGCCAAGGCCCGCCGGCTCAAGCAGCGCCACGACCTCCGGTTGATCGTCATCGACTACATCCAGCTGATGACCTCGGGCAAGAAGGTGGAGTCGCGCCAGGTCGAGGTCTCGGAGTTCTCCCGGCAGATCAAGCTGCTCGCCAAGGAGCTCGAGGTGCCGATCGTGGCGCTGGCGCAGCTCAACCGTGGCTCGGAGCAGCGGGCCGACAAGAAGCCGATGGTCTCCGACCTGCGCGAGTCCGGCAGCCTCGAGCAGGACGCCGACATCGTCATGCTCGTCCACCGAGAGGACATGTACGAGCGCGAGTCGCCGCGGGCCGGCGAGGCCGACATCATCGTCGGCAAGCACCGCAACGGCCCGATGCGCGACATCACGGTCGCGTTCCAGGGCCACTACTCGCGGTTCGTCGACATGACCCACTGACTCCGTCAGCGGGGCCGCGATGAGAATCGGGTGCCGGCCGGGTCTGTCTCCTCACCACTGGTGACAGACCATCGATCGAGGAGCACAGATGTCACGCACACGGGTCCACAACTTCGCCATCTCCCTCGACGGTTTCGGCAGCGGCGAGCCGCAGTCGTTCGAGGCACCGTTCGGTCACGCCGGCGAGCGCCTGCACGAGTGGATGTTCGCCACCCGGTTCTGGGACGCGGACGGCGGCAGCGTCGGTGTCGACCACGCCTTTGCGGTGCGCCACGGGGATGGTTTCGGCGCCGAGATCATGGGTGCCAACAAGTTCGGTCCTCCGGGATGGCAGGACGACGACGACTGGAAGGGGTGGTGGGGTCCGAACCCGCCGTTCCACACCCCGACCTTCGTGCTCACCCACCGCCCACGGCCCTCGATCGAGATGGAGGGCGGCACCACCTTCCACTTCCTCGACGCGTCACCGGCCGAGGCGCTCGAGGTGGCGCGCGCAGCCGCCGACGGTCAGGACGTCCGCCTCGGCGGTGGTGCCAGCGTCATCCGCGACTTCGTCGCCGCCGGACTCGTCGACCAGCTCCATCTCGTCCAGGTCCCGATCGTGCTCGGCCGCGGCACCCGGGTCTGGGACGGCCTCGAGGCCCTCGAGCAGGACTACGACATCGAGGCCGTCTCCTCGCCGAGCGGCGTCACGCACCTGACGTTGACCCGCAAGGTCTCGGCCCAGTCCTAGGCGGTGGGCCGCTCAGGCCGCCGGACCGTCGGCCCCCTCGGCAGCGGGCAGCACGTTGTGGTTGAGCGCGAGCACGTTATCGGGGTCGTAGGTGCGCTTGACCGCAGCCAGCCGGGCGTACGTCGCCGCCGGGTACGCCGCCGCCACGTCCTCGGCCGTCGCCGATCCCTGGAAGTTGACGTAGGTGCCGCTGCCGAGAGCGGCCACCTCGCGCCAGGGTGCGAGCGCCTGCTCGACATCGGCGTCGCTCACGGTCGCCGGCAGGAACACGGCGCAGACGATCATCGCCTCCGCATCACGGTGGGCGAAGGCCGTGGCCTCCGGCGCCACCCGGCCGAAGGCGCCACCGAGGCTGCGCAGTGCGACCGCCGTCGGCGTAGGCATGGCGTGCAGCCGCTCGACGGCGGCGATCACGTCGTCGTCCAGGGCCGGCACCAGCGTGTTGCGGCCGACCAGCCGGAGGCCGGGCGGGTGCTCGGCGTGCTCCAGTACCTCGGCGTACCGGCGCTCCTCGACCTTCGCGGCGGTCACCGTGCCGAGCTCGAGCAGCGGCTCGATCGCGGCGTCGGCGTCGGCCGAGGTCGAGCCCGGCACGCCGGCGTAGCAGACCAGGACCATGGCGGCGGCTGCCGCTCCCGGGAAGCGGGGCGCGAGGACCAGGGTGCTGGACAGCTCGTCCGGCGCCGCGCGCATCGCGTCGCGCCACCTGACCACCAGGTCGGGCAGGTCCTCGAGCTGGTAGGTGATCGTGCCGAAGTGGACTCCTGCGACCTCCTGGGCGACGAAGTCGAAGTCGACGACCACCCCGAAGTTGCCGCCGCCGCCGCGCAGTGCCCAGAACAGGTCGGGATGCTCGTCGGCCGACGCCGTGACCAGCCGGCCGTCGACGGTGACGACGCGTGCCGCCACCAGGTTGTCGATCGCCAGGCCGTCGCGGCGCACCATCCAGCCGACACCGCCGCCCAGGGTCAGTCCTCCGACGCCGACGTTCTCGGAGTCGCCGGAGGTGAGGCCCCAGCCGTGGGGCTCCAGGGCAGCCGCCACCGTGCCCCACGTCGCGCCGGCGCCGACGCGGACGATGCGACGGTCGGCGTCGACGACCTCGACGGAGTCCAGGTGAGCGAGGTCGATCACCATGCCACCGGTGTTGGTGCCGTGCCCGACGGGGCTGTGTCCGCCGGACCGGACGGACACGGGCAGGCCGTGACGGGTGGCGTGGGCGAGCGCGCTGCTGACGCCGTCGGCGTCGCGCGGGCGGACGACGAGCGCGGGCGCGCCGGTGGCGAAGAAGACGTTCGCGGCGGCGTCGTACCCGTCGTCTCCGGGTCGCAGTGCCTCCAGGTTCAGGTCGATCTCGTGCAAGGTCATCGGGTTCTCCTCGGACATCGGTTCTGGCTCTCATCCCTCCGACGTACGAGGCGGCCCGAAGGTGACAGGCTCACCGCATCACTCGACTGCGGGCTCGGCGACCTGCGCGAGGTGACGCTCGGCGGCCCTGGCCGCGGGGTGGATCGCCACCGCCGCCGCGAGCACGATCGCGGCGATCAGCAGCCATCCCGGCGTGCCCCACTGCATCGCCAGGAACGTGTACGCCGCGGGCGCCCACACCGAGCCCAGCGTGTAGCCGAGCTGCGTGACGCCTTGGTACTCGCCGCGTCGGGCCGGGTCGGACAGCTCGGCCTGCAGACCCCAGTCACCCGCGGAGTTGAACAGCTCGGCGCCGGTGACGGTCACGTGACCGACCCAGACGAGCACGATCGTGACCCAGCCGACCGTGTCGTGGGTGACCAGGACGATGCCGCAGGAAAGGACGAAGAAGAACGCGCCGCGTCGCTGTGCGCGCAGCGAGTCGGCGACCGTGACGACTCCTCGTGCTGCCACGACCTGGAACAGGACGGCGATCACGGTGTTGGTCCCGAAGAGCCAGGCGAGGAGGACGCGCGGCGCATCGGTCTCCTCGACGAGCCACAGCGGGATCACCACGTTGAGGAGCACCTGGTGGGTGGCGAGCACGCCGTCGAGGATCGACATCGCCACGTAGCCGCGGTTGCGCAGCGCGCTACCACGTCCCTCGGAGTGCGCCACGGTCTCCAGCGGCGACTCGCCGTCGGCATGGTGGGCGACGCGCGGCAGGCGGGAGACCAGCGTTGCGTTGAGCAGCAGGAGGGTGGCAGTGGCGACCGGCACCATGCGGACCACCGAGTCGCTGTTGGTCGCCAGAGCGACCCCGGCGAGCAGCGCGCCGAGCGTGTAGCCGACGTTGCGGGCGGCGCGGAAGTACGCGCTGGACGAGACCCGCTCCTCGCGCGGGAACAGGTCGAACCGGTAGGCATTGCGGGCCGATCGGCTGGTCGTGACGACCAGCTCGAGCGCCACCAGCATTGCCACGAACGTCGCCATGCCGCCGACGGCCAGCCAGACGAGGTACAGCAGTGCCTCGACCAGCGAGCTGAGCGCCCACACCCGCTTCGCACCGAACCGGTCACTGAGCTTGCCCAGCGGTACGGCGAGCGCGAAGGTCACCACCCCGGCCGCCGACAGGCCGAGCCCCACCTGCGAGGCCGACAAGCCGACGATCTGGGTGAAGAACACCGCGCTGCCGGTGAGGAACACACCGTCGCCGAACGCCGAGAGCACCGACTGCACGGAGAGCCTCCGGACGAGAGGCGTGGGGCCGGCCAGCCGGAGCAGTCGAGGTGCCAGAAGAGGCGCCATCAGGACAGCTCGAGCTCATGGCTGCCCGGCCCCGGACCGGGACCGCGCGTGGGCTCGGTGGCGAGCTCCTCCTGCTCGACCTCGGCCGGGAAGTTCCGCGCGGCAAAGCCTTCCGCCAGCCGGATCGACGGACCCATCGCGACGGTCGCGACGACGATGATGCCGGCGATGACGAGCCAGCCCTGCGCCCCCCACGACATCGCGAGGAACGTGTAGAGCGCCGGAGCCCACATCGAGCCGAGCGTGCGGCTCACGTCCGCGACGCCCTGGTACTCGCCGCGCCGGCGGGGGTCCATCAGCTCGGCCTGGAACGACCAGCTCGCGCCGGAGACGAACAGCTCGGCGCCGGTGACGGTGACGTGGCCGAGCCAGACGAGCAGCACGGTGACCAGGCCGGCCGTCGAGTGCGTGACCATCGTGATCAGGCACGACGCCACGAAGAACGACGAGGAGATCCACACGTAGCGCATCGCGTCGCGCAGGTTGCGCACCCCCTTGGAGGTGTACGCCGGCAGGAAGATGCACAGCACGGTGTTGGTCCCGAACAGCCATGCCAGGAGCACGTGCGGCGCGTCGGTCACCTCGACCAGCCACAGCGGGATGACGACGTTGAGCAGCACCTGGTTGGTCCAGAGCGTGCCGTTGAAGAACGTGACCAGCATCCAGCCCCGGTTGCGCAGCGGTCCGGGTCCCGGTGGTCGTTCGCGGGCCTCGCCGCTGGCCACCCGCAGGTCATGGGGTGCCTGCGGAAGTCGGGAGATCCACCACGCGGTCACCGTCATCAGCGCCGCGGCGAAGAGCGGCGTCCAGCGCACCACCGTGAGGTTGTTGAAGGCGAGGGTGATGCCGCCGAGGATCGCGCCGAGTGTGAAGCCGACGTTGAGCGCGGAGTACATGTAGGCCTGCGTCTCGATGCGCTCCTCCGTCGGGAGCGCGTCGAGCACGTAGGACTGGTAGCTGGAGTGGCCCGCGGACGCCGCGAGGGCGAACAGCAGGCCGACAAGGAGGTACTCACCGAAGGACCCGACGAACGGCAGCGCGACGAAGCAGGCCGCCCTGCCCCAGGTGGTCAGCGCCCAGATCCGCTTGGGGCCGAACCGGTCGACGAGGCGACCGGCCGGGTAGGCCATCAGGAACTCCGCGACGCCGGTGATGGAGAGAGCGAGGCCGACGCGCGCGGCCGACATCCCGACCACCTGGGTGAGGAAGACCGCGCTGCCGGTGTTGAAAGCACCTTCGCCGGTCGAGAAGAGCATCGACTGTGTCGCCAGCCGGCGTGACATCGGTGTCGGCGGGATGAGCCGTCGGAAGAACCCGGGACGCGTGGCCGGGAGATTCGTGCTCATCGCCGGACATTCTCCGAGGTGGAGCCTGTCGTTGTCGTCAGGTTTTCCGCAGCTCCTGCCGTTCGCGCGACGCCGGAGAGGCAGGTCCCGCGAGGCTCTGCTCGTCCGGGGTCGACAGCGTCAGGACGGCGTCCGCGACCGGCTCGAGCCGTTCGATCTCGGCCTCCAGCCGCCGCAGTCGTACGGCGACCGACGACTCGTTCTCGTCGCCGACCAGGTCGACCGCCGCGACCACGAAGAACCGCATCGGGCCGACGTACTCGATGTGCAGGTAGGTGACCCGCTCGACCTCGGGGTGGTGCAGCAACCTGGAGAGGGTCTCGTTCCACATCGCAGCGGGGATCGTCTCGCCGACGAGGAAGTCGTGGTTGCGGACGATCAGCACGATCGCCACGGCGCCGAGCAGCAGACCCACGGCGATCGCGCCGAGGGCATCCCACACCGAGTGCCCGGTGGCCTGGTGCAGCCCGATGCCGAGACCGGCGACGAGCAGCCCGCCCAGCGCGGCCAGGTCTTCGAGGAACACTGCGCGGAGGGTGGCGTCGGAGGTCCGGAAGACGTAGCGCATCGGCCGCAGGCCGAGGGCCTTGCCGCGGCCGTGCGCCTGTCGGGCCGCCTGCGCGAACGAGATGCCCTCGAAGACGAACGCCATGGCCAGCACCACCCAGTTGACGGCGTACCTCGGCGCCTCTTCCGGGCCGGCCGTCAGCTGGGTGACGCCGTGCCAGACCGAGAGGGCGCCGCCGGCGACCAACAGCCCGACGGCGGCGAACATCGACCAGACATAGGTCTCCCGGCCGTGGCCGCGAGGGTGGCTCGCGTCGGCGGGCCGGCCGCCGCGACGCTCGGCCGCGAGGAGGAACAGCTCGTTGCCCGTGTCGGCCCAGGAGTGCGCGGCTTCGGCGACCATCGAGGCGGACCCGGTGAGGGCTGCCGCCGTCGTCTTCGCCGCCGCGACCAAGGCATTCGCGGTCAGTGCGACGACGACGGTCAGCAGCCCTGCGTCACCAGTCCGCTCGCGGTCGCCCAAGGTGCGTCGGTCAGGCCGTCGGCCGGATGTGCGGCCGGCGCATCGTGCGGCGCTCGCGCTTCTGCCAGCCCAGCGAGCTGGGAGCGTCCAGCCCGGCACCGTCGTCGACGCCCACACCGAGGCGGTTGACGAGCTCTCCACCGAGCCAGCCGGTCACACCGGCGACGGCGACTCCGGCGAAGCTCAGGACGAGCGCTGCGGCGTTCGGGTCCCAGGCGTCCGCGTTGGCGCGGATCAGCCAGCTGATCGCGAACAGCAGCACCACGACCACGTTGCCGCCGCCGTGCCAGAGGCCGAGACGGCGTGCCCGGGTGCCGGTGGGGATCGCCAGCCAGTCGAGCAGACCGAAGACGGCGGCGACCAGGCCGCCGATCACACCGGCGGCGATCGCGTACGCCGCGGCGATCGAGAAGTCCCCGTTGCCGGTGATCAGCTCGAGGATGTCGAAGATCACCGCCGTGGCCAGCAGGCCGAGCGGGAAGACGATCAGCATCGGGTGCACCGGGTGTCCGAGTGCCTTGACCTTGCTCTCCATGTCGATATCCCTTCCTGGGACCCCTTCCGGGCAGAACCGGACGACCGGGGCGACGTCCGTACGCCAGCCGTACCCGCGCGCGAGCGCGGCTAACGGCGATGGGGACCCGACTCTTGACCGCATTGCCGTATCCCTCTATTGTGCTATGCACCTAGATAAATGGAGGTACGGATGATCGAGTTCCACCTGGACGCCCGGTCGGGGGTCTCGCCGTACCAGCAGCTCGTGCACCAGGTGCGGCACGCACTTCGGCTCGGCCTGCTGCACGAGGGCGACCAGCTGCCGACCGTGAAGGACGTCGTCGCCCGCCTGGCGATCAACCCGAACACCGTGCTGAAGGCCTACCGCGAGCTCGAGCACGAGGGCCTCGTGTCGGCCCGTCCGGGTGTCGGGACGTTCGTGACCCGCACTCTCGCCGACGACAACCTGGCGGCGCACGGGCCGCTGCGCCGTGAGCTCCAGCGCTGGCTGGCGAAGGCCCGAGGGGCGGGTCTGGACGACCCGAGCATCGAGGCGCTCTTCGCGACCACGTTTCGTGGTGCGGCCGAGCAGCAGGACATAGCGTGAACGCCGTCATCAGCACCGCCGGCCTCGGCAAGCGCTATCGCCGCCGCTGGGCGCTCACGGACTGCACGCTCGACGTCCCCGCCGGCAAGGTGGTCGGCCTGGTCGGCCCCAACGGTGCCGGCAAGACCACGCTGCTGAGCATGGCGGTCGGGATGCTCGCGCCGACGACGGGCACGATCGAGGTGCTCGGCGGACGCCCCGCCTCCGGGCCCGAGCAGTTGGCGAAGGTCGGGTACGTCGCCCAGGACACGCCGACGTACACCGGCCTCACCGTCGACGAGCACCTGCGGCTCGGCGCGGCCCTGAACCCCCGCTGGGACGACGCGGTCGCCCGCGACCGGATCCGCCGCCTCGGCGTCGATCCGGCCCAGCGGGCCGGCAGGCTGTCCGGCGGGCAGCGCGCCCAGCTCGCGCTCACCCTCGGCATCGCGAAGCGGCCCGAGCTGCTCGTGCTCGACGAGCCCGTCGCCAGCCTCGACCCCTTGGCCCGCCGCGAGTTCCTGCAGGACCTCATGGAGGCCGTCGCCGAGCACGAGATGAGCGTGGTGCTGTCATCGCACCTGGTCTCCGACCTCGAGCGCGTCTGCGACCACCTGATCGTGCTGGTCGACTCGCGAGTGCAGGTCGCCGGCGACATCGACGACCTGCTCGCCACGCACCACCGGCTCACTGGGCCCCGACGGGACCCGGAGACCCTGCCGGCGGACCAGCAGGTGATCTCGGCCAGCCACACGGACCGGCAGTCCACGCTGCTCGTGCGGACCGAGGCACCCGTGCTCGACCCGGCATGGTCGGTCGACCAGCTCGGCCTGGAGGACCTGGTCCTCGCCTACATGAGCGGCGCTCGAGACGTCGCTCGCGACGAGCGCCCGGCCTTCGAGGTGCTGTCGTGATCTGGCTGACCTGGCGGCAGTTCCGGGTCAACGCGCTCGTCGTCTACGCCGCACTGCTCGCCGTGGTCGCGGCCCTGGCCCTCACCGGTCCGCACCTCGCCGACGTCTACGACCAGAGCGCGAGCACCTTCCTCGACTGGATCGCGACCCGGAGGCTCGACCAGTCCCTGTACGTCGTCGGCACCGTCGGCGGCTTCGTCGTGCCCGCCCTCATCGGGGCGTTCTGGGGTGCGCCGATGATCGCCCGCGAGCTCGAGGCCGGGACGCACCGGCTGGCGTGGTCGCAGACCGTGACCCGCGACCGCTGGCTGGCGACCAAGCTGGGGCTCGGCCTCGTCGGCGCCTCGACCGCGGGCGCCGTCCTGGGCCTGGCGACCACCTGGTGGGCACACCCGGTCGACAAGGCGGTGGGCGCACGGACCGACTCGGACGTGAGCAGCATCTTCCAGGTCGCGCGGCTCTCGCCGCAGCTGTTCGCCTCGCGGGGCGTCGCGCCGATCGGCTACGCCGCGCTCGCGTTCGTCATCGGCGTCCTGGCCGGCGCAGTCATCCGGCGCACGGTGCCCGCCATGGCGGTCACCCTGGCGGCGTACGTCGTGATCCAGATCGTGATGCCGAACTTCGTCCGACCGCACCTCGCGACGCCCGTCGACACCAGCACCAAGATCGCTGCAGGCTCGATCCACGGGATCATGGGACGCGGGCCGGACGGTCCGATCGAGCGGATCGACGTCGGCTCGGCCCATCCCGGCGCGTGGGTGCTCACCAACCAGACGGTGGATGCCAATGGTGCGACGGTGCACAGCTTCGGCAAGTGGGTGACAGACTGCCTGGGTCCTCCGCCCGGCACGGACAAGGGCTCGCAGACGGACGCCGCCCAGAAGCAGGCCTGCTACGACCGCCTCGCCAGCGAGGGCTACCGGCAGCACCTGAGCTACCAGCCGGCCGGCAGCTACTGGGCCCTGCAGTGGCGCGAGACCGGGGTGCTGCTCGCCGGCGCGGCACTGCTGTGCGGCGCGTGCTTCTGGCGCGTGCGGCGGCTGTCGTGATCTGGCTGACCTGGCGGCAGTCCCGCATCCAGGTCGCGGTGGCCGGCTCCGCGGCGCTCGCGTTCGCGGCGGCGCTCCTCCTCACCGGTCCCCACCTCGCCGACGCCTACGCGCAGGACGCGCACTCGTTCCTCGCGTGGGTCAGCGCCCAGCGGTCCGACCGGACGCTCTACGACATCGGGACCTTGGCCGGCTTCGTCCTCCCGGCACTGATCGGTGCGTTCTGGGGTGCACCGATGGTCGCGCGGGAGATCGAGGCCGGGACGCATCGGCTGGTCTGGACGCAGAGCGTCACGCGGGACCGGTGGCTCGGCACCAAGGTGGGGCTCGGCCTGCTCGGAGCGATGGTCGCAGCGGGCGTCGTGGCGCTCGGCCTGTCGTGGTGGGCGCACCCGATCGACCAGGTCGTCAACCTGACCGGTGGTTCCGACGGCGGCAACATCCTCGGGGTTCCCCGGATCTTGCCCGACGTGTTCGCGGCTCGGGGCCTCGCTCCGATCGGGTACGCCGCGTTCGCCTTCGCGTTCGGTGTGCTGGCCGGGGCCGTCCTGCGACGCACGGTGCCGGCGATGGCGGTGACCGTCGCGGCGTACGTCCTCCTCCAGGTGTTCATGCCTGGCCTCGTCCGCACGCACCTGGTTGCAGCCCAGCGGACCACGACACCCATCACTGCGGAGACGCTCCACGGCTTCAGGGGCCGCGGACCCGACCGGATCGACGACCTGCTGATCGACGTCGACACACCGGGCGCCTGGGTGCGGTCCACGAGGACGGTCCTCGCCTCGGGCAAGAAGGTCGGCACGTACCCGTTCTGGGTCTCGACGTGCCTGCCTCCGCCCGGGACGGAGCCGGCGGAGCCGGGTGCGCGCGAGCAGAGCTGCTTCGACCGGCTCGCCAGCGCAGGCTACGGCGAACAGGTGATCTACCACCCCGCAAGCCAGTACTGGGCCCTGCAGTGGCGAGAGACCGGCGTCCTGCTCGCCGGCACCGGACTCCTGGTGGCCGCCAGCTTCTGGCGCGTGCGCCGGCTGACCTGACCCCGGCAACATCCTCCGAAAAGCACCGCGCCCGCCACGGCGAGGGAGGGAGTGCCGGTGGCGGGCGAACCAGCGGGGCGCAGGGAGGGAGGGAGCGCTCCGCGGGCGGTACAGCACGTCAACGCGGCAACGGCGCCGTGGTTACGGGTGATTT
>JAEKKP010000111.1 GCA_019510315.1 Propionibacteriales bacterium
CGCACGACGTGCCGGAGCAGGTCCGTGAGCGGATCGCGGCCGATCGTGCTCGCGTGGTGGCACAGGTGCAGGGCCTGATCGAGCTCGGCCTCATGCTGCGCGAGGGGCCACCGCTCGACGCCGAGGTGCTGGCGCATGCGGTGGTGGCGGTGATGGAGCACTTCGGGCGCCTGCTGCTCACCGATCCGGAGCACTTCGAGACCGATCGGCTCGTCGGGGCCGTCGCCGGGATCCTGCGCGCGCTGTCCTGACCGATCGCCTCGGCGATTGGCGTCGATCGAACACCTGTGCGAACATGGCGGCATGTTCACGCCGCGCCGCGAGCCCGATCCGGTGCCCCGCACCGCACCTCCCGGGGCGCCGCCGGTCGCCCCTCCCGGCTGGCCGAGGGACGTTCGCGCGGCGGGCGCGCCCGAGTGGGAGCGCACGGCGGTCGACTGGCTCCTGGACATCTGCCCGCCCGAGTATCGCGGCTACCCAGGGCTTCGCCGCCACCCGGTCGTGCTGGCCCGGTTCGCCGTCCTGCACGTCGAGGCGAGCCAGGCGGCCGTCAACCGAGGCCTGAGCGAGGGTCGAGGCGTCCTGCGCGACGTGGCCGGCGAGTCCGAGGTCGCGGCGGCGCTCGAGGTCTGGGGTCGCGAGGCGGCCCGGCTGATCGGTGTCCGGCGGGCGGTCGGGCTCGTGGAGGAAGCACTGCGCGGCCGCCGGTACGTCGCCCGCATGTGACCCCTCCTAGGGTGAGCGTCATGGAGGCCGTACCGATCGCCGTGGTGCTGCTGGTGGACCGTCGAGGCTGGCTGCTCCTGCAGGAGCGCGACGAGGGCGCGCCGCGGGCTCCGAACCAGTGGGGCATGGTCGGCGGTCACGTCGAGGACGGCGAGGACTTCGAGCCGGCGGCGTACCGGGAGCTCGCCGAGGAGACCGGGCTGGTCCTGCCCCCGGGCACGCTGCGGCTCTGGCGCGACGCGGAGTTCACCTATCCCGACGGGCACCACGGCCGCTACCACGTGTACGCCGCCCCCGTCGACGTCACCGATGCCGACATCGTCGTCGGGGAGGGACGGCAGATCGTGTTCGTCGACCCGGTCGTCGTACCGGCACTGGACCTCGCGTCGTCGTCACGGCACTTCCTCCCCGATTTCCTCGAGTCCGACCTCTACCGCTCCCTGCTGACCGCATAGACTTCAACGGTTCCGGACACTGAGGAGAGGCGGGGGATGGGTCACCTGGAGGCGATCACCGGGCCGCAGGACCTGCGCCGGCTCGACGACCGCCAGCTCGTCGAGCTCGCCGCGGAGATCCGCGACGAGCTGGTCCGCACCTGTGCCCCCCGCGGCGGTCATCTCGGCCCCAACCTCGGTGTCGTCGAGCTGACGCTCGCGCTGCACCGTGTCTTCGAGTCACCGCGCGACAAGATCGTCTTCGACACCGGCCACCAGGCCTACGTCCACAAGATGGTGACTGGTCGCGCCGGCCAGTTCGACACCCTGCGCACCGAGGGCGGCCTGTCCGGCTACCCCAGCCGCGCGGAGTCGCCGCACGACGTCGTCGAGAACTCCCACGCCTCCACGGCGCTCTCCTACGCCGACGGCCTGGCCAAGGCCTACGCGATCCGCGGCGAGGACCGCCACGTCGTCGCCGTGATCGGCGACGGTGCGCTGACCGGGGGCATGGCCTGGGAGGCGCTCAACAACATCGCGGTCGGCGCTGACCGGCGCCTGGTGATGGTCGTCAACGACAACGGCCGGTCCTACATGCCCACCGTCGGCGGCCTGGCCAAGCACCTCACGACCCTGCGCACCAACCCGCGCTACGAGCAGGTGCTCGACCAGGTCAAGCGCCGGTTGCAGACCGTCCGCGGCGTCGGGCCGGCGGTGTACGACGCCCTGCACGCGATGAAGAAGGGCATGAAGGACGCCCTCGCGCCCCAGGGCCTCTTCGAGGACCTCGGCCTGAAGTACGTCGGCCCGATCGACGGGCACGACCGCGTCGCCGTGGAGCAGGCCCTCGCCCAGGCGAAGCGGTTCGGCGGTCCCGTCATCGTGCACGTGATCACGCAGAAGGGCTTCGGCTACGACCCGGCCCAGCGCCACGAGGTCGACCAGATGCACCAGGTCGGCCCGATGGACCTCGAGACCGGAGCGGCCCGGCCGAAGGGCCGCATCTGGACCGACTTCTTCGCCGACGAGATCGTCGCGATCGGCGAGGAGCGCCAGGACGTCGTCGCGATCACCGCCGCGATGCTCTACCCCGTCGGCCTCGACCGCTTCGCCGCGAGGTTCCCGGACCGCACGTTCGACGTCGGCATCGCCGAGCAGCACGCCGTCACCAGCGCTGCCGGGCTGGCGATGGGCGGCATGCACCCCGTCGTCGCGATCTACGCCACCTTCCTCAACCGCGCCTTCGACCAGGTGCTGATGGACGTCGCCCTCCACGGCTGCGGAGTGACGTTCGTGACCGACCGCGCGGGCGTGACCGGCGACGACGGCGCGAGCCACAACGGCATGTGGGACATGTCCATCTTCCAGGTCGTCCCGGGCCTGCGCCTGGCTGCGCCGCGTGACGGCGCCCGGGTCCGCGAGCTGCTCCGCGAGGCGGTCGCCGTCGACGACGCCCCGACGATCGTCCGGCTGCCCAAGGGTGCGCCGCCGGCCGAGGACATCCCGGCGGTCGACCGCGCCGGTGGCTGTGACGTGCTCGTCCGGCGCGGCGCGCGCGACGTGCTCATCGTGGCCCCCGGGGCGATGGCCGCCACGGCCGTCGAGGTCGCCGACCGGCTGACCGACCAGGGCATCGGCGCCACGGTCGTCGATCCGCGCTGGGTCAAGCCGATCGACCCGGCGCTCGTGCCGCTCGCCGCCGAGCACCGCCTGGTGGTCAGCGTCGAGGACAACGGCCGCGTGGGCGGCTTCGGGGCCAACCTGCTGCAGCGGCTCAACGACGAGGGCGTGCGCACCCCGTTCCGGCTGCACGGCATACCCCAGGAGTTCCTCGCCCACGCGAAGCGCGAGGCGATCCTGGAGCGCGTGGGCCTGACCGCCCAGTCGCTGGCACGCCGCATCGTGGAGGACGTCACGGCCCTCGACGCGGGCCACTCCCTGGTCGACATCGACTGACGAGACCATGGGCAGGACTCGACGCAGCGGCGTGATCGCCGCGCTCTTCGCAGTGCTCGGGCTCGTCAGCGGCCTCCTGGCCGGCTGCTCCTCCGACCACCAGGCGAGCCTGCTCGGCGCCGGCGGAGCTGTCTCCCGCGCCGATGCCCAGCAGCTCCTCGACCGACGCGCCACCGCGATCAGTGACGGAGACCTCCCCGGGTTCCTCGCGACCATCGACACCGACGACAAGGCACTGGTCCGGCGCCAGCGGCGCTACTTCGCGAACCTCCGGCAGCTGCCGCTCGCCGACCTCTCCTACGAGGTGCTCAAGTCGGACTGGCCCGCGGGGCTCCGGGCGAAGCAGTGGGACGCAGGGGTCTCGGTGCCGCAGGTGCGGGTCTCGATGCAGCTCCGCGACTTCGACGCCGTCCCCGTCGAGCGGGTGACCGGGTTCGCACTGGCGCGCCGGCACGGCAAGGTCGTCGTCGTGTCCGAGCTGACGGGTGCCGGCAAGCCGTTCCCCGGCTCCAACCCGGCGCCGTGGGACCTCGTCCGGATCCACGTCCGCAGCGATGCCGAGACGCTCCAGCTCTACGACGGCACCACCTGGGACCGCGCCGACCTCGTGAGTGCCCAGCTGCACGAGGGCATCGCGAGCATCCGTAGCGCCGTCCCGTTCGACTGGGACGGGCACGTCGTCGTCTACGTCTTCGGTCGCAAGGTCGTGCTCGACAGCTTCGAGGGCGTGCCGGGCGGCAACATCGAGCACCTCGGCGCGATGACGTTCCCGATGTACGCCGTACCGGGCCAGCCGACCGTGGCCGGCAGCCGGTTCACCCTGCTGCCGAGCTCGCTGACGGCCGGCACCGAGTTCCTCGGCCGGATCGTGCGGCACGAGCTCACCCACGTCGCCCTCGGGGTGCGCGACGACGGCGCACCGGTCTGGTTCGCGGAGGGCATCGCCGAGTACATGGGCGCCCGCGAGATCCCGCAGGACGACCGCCGGATCGCGACCGTTGCGCTGGTGCGGGCCCGCGAGCGGGTGCGGGCGATGCCGGCGTCGCGCGGCTTCAACGGTGACGACCAGGCCTGGCACTACGCGCTGTCCTGGATGGCGTGCGACTACATCGCCGCGACGCAGGGCGAGCCGCGGCTCTGGCAGCTCATGGATGCACTGCACAACGGCGGCAGCGGGACCGAGGACGCGCAGCAGGACGCGGTGCTGCAGCGGGTCATCGGCCTCGACAGCGCGCAGCTCGCGCGTCGCGCCGCGGCACGGATCGTGCGCATCTACGGCTGACGGGACCGCGTGACGTCGGGCATATCCGGCCCCGGTCCGGCGTTGTCGACCACTAGGCTTGGAGTTCGGCCCTGAACCCGGCCAGGCAATCCCGAGGAGCTTTCCGTGACCCAGGCACGTTTCGTGCACATCGTCGACGACGTCGCCGAGCTCGAGGGCCTTGGTGACGGTCCGGTGATGCTGACCGCGCTCGACGGGTTCCTCGACGCCGGCAACGCTTCCGGCCTGGCGGTCGGTCACCTGCTCGAGGCGTCCCAGGGGCGCGTGGTCGCGAGCTTCGAGGTCGACGAGTTCTACGACTACCGCGCACGCCGGCCACCGATGTCCTTCGTGAAGGACCACTACAGCGACTACGAGGCCCCGCGGCTGGTCGTCCGGCTGATGCACGACGACCTGCGGGCGCCGTACCTCCTGCTGACCGGGCCCGAGCCCGACATCCGCTGGGAGGCGTTCGCCGAGGCCGTGCAGGCGGTCGTGGAGAGCTTCGAGGTGCGCCTGACCGTGTCAATGGGGTCGGTGCCGATGGCGGTGCCGCACTCGCGCCCGGTGCAGGTGACCAACCACGCCACGTCCCAGCGGCTGCTCATTGCCGACAACGTCTGGCAGGGCGAGATCAGGATCCCGTCGAGCGCACAGTCCCTGCTCGAGCTGCGGCTCGGGGAGTGGGGACACGACGCGACCGGGTTCGTCGCGCACATCCCGCACTACGTCGCGCAGTTCGGCTACCCCGAGGCGGCCGCCGCGCTGCTGCGCAACGTCGGCGCGGTGACCGGGCTCCAGTGGGACACCTCGGCGCTCGACGCGGCCGCGGATGCGCGGCAGGCCGAGATCGCCGAGCAGGTGGCCGAGTCCGACGAGGTCCGCGCCGTGGTCGCGGGGCTCGAGCAGCAGTACGACGCCTTCCACCGGTCCGACTCCGACTACGGCGGCGGACCCAACCTGCTCGGCCAGGAGGACGGCTCGATGCCCGACGCGAGCGAGCTCCCGACCGGCGAGGAGCTCGGCGCCCAGTTCGAGCAGTTCCTGGCCGGCCTCGACCAGACCGAGGACGAGTAGGCGTGCCGGCTTCCGTCGACGAGCTGGTCGAGCTGCTCGATCTCGAGGCGATCGAGGACAACCTCTTCCGCGGCAAGCAGCCCGACACGATGATGCAGCGCGTGTTCGGCGGCCAGGTCGCCGCGCACGCGCTCGTGGCCGCGTCGCGCACCGTGCCCGAGCAGTACCTCGTTCACTCGCTGCACTCCTACTTCCTCCGCCCCGGCGACACCGCCGTCCGGATCGTCTACGACGTCGAGGACGTCCGCGAGGGGCGCTCGTTCGCCACCCGGCGGGTCATCGCCCGCCAGCACGGCCGGCCGATCTTCGCGATGACGCTGAACTTCCAGGTGCCCGAGGAGGGTCTCGAGCACCAGGACGCGATGCCCGAGGTACCCGCGCCGGAGGACTGCCCGACGCTGACGGAGGTGTTCGCCCGGCGAAACGACGGCGGCGCCTCGGAGGAGTGGCAGCGCGAGTGGGCCGCCCTGGACGTGCGGTACGCCGGCAACTCGCGGCCGGGCGGCGAGATCGACGTACCGGGGGAGCCGGCGCGTGCCCGGCTCTGGATCCGCGCGGACGGCGAGCTCCCGGCCGATCCGCTCCAGCACACGGCCGCGTTCACCTATGCCAGCGACATGACGCTGCTGGGCGCCTCGCTCGTGCCGCACGGCGTCCACATCTCCGCGCCCAACATCCAGGCGGCGTCGCTGGACCACTCGATCTGGTTCCACCGCCCGTTCCGGGCCGACCAGTGGTGGCTCTACGACCAGCACAGCCCGTCCGCCTCGGGCGGCCGCGGGCTCATCTTCGCCAGCGTGTTCACCCAGGACGGCCGGCTCGTCGCCAGCGTCGCCCAGGAGGGCCTGATCCGCGTCCGCAGCTGACGCGAGCGGGCGGTTGCGTCACGCGAAATCACCGCGAGCGGGCAGTTGCGTCACGCAGAAGCGCGCCGAGCGGGCACTTCTGCACGTCGCGCGACGGTCGCAACTGCCCTCTCGGCGTACCGGGGACGCACGCAACCGCCCTCTCGGCGGTCTACCGGCTGCGGCCGACCAGGTGCGGAGCGCCGGACTTGGGGTTGGTCAGCGAGAAGTCGATGCCCTGGTGCGCGCCGTCGTCCACGACCCGGGAGCCGAAGGCGACCGTGCCGGGCAGCACGATCGGCTTCTTGAACTCGACCTCGACCGTGACCGCATCCGGCAGGCGGTTGGCGATCGCGGCCACGCACCGCGCCTTGCTCCACATGCCGTGCGCGATCTGGCGCGGGAACCCGAACGCCTTGGCGGTCAGCGGGTAGAGGTGGATGGGGTTGTGGTCGCCCGAGACCGCGGCGTACCGGCGGCCGAGGTTGCCGGCGAGGCGCCACTCGACACCGTTGCTCGGCACCACCTCGAGGGGTGCCCCCTCGGAGGGAGCAGAGGCGTCGCCCTTGCCGACGCGCAGGTACGTCGAGGTGGACTCCCAGACCGTCTCCGCGTCGCTGGTCACGGTCGTGACCAGGTCGAAGACCCGGCCCTTCGCGTGGCCCCGCAGGTTGGTCGCGACCGCGGTCACGTCGAGCACCTCGGCGGGAGCGATCGGGCGGCGCTGGGTGATCGCGTTGCGCAGGTGCACGGTGCCGATCGCGGGGTAGGGGAACGACCCGTCGGTCATGATCGCCATGTGCAGCGGGAACGCGAGCATGTGTGGATAGGTCAGCGGCAGTGCCTGGCCACGGATCTCACTCTGCGCGAACCCGCACACCCGCGAGTACGCCGCGACGTGAGCCGGGTCGATCTCGACGCCGTGCCGTGACACGCGCAGGTCCGGCAGGTCACCGCCGGCCTTGCGGATCCCGGGGAGCAGGTTGACCCCGGGCAGCGCCGGCAGCGCGGCCTTGAGCATCGTGGGCAGCGAGGACGGCGTGCCCTCGAGGGTGCGCTCGACGGTCATCTCACGCGCCCAGCATCATCTGGCCGCACACCCGGACGACGTTGCCGCTCACCGCGGTGGAGCCGGGGCTGGCGTACCAGGCGATCGTCTCCGCGACATCGACCGGGAGACCGCCCTGGGCCATGGCGTTCATCCGCTGGCCGACCTCACGGGTCGCGAACGGCACCGCCGCGGTCATCTGGGTGATGATGAAGCCCGGGGCCACCGCGTTGACGGTGATGCCGTCCTTCAGCTCACCGGCGAGCGCGTCGACCAGGCCGATGACGCCGGCCTTCGACGCCGCGTAGTTCGTCTGACCCACGTTGCCGGCGATGCCCGCGATCGACGAGACGCCGATGATCCGGCCGTTGGCGTTGATCAGGCCCTGGTCGAGCAGCTCGCGGGTGATCCGCTCCGGCGCGACGAGGTTCACCGCGATCACCGAGCTCCAGCGGTCCTCGGCCATGTTCGCCAGCTTGCGGTCGCGCGTGATGCCGGCGTTGTGCACGACGATGTCGACGCCACCGAACTTCTCCTTGACGTGGTGGGCGATCCGCTGGGGCGCGTCCTTGCCGGTGATGTCGAGGGTCAGCTGGTCGCCGTCGAGCTCCTTCATCAGCGTGACCAGGTCACTCGCGGCCTGCGGTACGTCGATGCCGATCACCGTGGCGCCGTCGCGGTGGAGCACCCGGGCGATCTGCTCGCCGATGCCGCGCGAGGCGCCGGTGACGATCGCGACCTTGCCCTCGAGCGGGCGGGTCTGGTCGGTGACCTTGGCGGCCTCGGTCGTCCCGGTGAGGCCCAGGCGCGCGACCTGCCCGGAGACGTAGGCCGACTTGGGCGAGAGGAAGAACGCGAGCGTGGACTCGACCGTCGACTCGGCACCCGGGGCGACGTACACCAGGTTGACCGTGCTGCCGCGGCCGACCTCCTTGCCGAGCGAACGGGTGATCCCCTCGAGCGCCCGCTGGGCGACACGCTCCTCGAGGCTGCCGGTCTGCGTGGGGTTCGTGCCGAGCACGAGCACGCGGGCGCAGGCGGTGAGGCTGCGGAGGAGGGGCGTCAGGAACTGCTGGACCGCCACGAGGCCCTCCGCGTCGGTGATGCCGGTGGCGTCGAACACGACGCCCTTGAACTTCTGGCCCTCGCCGGCGGCCTTGGTGCTCGCGATCCCGAGATCGTCGAGCGAGGTGGTCACGACGTCCACGAGCCGGCCGGAGCCGCCGACGACCACCGTGCCGTCGACCAGCGGGGCGCCGGGGGAGTAGCGGTCGAGCCTGACCGGGCTGGGCAGGCCGAGGTTCTTGACGAACAGCTTCCCGATCGGGCTGGCCGTGAAGGACTGGTAGCGGTCGTTCATCGTTGCTTCCTCGCGTCTGGTTCGGCTGTCGGTGTGCGGGGGCGCAGGGCTCCCAGCGGTGAAATGTAACTTTGGGTGTAACTCACTGTCCAAGAAAGGTGATGTGCCCCTCACACCGTTTGCTTTCCCGATGTTACGCGCCAGTATTGAGCGGTAACCCCGCCGGATCAGGAGACCCTCGCATGCTGGAAAACACTCGCCGCGTCGCCGTCCTCGGCGGCAACCGGATCCCGTTCGCCCGCTCGAACACCGTCTACGCCAGCGCCTCCAACCAGGAGATGCTCACCGCCGCGATCGACGGCCTGGTGGCGCGGTTCGGCCTCGAGGGCGAGCAGATCGGCGAGGTCGTCGCCGGCGCCGTGCTCAAGCACGCACGTGACTTCAACCTGACCCGCGAGGCCGTGCTCGGCTCGCGGCTCGCCGCCACCAGCGCGGCCTGCGACCTGCAGCAGGCCTGTGGCACCGGCCTGCAGGCGGCCATCTACGTCGCGAACAAGATCGCCACCGGCCACATCGACGTCGGCATCGCCGGCGGCACCGACACCACCTCCGACGCACCGGTCGCGATCTCCGACAAGCTCCGCAAGAAGCTGATGAAGGTCAACGCCGCCCGCGACACCGCCGGCAAGCTCAAGGCGCTCGGCAACATCCGCCCGGGCGACATCGGCCTGGAGATCCCGCAGAACGGCGAGCCGCGCACCGGGCTCTCGATGGGTGAGCACGCCGCGCTGACCGCACTGGAGTGGCAGATCACCCGCGAGGACCAGGACGAGCTCGCGGCCGCCTCGCACCACAAGCTCGCCGCGTCCTACGACGAGGGCTGGCAGGACGACCTGATCACGCCGTTCAACGGCGTCGAGCGCGACAACAACCTGCGCCCGGACTCCTCGGTCGAGAAGCTCTCGACCCTCAAGCCGGTCTTCGGCAAGGGCGCCGCGGCGACCATGACCGCGGGCAACTCCACACCGCTGACCGACGGCGCGTCCGTCGTGCTGCTGGCGTCGGAGGAGTGGGCCGCGGCCAAGGGCCTCGAGCCGCTGGCGTTCTTCACCGAGTACGAGACCGCGGCGGTCGACTACGTCCACGGCGGCGAGGGTCTGCTGATGGCGCCGGCGTACGCCGTGCCGCGGATGCTCGCCCGGGCCGGACTGACGCTGCAGGACTTCGACTTCTACGAGATCCACGAGGCGTTCGCCTCCCAGGTGCTCTCGACGCTGAAGTCGTGGGAGGACCCGGTGTTCTGCAAGGAGCGCCTGGGTCTGGACGCCCCGCTCGGCTCGATCGACCGCGCCAAGCTCAACGTCAAGGGCTCCTCGCTCGCGGCCGGTCACCCGTTCGCTGCGACCGGTGGGCGGATCGTCGCCAACGCCGCGAAGCTGCTCGCCGACAAGGGTGAGGGTCGGGCGCTCATCTCGATCTGCGCCGCTGGCGGCCAGGGCGTCGTGGCCATCCTGGAGCGCTGAGTCTGCAGCGCTTGGGGCTCAGCCCTTGGTGGCGAGCGAAACCGCGGTGCTGACCAGGAAGTCACGCACCTGGTCGCCCGAGATCCGGGAGATCGTCGGCATGCCCGGCGAGCTCTCCTTGACGACCATCCCGATCCGGGCGAGCTGCATCGCGCCGAGCCCCGTGGCGTACATGTAGTTCGCCATCAGGACCGTGTCGCCCTTGTGGAAGTCGCCGGAGGCGACGCCTTCGTCGAGCGTCTGCGTCAGCGTGCGCAGGCACGAGGTGATCGCGCGGCCGAGGCGCAGCAGCGCGCCCTCGCTGACCTGCTCGATCAGCTCGGGGCCGGGCCGGCGCATGAGGGTCTGCGCGCAGTCGATGAACGCGGGGTACTCGTAGCCGTAGTCCACGAAGGCGGCGACCACGGCGCGCAGCCGGGCCACCGGGTCCTTCGGATGCTTCGCCGCCGCGGCCTCGAGCCGGCCACGGAGCTCCTCGAGGTAGCTCTCCACGGCCAGCGCGAAGAGCTCCTCCTTGCCGCTGAAGTGCCGGTAGATGATCGCCCGGTTGATCCCGACCGCACGCGCGATGTCGTCGATCTGCGCGTCCCGCACGCCGGACTCGTCGAAGAGCCGACGGGTCGCGGCCAGGATCTCCTGCTCGCCGCAGCACCCGGGCGAACCGCAGCGCGAGACCGCCGGCGTAGCGGGTGGACCGCTGGAGTCCGTCGAAGGCGATCTCGACGACCTGCTCCGGTCGCAGGTGCACGACGTGCCCGTCGCGGTGGGTCTCCAGCGCGAGGAACCGCTCGGTCTGCCAGGCGAGCATCTCGTCGGTCATGCCCTTGAACGTCTTGCCGAGCATCACCCAGCCCTCGCCGTCGCCGTCGCGCGCGCCGAGCCAGATGTTCGACAGCCAGCCCCGGCGGCGGCCGCTGCCCCACTCGACGGCGAGCACGACGAGGTCGAGGGTGTGCCGGGGCTTGACCTTGACCCAGGCCGAGCCGCGCCGGCCGGCGGCG
>JAEKKP010000112.1 GCA_019510315.1 Propionibacteriales bacterium
TGCGAGCGATCAGTCGAGACCTGGCGACCTTGGGCTGGCACGCAACCCACGGCGACGCCACCACTGCTGGTCGAGCAGCGAGCTTGCGAGCGATCAGTCGAGACCTGGCGACCTTGGGCTGGCACGCAACCCACGGCGTCGGGCTGAGTTGCTGCGTACGTCACCCGGTCTCGACTGATCGCTCGCTGGCGCTCGCTGCTCGACCACCGTCGTGGTTCCGCTCGCCTGTTCTTCGCTGCTCGACCACCAGCGTGGTTCAGTCGGCGGCGAGCACCTGGATGTCGCTGATCGCGGTGGTGTTCCGCGGGCCGCGGGTGACCGCGAGGATCTCGAGCGTGATCGTGTCGGTCGTCGTGCGTGGCACGCGGAGCAGCTGGACCGCGCGCGAGGAGCGATCGGTGTCGAGGCGCTGCACGATGCTCTCGCCGTCGCCGAGGGTCCAGCGCACGCGCGAGATCCGGTTGTTCTCGGCGTACCGGTCGACCCCGCTCTCCGCATCGGTCTTCGCGTAGCCCGGCACCAGGCCGACCTCGGCGACGTCGACGTCGCTGCCCATCCGCAGGGTCAGCTTCTGACCGACCGCGGTGCCGTTGCAGCGCCACGCCGTGTCGGCCTTGTCGTCGATGGCCTTCCCGGGCACGTAGGTGACCTTGCGCCCGGCCGAGTCACGCCCCGGCGGTGACGTGCAGTCGGCCGAGATCGCGTTGACCGGGACTGCCGAGACCGCACCTTCCCAGCCGCCGGGAGCAGTCGACGGGGCGGTGGTCCTCGGCGGCTTCGTGTGCGTCGACGGAGAGGTGTGCGGCATCGTCGTCGATCCGGTCGTCGGCTGCGCCGCGCCGGGCTCGTCGTCACCGTTGCTGACGACCTTGCCGACGGCGTACGCCGCGAGCACCAGCACCAGGCCGGACGCACCGATCACCGCGGGGAGGAACCACCTCGACGACCGCCAGTCCGCGAGGGTCGGCGCCGGCGCCGCCACCTCCGAGCGGTGGGTGCCGACGCGCACCACCTCGTGCGGCGGCACCTCGGGCAGCCCGCTGTGAGGGTCCGGCTGCAGCTGTTCGTCGAAGCCGTCGCCGGACTCCAGGGCGCGCCGGTAGGCCTCGCGGTAGGCGTCCGCGAACTCCTCAGGCACTTCCGGCGGAGGAGCGTCCGGGATCTCGGGGGCGGCCATGACGCGGCTGAGCCTACCCAAGCGCTCCGGGGGACGACTTCGCCCTCGCACCGGTCGGTGCGAGGGCGAGGTGGAGTCGTCCGGTTCCGTCAGATGCTGACGGTGACCTCCGCGACCACGCCGGTGGCGGCGGTCACCTTCTCGTCCACGGGCTCCGCCTTCGGGGCCAGCGTCCGGAGGGTCCACTCACCGGGCCCGGCGAAGAACCGGAAGTGCCCGGTCGCCGAGGTCGGGACCTCGGCGGTGAACTCACCGGTGCGGTCGAGGAGACGTACGTAGGCGTTCTCGACGGGCTCACCGCCGCGGACGACCTGGCCCTGGATGATCGCCTCCTTCGCCACGTCGACGCCGTCGAGGGACAGGCCGCCCTTCGTCGCGCCGCACATCAGGCCTCCCCTGCCTCGTCACCCAGCGCGACGGGGACGCCGACGAGCGAGCCGTACTCGGTCCAGGAGCCGTCGTAGTTCTTGACGTTCTCCTCGCCGAGGAGCTCCTTGAGCACGAACCACGTGTGGCTCGAGCGCTCGCCGATCCGGCAGTAGGCGATGGTGTCCTTGCTCCAGTCGACGCCCGCCTCGGTGTAGATCTCCTTCAGCTCGTCGTCGGAGCGGAAGGTGCCGTCGTCGTTCGCGGCCTTGCTCCACGGCACGTTCGCGGCGGTCGGGATGTGACCCGCGCGCTGCGCCTGCTCCTGGGGCAGGTGGGCCGGGGCGAGCAGCCGGCCGGCGTACTCGTCGGGGCTGCGTACGTCGACCAGGTTCTGCGCGCCGATCGCGGCGACGACCTCGTCGCGGAACGCCCGGATCGAGAGGTCCTGCTCCTTCGCCGTGTAGCTGGTCTTCTCACGCGTCGGTGCGACGTCGGTCAGCTCGCGGCTGTCGAGCTCCCACTTCTTGCGGCCGCCGTCGAGCAGCTTGACGTCGTCGTGGCCGTAGAGCTTGAAGTACCAGTACGCGTACGCCGCGAACCAGTTGTTGTTGCCGCCGTAGAGCACGACGGTGTGGTCGTTGCCCACGCCCCGGCCCGACAGCAGCGCCTCGAACTGCTCCTTGTTGACGAAGTCGCGGCGGACCTGGTCCTGCAGGTCGGTCGTCCAGTCGAGCTTGATGGCCCCACGGATGTGGCCCTTGTCGTAGGCGGTGGTGTCCTCGTCGACCTCGATCAGCACGACGGTGGGGTCGTCGAGGTGCTCCTCGACCCAGTCGGCGTTGACCAGTGTGGTTTCGCGGCTCATGCGGCAACTTCCTTCGTGTCAGTGGTGATGTTCTCTTGGGTGGTGAATGTGTCCTGCGGCAGGTGGCAGATCCCGTAGATCCGACAGCCCAGGCAGATCTGGAGGGTCGCGTTGAGCACGGCGGCGACCAGGGCGAGGCCGGTCGCGGCGTACCCGAGCCATGCCGGACCGAGCACGAAGCCGGCCAGCCCGGTCAGTGCGAAGGCCAGCCCGATGCCCTGGGCGAACCGCGGCGGCCGGGGGTCCTCCCACCGCTGCGCGGGGCCGAGGCGAGGCCGGACGACGTGGCGGAACAGCCACGCCGCCGGGGTGCGCTGCACACCCAGAACGACGGCGGTGAGGAACAGAGCCGCCTGAAGGGCCAGCAGCGCGACGCCCACCGGGGTGGTCGCCGTGGCGAGGGCGAGGACGAGGAGCAGGCTGGTCAGCGCGGCGTTGAGCTGCGGTCCGCGCGCATCGATCGGGGTGGTGCTCATGGGCAGGGTCCTGACGTCGAAAGGGACGCGACGGTCGCCGAAGGGCGCACCGTCAGGGAGATCTGGACGACAAGGGCCACGACGTGGCCTCGATGTGGGTCCGGTCAGGACATTCGACACAGCGCCGAGCGCACGCGGCAGTGGTCCACTGCGCGGCGCTTGGTCAGCATGGTCGAAGGCATGGGGCGAGACTACGGCCTGCCGTCGCCGCGATACGAACCTCAATCCCGTTATCTGAGACGATGGTCCGAATGATGGACAGGCCCGCGGCGCCTCTGGCTCAGGCGGGCTTGTGCACGAAGATCATCAGCGTCGGCGCCAGCGCCGGCGGCGTGAGCCGGTCGACGACCTGCACCATCCGCCAGACCGGCGCAGCGGAGCCGAAGTACGTCGGCTCCGAGCTGTGTCCGTAGACCACGAGCTCGAGCGGCGGAGCGAACAGCCGCTTCAGGTGGCGCCGGGTGTTCATGCTGTAGCGCACCGGGAAGACGTCCTCCGCCTTGCGGTCGGGCTGCAGCCGGGTGAGGGCGCGGGTGTGCAGCTTGTTGGGCACCGCGCGGGCCCCCAGGCCGATGAAGCCCCACTTGTTGGGGGTGCGGGCTGCCAGCCAGCCGCCGGGCTTGAGCACGCGGATCAGCTCGCGGGCGACGCCGGGCGCGTCGTCGGCGTCGATGTGCTCGAAGACGTGGTCGGCGACGACGACGTCGAACGACTCGTCGGCGAACGACAGCGGAGCACCGGGCTCGATCACCTCCGCGGAGGCCAGGGTCTGGTTGTCCAACACGACGGGGTCGACGTCGACACCGTGCACGCTGCGGACCCGCTCGTGGAACGCGCGCAGCCGCTTGTGCAGGGCCGGCATCGGCTCGACCGCCCAGAGCCCGCGGCCGGCGCCGAAGTCGAGCACCTCGCTGTCCTCGTCGAGCAGGGCATTCACGCGGGTGTAGAACTCGACGAAGCCGTCGTACCGCGTGTAGCCGCCGGCGCGCACCTCGGGATAGAGGTGCGCAAGAGTCGGAGCGGGCCGGAAACTGGGGCCGTGGTCCTGCACGTGGTTGCCTCCGTGGCGTGAGACCGCAGCGCGCGGTGGTCGGTCAAGGGTATCGGGCAGAGGGCCGGTTTCAGGGCGCGTCGAGCAACTCCTCGAGCGCCGCCTCGACCCGCGCGACCGGGATGTCGACGTCGTCGACGATGCCCGTCATCGCGCGGCCCGGACGGCCCGCACCGGCTCCGACGAGGTAGCGGTAACGGACGTCGCCGACCGCCTCGGCGATCGTCCACAGACCGAGGTGGACATAGCTGCCGGCGAACATCTCGAGCACCCGCACGCCGGGCGAGCAGAACGTGATGTTGGTGAGCGCGGCACCGTGCGGCGCGACGATCACCTCGGCACCGTGGAAGACGTCGATCTGCTCCTGCACGCTGAGCGAGCCCGGGTCGAGCATCACGAAGCCGCGGCGCTCGAGGCGTGGCCACAGCTCGGGCTCCTGGACGTAGATCCGCGTGTACGGCGTCTGCCCGCGCGACAGGTACAGGCGCCGGGGTGTGTCGTCGCGCCCGGTCGCCGGCAGGCGTTCGCGGAGCCACCGCGTGGCCGACCGCGGAGCGTCGAGGTCCTGGTTGGGGGTGCTCGGCACCAGCAGCCGGTCGGCGGAGAAGGTGCGGTCGGGACGCGGCTGCACGTACGGACCGGGGATCCGCGCGAGCTCCAGCAGCTGGCGCTGGTAGCCGGTCTGGTGCGGGACGACGACGGCGTCCGGCTTCTCGCCCGGGTGGGTCTCCTCGAAGGTGCCGTAGCGAGCCAGCGCGTCGTAGAGGAAGTGGTAGTAGTTGTTGGCCGTGCCGCGAGTCGTCAGGCTCAGCACCGTGCCGTCGAGGTGCTCCACCGCCGGCAACCGCGGCTGGAGGAACAGCGGGTGCTCGCGCCAGCCGTCCAGGCCGAAGTAGCCGCTGGTCTGGTAGTCGAGCACTCCCCCGGGCGTGACGGTCGCGCCGAAGTCGCCGACGAGGCGGCCGTCGCGGACCTCGAGCGTGTAGCGAGCCGGCACCTCCGCGCGCCGGCCGCGCTCGAACACCCAGTGTCGCGGCGGGTCGCCCTGCGCGGGGCCACGGTCGAGCACCTCGGCAGGTCCAGCGGGGTGCAGGATCACGGCGTCCGGCTCGCCCTCGGCGGTGGCGGCCGACCGCACGGTCGCGGTGTGGGGCAGCCCACGGGCGCCGAAGAGCCGGGCCAGCGGGCGGAACAGCACACCCGCGAGGACCGAGAGCAGTCGGTGGGCGCGCTTGAGGATCGGCCAGGCTGGTTGCAGCCGGACCGGGAGTCTGCTCACTGGCTCACCACGCGGCGGACGAGGCGCCAGACGAAGGGGATCTCGAGCACTCGGCGTACCAGCGCCCGGATCCACAGCGGCTTGATCAGCTTGCGGGCGAGCCGCGACAGCCGGCCGTCGGTGCGCAGGAGCACCAGCTCGAGCTCGCCCTCGACCGCGCGGTTGAGCTCGACGGCCGGCGGATGGACGAGGGGGAACTCCATCGCGACCGCCGGATAGGGGTCCTTCGCCGCCCGGGTGTGGGTGGCGCCCTCGCCGTAGCCGTCGTGGGTGACGAGGTTGACCGACGGCATCACCGAGAGGCCCTGGCGGGACATGATCGTGACCCACCAGTGGTGGTCCCAGCCGTAACGGTCACCGTCGGGCTCGGTCGAGACGAAGGAGAAGTGCCGGCGGGCTGCCTCGGTGACGAGAGCATCCGGATGAGGTACGGCGGGCTCCGTGCGATGGGCGTCCGCGGTCCGGGGGAGGCGGTCGAAGCGCTCCTCCGCGCCGGCGTGGTCGCGGTCGAAGACGGCGCGGTGCGCGTGCCACCGGTCCGCCCAGGTCGCCCAGCCCCAGACGCTGGCCCACGTGCTGAAGGCATAGCTCGCGCCCGCGAACATCTCCTGCGGGACGAGGTGGGTGTCGCCGCCGATCTGCCAGATCCGGGGGTCGTCGGCGTACCGCTCGAGCAGCTCGTCGCAGAACGCGAAGAAGGTCGGGTCGGGAATGCAGTCGTCCTCGAGGACGATGGCGCGGTCGACCTGGGAGAAGACCCAGTCGAGGCCGAGCTCGACGTTGGCCTCCAGGCCGAGGTTGCTCTCGGCGTACTTGTGCTCGATGGTGGTAGGCCAGTCCACCGCGTCGAGCACGTCGCGCACCGCGGCGCACTGCTGCTCGTCCTCGGTGTTGCCCGGACGCGGGCCGTCCGCCACGACGAACAGTCGCTCGGGCCGTACCTGCCGGAGGACCTCGAGGTTGCGGCGGGTCACGTCGGGTCGCCGGAAGGCGATCAGGACGACCGGAGTCCGCAGTCCGGGTCCGCTGTCAGTCGCGGTCCGGTCCAGTGCGGGCTGAGGCACGTGCGGCACTCCTTCGGGTGAGCCGGGCGGCGAGGCGGGCGGCACTCGTCGCGGGCGCGCTGTTGACGGCGGCCCGCGCGGCACGGCGCAGTCTAGGCGACCTGATCACCTTGCGGGCGAGCTTCGCGGCAGGTCCGCCGACCCGGTTCAGGCGGAGCTCGAGCTCTCTCTCGACCGCGACGTCGAGGGCGACGTCGTGGGGGTGCCGGAGCGGGAACGCCATCGGCTCGGCAGGGTCGTCGCTCCCGCCCGCCGAGACGGTGTGGGTGGCGTCGGGACCGAAGCCACGGTTCTCCACGAGGTTGGCCGACGGCGTGACGCAGAGGCCGCCCGCGGACATGACGGTCAGCCACCAGTGCTTGTCCCAGCCGTGCGTGACCACGTCGCTGGAGCGGGCCGCCTCGGCGAAGTGCCGCTGTCCGCCGCGGGTCACGAGCACACCCGGCAGCGGTGCCGCCGGAGTCGTGCGGACCGGGTCGTCGCCGGCATGACCCGGGCCCCGGACGTGGTCCCGGGGGAACTGTGCACGGTGCCGCTGCCAGCGGTCGGCCCAGGTGGCCCAGCCCCACACGCTGGCCCAGCTGGTGAAGACATAGCTGTCGCCGTGGAAGAACCGCTGCGGCACCCCGAGGCGGTTGCCCGAGACCTGCCACACGCGGTCGTCGTCCCGGTAGCGGTCGAGCAGCTCGGCGGCGTACGGGAAGAAGGTGGGGTCGGGCGTGCAGTCGTCCTCGAACACCACTGCCTCGTCGACGTGCGTGAAGACCCAGTCGAGGCCGAGCTCGACGTTGGCCTCGACGCCGAGATTGACCTCGGAGTACTTCCGGTGGACCTCGCACGGCCAGTCGACGGCGTCCAGGACCTCCCGCGTGGCCGCGCACAGGTCGGCGTCGTCCGGACGGTCGGGTCGGGGACCGTCGGCGACCAGGAACAGCTGCTGGGGGGCCGCCTCGCGGATCGCGGCGAGCGTCCGGCGCGCCAGGTGAGGGCGGTTGAACGCGACCAGCACCACGGGTGTCGTGATCAGGGGTGGGTCCTTCCGTCGAGTGCTGAGCATTTCACCAGACGCACGAAGATTCCCAGATAGAGTGCCCGCCGTGCCTCCCCTTTCAGACAGCCCAGTGCTCGCGCGGATCAAGCGGGCGAACCCGAAGCTCGTCGGGCAGTGGACCCGCCGACAGGTCAAGTCGGTGGCCGCTCGCAGCGGCTACCTGGTGACCAAGCTCGACGACGAGGCACGCCGCTACGCGCGGGTCTCGCACAACGACGAGGTGGCCCTGCCGGCCGGCGCCGAGGAGGCGCTTCGCGGCGACAACCCCAAGCTCGTCGAGCTGCAGCAGGCGTACGACGCCCTGGACATCGCCGCCACGTCGCACACGCAGTGGCGCACGGGCTGGCTCGGCCGCAACCTCTCGCTCGCCTGGTTCCGCGGTGACAATGCTTATGTCTGGCAGTTCCGCCAGCTGCGCAACGCGGCCGAGGCACGGATGTACCTGACGCTGCTCGACGTCGAGTCGCGCGACGAGCTCGGGCTGCTCAAGACGCTCGAGGAGGACGGCCGCTTCGGCGCCTGGACCTTCTCCTACGGCACCCGGCCCCCGGTCAGCCGCGACCTGCTCGACAGCGTCAACGAGATCAACTACCTCGACGCACGCATGAAGCTGAGCTCGATCGAGGGCCTGCGCGTGCTCGACATCGGTGCGGGCTACGGCCGCCTCGCTCACCGGGTGTCGTCGGCGCTGCCGAACCTCGCGGCGTACGACTGCATCGACGGGGTCGCCACCTCGACGTTCCTGTGCGACTACTACCTGGACTACCGCAAGGTGCCCGACACGGTGCGGGTCGTGCGGCTCGACCAGTGGGAGACCCTCGCCGACGAGTACGACATCGCCGTCAACGTGCACAGCTTCTCGGAGTGCTCGCTGGAGACGATCCGCTGGTGGCTGGAACGGATCGCCGAGCGCAACATCGAGTGGCTGCTGATCGTGCCCAACACGCCCAACCAGCTGCTGAGCACCGAGCTCGACGGCTCGATGCTCGACTTCGCACCCGAGGTCCGGCGGGCCGGCTACGAGCAGGTCGACGCCCGGCCGGTCTTCGAGTCCGACGAGCTGCGCAAGCTCATCGACCTCCACGACACCTTCCACCTCTTCCGCAGGGTGGGGTCCGGCGGGTGACCGCGGTCGTCGGCGACGACGAGAGGTCGAGGGCCACCCTCTGGATGGAGGAGAAGCTGCGCCGCTTCTCCGCCGCGACCACGCACCGGATCCTGCTGCGCCGCGGCCGGGAGATCGGCATGTGGGTCGGCTGCGGGTTCCCGAAGTCCGGCACCAACTGGCTGTGTGAGCTGATGGGTACGTCGCTCGGGCTGCCCGTGCCCGTGGACTACCAGCTCCCGCTGATGATGAAGGCCGTCGTGCACTCGCACTACATGTACGACGAGCGGATGCCGCCGGCGATCTACATCCGCCGCGACGGCCGCGACGTGATGACGTCGTTCTACTTCTACTGGACGCGCGCGACGCAGATGAACAAGAACCCCAAGTTCGCGCGGGGCATCAGCGAGATCTTCGACAACCTGTACGGCGCGGGGTTCGACCCGGCCGACGTACAGGGCAACCTCCCGAAGTTCATCGAATACCAGATGACGGTCGCGCCGACGACGCACGGCGTGTCCTGGCAGCAGCACGTCCGCGACTGGTGGGGACGGCCCGGCGTCGGCCACGTGTCCTACGAGGGCCTGCTCGAGGACGCCGCCGGCTCGATGCTCACGGCTCTGACCGAGGCCTCCGGCGAGGAGCCCGACCACGAGCTGGTCGAGCTGGCCGTGCGCCGCCACGACTTCTCCAAGACGGCCGGACGCACGTCCGGCGAGGAGGACCGCCGAGCCTTCCGGCGCAAGGGTGCTGCCGGTGACTGGCGCGCACACTTCACCCGCGAGGCCGGCGAGGTCTTCGACTCCTTCGCCGGGGACGAGCTGGTCGAGTTCGGCTACGAGGCCGACCGCACCTGGTTCGACGCCCTCGGTGGTTGAGCCTGTCGAAACCCTCAGTCCAGCTCGGCGAGTCTCTTGCGCAGGACCTCGGGGTCGACGGTGGCCAGGTCGATCTCGAAGAGGTCCTTGTTGGCGCGGAGCTTCTCGTCGCTCCAGTTCCACCAGTCGACCGGGGTGATCAGCTCGATGATCTCCTCGGGGTACCGGTAGCGGATCACCCGCGCCGGGTTGCCGACGGCGATCGCGTACGGCGGGACCGACTTGGTCACCACGGCGCCGGCGCCGACGATCGCGCCGTTGCCGATCTCGACGCCCTCGAGGATGGTGATGTTGTCGCCGACCCAGGTGGCGGCACCGATCCGGACCAGCTGCCGCGGCGGCTTGAGCACCGACCGCGCGCCGATGATGCGGCGCTGCGCGGTCTCCTGGATGTTGAGGTACTCGGTGTAGTGGTTGGCGCTGCGCATGACGATCCGGCCGATGATCGAGTAGGGCCCGATCTCGCACGGGTCGATGTACGCCGGCCCGGTGACCCGCACCCGGTGACCGAGGACGGCGCCCTTCGCGACGAACGACCCGCGCGCGACCTCGACCTCGTCGCGGTACCACTTCACGCGCTGCCTGGTCACGACGAGCCCGCGGAGTGCAGAGGTCCAGATCGTCCGGAGAAGGCGTGGCACGGGCGTCAGATTACAGCGGTGTCCGCGGGCTCGGGCTGAGGCGTGCTCTCGTGTTGCGTGAGGTGGCGCACCAGGACGACCCACCAGATCGCAGCGGTGATCGTCTGGCCGACGACGCCGCCCCACATCGCTCCCTGTGCGTCCGCCAGTGCCGCACCGACGACGAGACCGACGATGGACAGGACGGTGCCGGTGATGTCGACGACCATGACCGACTGGATCTGGCGGCGACCCATCAGGGCGGCCCGCACACCGCTCTGCGCGGCGATCGCGGCGACATGGAAGCCCACGACGAGCAGCAGTGGCTGCACGATGTGCCAGACGTGGCCGAGCAGGATCTTGCCGACCGAGTCGGGGATCACCAGCAGCACGGCCATGTTGATCGCCGCGACCGCGATCGACGCCATCATCGTGCGGCGCTGGTGTCGCAGCAGCCCGGCGTTGTCGGAGTGCTCGCGCGCGATGTCGGTCGCGGCCGAGGTGGCGAACGCGGTCTGCACGGTCGTGCTCGGTCGCTCCAGCAGCAACGCCGCACGCACCGCGGCCACGGCGACCGGTCCACTCACGATCGCCATCAGCGAGGAGCCGACGAGCGCCACCGCGGCGCTCGAGCTCGACGCGACCAGCGAGCGCCAGGAGAAGTGCCAGCGGTGGCGCAGCCAGTCGAGCGACAGCTCCCTCGCCCGCGGGATGCCGTGCTGCACGAACACCCACGCGCCCGACACGGCGCCGCTCCCGGCCCAGGCCGCGACCAGCCACATCAAGGTGGCGTCGTGCACGATGTCGACGGCGACGA
>JAEKKP010000248.1 GCA_019510315.1 Propionibacteriales bacterium
GGCTGGTTGTAGACCAGCGGCGACCCGTCGATCCGGCTGGTGAAGAGGCCGGACGCGCGCGCGACGGCGACCGGCGCGGCGGAGTCCCACTCGTACTGCCCACCGGCGTGCACGTAGGCGTCGGTCACGTCGCGCGCGACCGAGATCACCTTGGCGCCGGCGGAGCCCATCGGCACCAGGTCGGCGCCGATCTCCTCGGCCAGTGCGTGGACGAACGCCGGCGGGCGCGTCCGCGAGACGGCGATCCGCGGCCGCGGCGCTGTCCGAGCCGGTACGACGGGCGGGCGGCCGGTGTGGAAGGTGACGCCGAGCCCGGGCTGCGCCACCGCACCGGCCGTCAGCTCACCGTCGGCCCACAACGCCACGTGGACCGCCCAGTCGTCGCGAGGAGGCTCGGAGTACTCCCGGGTGCCGTCGACGGGGTCGATGATCCAGACCCGGCTGGCGGTGAGCCGGTCGTGCTCTCCGGACGTCCCGCGGTGCTCCTCCTCGCTGAGCACGGCGTCGTCGGGCTTGTGCTCGGCGAAGAGCTTCATGAGCAGCTCGTGCGACGCGAGGTCGCCGGCGTCCTTGAGCTCCCGACCCTCCAGGCCGCTCCCCCGCACCTCGAGCAGCAGCTCACCGGCGACGGTGGCGGTCCAGGCCGCGAAGAGGTGGTCGTCGGCGAGCGCCTCGGCGGGCGGCGTACCGGGATCGAAGCCGGCGGTCGAGTCAGTCACGGTCGGAAACCCTAGTGCGTCGGGTCAGCTGTTGAAGCGCTGCTGGGTCTCGGCGAGACCGCGCTCGACCAGGCACTCGACCGCGTCGGCGGCCTTGTCGACCTGGAAGGGCAGCACCTTGCGCTCGGTCGGCGAGTAGTTCGAGAGCACGAAGTCGGCGGGGTCCTGGCGGCCCGGAGGACGTCCGATGCCGACCCGGATCCGGTAGAAGTCGCCCGTGCCCAGGGAGGCTCGCATCGAGCGGAGCCCGTTGTGGCCGTTGTCGCCACCACCGAACTTCACGCGGAGCGTGTCGAAGGCGATGTCGAGCTCGTCGTGGATCGCGACCAGGTGATCGGGCTCGACCCCGTAGAACTTCGCCAGCGTCGAGACCGCACCGCCCGACTCGTTCATGTAGCCGCGCGCACGGCCCAGGACCAGCTTCGGAGCCGGGGCACCCGGAGGTGCCAGCCGTCCCTCGAGGACCTCGGCGCGACCGGACTTGTGGGCGCGCAGGGACCCACGCATCCGGCGGGCCAGCTCGTCGACGACGAGGTAGCCGACGTTGTGCCGGTGTCCGGCGTACGCCGGGCCGGGGTTGCCCAGCCCGATGACGAGCCAGGTGTCGTGGTCGCTCACACCGACGCCGCCGAGGTCACTCGGACTCGGCGGACTCCTCGGCCGCGGGCGCCTCGGCGGACTCCGCAGCAGCCTCGGTCTCCGACTCGGGCGCCTCGTGCTCGATGCCCAGGTCGGCCTCGGCCTCGGCCAGCTCGGCCTCGAGGGCCTCCGCCGACACGGCCTGGGTGATGTTCACGATGAGCTGCTCGGCGTCGCTGACCAGGGTCGAGCCGGTCGGCAGGTCGAGCTGGGCCGCCGTGATCTGGGTGCCGGCCTCGGCACCCTCCACGGAGATCTCGATCGACTCGGGAATGTGGGTCGCCTCGGCCTCGAGGGTGATGACGTTGTTCTCGAGCTGGACGAACGTCTCACGAGCGGCCTCGCCGGTGACGTGCACGGGCACCTCGACGGTGACCTTCTCGCCCTTGCGGACCGCGACGAAGTCGATGTGCTCGAGGAAGCCCTTGATCGGGTCGGCCTGGACCTGCTTGGTCAGCGCGAGCTGGACCTTGCCCTCGATCTCGATGTTGAGCACCGCGTTGGCGCCACCGTGCTTGATCGCGAGCATGGTGTCGTGGCCGGGAAGCGCCACGTGGATCGGGTCGTTGCCGTGGCCGTAGATCACGGCGGGCACCTTGTCGGCGCGGCGGATGCGACGCGCGGCACCCTTGCCGAACTCGGTGCGGGGCTCGGCCTTGATGAGGTCTTCAGACATGTCACTTGCTCCTCGAACGTGTGTCGCGTGCCGGTGGGCCGCGTGGCTGGTCGTTGCCCGGAGGCGGGAAGGTCCGGAGACACGACATGCACCGCACGCCGACGCGCGGTGCATGGGATCACGTACCGACCGCGTCGATCACGGAGCACCCCTGTCTCCCGGGGCTCCCTCGCCGAGGCAACTTCGTCATCCTACGCGCCGGCACGCCGGCAAGGGAAATCAGGGCGCTGGTTCAATGACGGCGTGAGCATCGTTGCCGGGAGATCGCTCCAGCTGCCCGACGACCGTGTGGTCCGGACGTTGGAGTCCGGGGCGCTCGACGGCGCGCCGGTCCTGGTCTTCCACCCGACCCCGTCGAGCAGACTCTTCGTCCGCCAGTACGCCGAGGCCGCGCTGCGCACCGGCACGCGCCTCGTCGGCTTCAGCCGGCCGGGGTCGGGCGGCTCGACCATGACCACACCGGGCCTGCGCGTGGTCGCCGAGGACGCGCTCCGGGCGGCCGACGCCGCCGGCGTCGACCGCTTCGCGGTGCTCGGGTTCTCCGGCGGCACGCCGTTCGCCGCCGCGACCGCGGCACTCTCACCGGACCGCGTGCGCGCCGTCGGACTCTGCGCGGCCGTGGCGCCGTTGCCGCTGGACGACGCGAACGGCCTCGCGGCCGAGAAGCGGCACGCGGCCGACCTGCTCGCGCTCGACGACGCTGCCCTGGCCTCGGCGCTCGTCGAGGAGGCGCGTGCCGAGGACGCCCCCTACCTCGACGGCGCGCTGGTCGCGAGCCAGGTCGTCACGCTGCGCGACGCCTTCGACGACGAGGACGGCGGCGGCGGCTCACCGACGTACGACACCCTCGACTTCGACTACGGAGCGTTCGCCCCGCCCTGGGACGTGGACGTCACGACGCTGAGGGCTCCCGCCTGGATCTGGCAGGGCTCACGCGATG
>JAEKKP010000249.1 GCA_019510315.1 Propionibacteriales bacterium
CAGCCGTCCGGGCCGGACAGGTCGACCACGGCGTCGAGCCGATGGTCGCGGGCGGCCGTCAGCACGGCCAGGCTGCCGCCCATCGACGCGCCGACGAGCACGACGCGACGCGGGTGGAAGCGGCGTACGGCCTCGTCGATCGCCAGCCGCACCTGCTCGACCTGTCGGCCGACCGCGGTGCTGCCCTGCGGGCAGACGGCCTGCCCATAGCCGCAGAGGTCGACGGCGACGGCGACCTGGCCCGGCACGGCAGCGATCCGCGCGGCGAAGGAGAGCCAGCCGCAGAAGCCACCGCCGTCGGTCTGGTGCACGAGTACGACGACGGTGCGGCCCGCGCCGATCGTCACACCCGGTAGGACGCGGCCCGCCGAGCGCAGGGTGAATGGCGCGAAGTGCTGATCGGCGAGCCGCGGCGGCTGCGGTCCGCAGCGCCCGAGGTCCGGCAGCGGTGCCCACGGCCCGGGGTCGAACGGCGCCGGAGTGCTCGGGCTCGCCCCGGCAGGAGAACTCGCGGTCGGGCGCGCGTCCGAGGGCGCTCCCCCGTCCTCCGAGCACGCGGAGCCGAGCACCACACGACGGCGACGACCCCGGCGCACAGCGCGCGACGAGCCACAGGACCCCCTCGAGAGATAGTTCGAGTTCGTACCATATGGCGTTGCAGGGCGTGTCTGCACCGGGATTCCGTGAGGCGTTGTCAACGCCGACCTGCAGCGCAGGTTACGGCCGCCGAGCCGGATCGCCCGGCCTGTCTGGACCTGTGCGGCGCATCTGGTCGTCGGGGCACATCTCGCAGTCAATTTCTGTCCCGCGACGCGTGCGCGACCACAACAATGAGCGCGCCCCGCGCCCGGTCGGGACAACTGCAGATGGAGGACATGTGGGTACCACGAAGAAGGTGGCGCGCCTGCGCCGCTTGACGCCCGTCGGCGTCATCACGGCGATGCTGGCAGTGCTGCTGTCGTTCGGCGCCCAGGCTCCGGCGCATGCCGCCGGCATGCACACGGTGACCGCGCAGCTGCGGCTGTCGACCGGAGCTGCCACGGAGGGCTACTACGAGGTCCTGCAGAAGGACGCTGCCCCGGCGACGACGTACTCGCCGTACACCGAGGGGTACGCCCCGGGTGGCGTCGTCGACGTCGACCTTCCCGACGGGGTCTACAAGATCGGCTTCTACTCCTTCGACGTCGGCGACGAGATGTGGTTCGTCACCGGCGGTGCAGCCGGCACGGACGAGTCCACGGCGACACCTATCGCGCTGACCGCGAACCGCGACCTCGGAGCCATCACCTTCGCGGTTCGGACGATCACCGCTGTTGTGCACGACCAGCTGGGACACCCGGTCTCCGGCGTGAGCGTCCGCTTCGCCGACAACCCGGGCGACCTCGAGAACAATTGGTGGGACGAGCGGACAACCGACAGCCAGGGTCGCGTGGTGTTCCGCAACCAGTCGACGACCTCCGCGCGTTACTTCCAGGCCTTCGACGACCAGGGCTACCGCGCGGCGTACGACCCGAGCGACGTCATGCAGGACGGAGTCGGCACCACCCCGGTCGCGCTCAACCTGACCATGCAGAAGCTGGCCACGGTGACCGGCCACGTCGTCAAGGCGGGCTCCAACACGCCTCTCTCGATGATCCAGGTGCGGGTGCTCGACGAGACCGGCAAGCGGTTCGGCACGGTCGCCACGACGCTGTCCGACGGCTCCTACACGGTCACCGGACTGCCTGCCGGCCGATACACGGTTGAGTTCTCCGACCCGCTCGGCGACTACGACACCCAGTACTGGCTGGGGCAGACCAGCTTCGACACCGCGAACTTCGGCAACGTGGCCGCGTACGCGCAGCTGCCGAACATCAACGGCTTCCTGAGCCCCACTGCCAAGCCGACGCCGACCGGCGTCGACCTCGCCGGCCTCGTGTCGGGTCGGGGCAAGCCTCTGGAGAACGTGCTCGTGACGGCCTACCGGAACGGCGTCGCGAAGGGCAGCCAGGTCACCGGCCGTGACGGCAGCTACTCCTTCACGGACCTGACCAGCGGCACCTACAAGGTCTCCTACGACCGGCTCAGCGGACCCGCCGACGAGCTCCCCTTCACGAGCCAGTGGTACCTCGGGTCTCACTCGAGCGGGGCGGCGACCCCGATCACCGTGACGGAGGACGCCAGTGGGCCAACCCGGAACGTCACGCTCGACTCGTACGGCGTGATCACCGGCTCGGTCCTCGACGCCGCTAACAACCCGGTCGCCTACCCGGAGGTCTTCGCGCTCGACTCTGACGAGAGCGACGGGTACGGCGGGTACGACGGCTCGTCCAGTCCGGGTGCGTATCGCCTCGAGGTGCCACCCGGCAGCTACCACGTGCACTACGACGGATGGGACGACGCGGACTTCACGGAGTTCATACCCGAGTGGTGGGACAACTCTCCGACCCTCCAGGACGCTGATGCCATCACGGTGGCGCCCAACGGCACCGTGACGGCCAACGTCCACCTGTCGAAGAACCTGGAAACCCTGTCCGCGCCGACCATCACCGGCACCGGAAAGGTGGGCAGTCCGTTGACCGGGTCTCCCGGCAAGTGGAACCTGACGGTCGACAACGACTACCAGTACGCCTGGTTCCGCGGTGCGACGCAGGTCGGGTCGAGCTCGACGTACACGCCGACGGCGGCCGACGCGGGCTCGAAGCTGACCCTGCGGGTCACCGCGTGGCACGGCTCGTTGACCGGCACCGCGTTCTCGGCGCCGACGGTGGCGATCAAGTTCGGCTCTGCCGGCACGCTGACGGGTCGTTCCCCGAAGGCGCACGTGGTGAAGCTGTACGTCGGTGTGTCCGTGAGCGGAGTCCCCAATCCCGGGGGCACGCTGACGATCATGCGCGGCAGCAAGGTCGTCAAGACGGGCGTCGCGGTGGTCAACGGGCAGGCCGCCGTGAAGCTGACCAAGCAGAAGTCCGGCAAGCGGTCCTACACGGCCGTGTACGGCGGGACCAGCAAGGTCGACCCGAGCACCAGCAACACGGTGACCGTCAAGGTCAAGTAGGTCACCTCGGTACGACGATCGGCCCCCGGGACGTGTCCCGGGGGCCGATCGCGTTCACTGCCTGCCGGCGGTGAGGTCGCGGATCTTGCGGAGCAGCCGCTGCGGGACCGGGTTGCGAGGGTCCAGCCGATGCGCCGTGCGGAGGTCGCTGCGGGCGCCAGCGACGTCGCGCAGCCCGAAGCGGGCGAGACCGCGCTGGATCCGCACGCCCGGCTCGGTCGGGTACAGCCCCACGAAGCGGTCGAGCGTGCGCAGGGCGTCCTCGAGCTCCTGGTCGTGGACCTGGGCGACGGCGAGGGCAAGGCCCGAGGCGTAGGTGTCCGGCGTGCGGTCGAGGCTCTTCCGCGCCCAGCGTTCGGCA
>JAEKKP010000113.1 GCA_019510315.1 Propionibacteriales bacterium
TCACCAGTGGCTGCTGGTGTCCAGGTGACGTCCGCCGAGGCGTTGCCGCCCGTGGCGGTCCCGATCGTCGGCGTCGCCGGAGCGGACAGGAGCACCGTCTCGGTCGTGCCGTCGTCGTTGGTGAACCGCAGCTGCTCCATGTTGCGCAGCGTGTCGATGCCGTCGCTGACCTTCTGGAGCGCACCGAGCGCTCCGGTCTGGTTCACGACCAGGTGGTCGCCGACCGTGGTGACCGTGTAGCTCGACCGCGGCGCGAGGAACACGGCCGTGTCCACCGCCGGCGCCGAGCTCGCCGAGTCGTGGTCGCCCGCGGGCGCCGGGATCAGCGCGCGCGCCGCCACCAGCTGGCCCGGGTCGACGCTGCCGTCGAACACCGCTTGCTGCAGCGTCTTCGGGTTGCCGGCCTGGAAGGTGTGCTCCATCAGGTCGGTGGTCCCGATGACCGCACCGGTGCCGTCGTTGTTGGCGTGCACGTCGATGCGGACCTGAAGGGCCCGGTCACCGTCGATGATGTCGTTGGCACCACGACCAGTGATCGTGTCGCTGCCGCCACCACCGATCAGGATCTCGCCGTCGCCCCAGACGTTGCCGCTGAGCGGGCAGCTTCCGGCCGCCGCGTTGGCGCTCAGCGACGCCGCGGGCACCGTCAGCATGTCCGGCGTGATCAACGTCGCGAGCCCGGTGATCCTGTCGATGCCGGCCTGGTCGATGGCGTCGCATCCGGCGAACCCGGCACCGCCGAGTGCGGTGGGCGTGTCGTCAGTGCCTCGGAGGACGTCGTTGAACGACGAACCCGAGTCGGCCTCGGTCTCCTGCCACCGGTCGCGGTTGACCACGACCTGGATCGGCACGCCGACGAGGTTGTTGTTGATCGACATGTCGTCGTCGCCACCCACGGTGTCGTACTGGTGGAAGGCCCAGTCGAGCCCTCCGGCACCCGCGTTGCGGTCGATGGCGGCGTTCTGCGCCATCATGTCGTCGCCACCTTCGGTGTCGTAGTCGTTCTCGCCGGGCTGGCCGACCATGATGTCGTTGCCGGGCGCGGTCTCGCCGGGGTCGTCGAAGAACGGCGCGCCGTGGTCGCCCTGGAGCAGGTCCTGCCCGGTGCCACCCTCGATCCAGTCGTCGCCGCCGTCACCGAACACGGCGTCGGCACCCTGGCCGGCGATCACGAAGTCGTTGCCGGGACCGGCGAAGGTCTCGTTGTCGTTGGCTCCGCCGTTGATGAAGTCCTGGCCCTCGTTGCCCATCGGGATGTCGTCGCCGGGTCCGCCGTCGATCGCGTCGTTGCCCGGACCACCCTTCGGAGTGTCGGCCCCGTCGAGGTCGGTGATGATGTCATCGCCCTCGCCACCGAGCGCGACGTCGTCGCCGCCGTTGCCCTCGATGCGGTCGTTGCCCTTGCCACCCCAGAAGGTGTCGTTGTCGTTGCCGCCGTAGACCTTGTCGACCCCGTCGGTGCCTTGGTAGACGCTCTGGCCGTTGATGCCTGGCGGGTCGACCGTGTTGGTCTGGCGGTACTTGATGGTGCCGTCAGGAAGGCGCAGCAGCAGCAGGTTCTCGTTGCAGTCCGTGGTGGCCGGGTCATCGGCGACCGCGGAGCCGAACGAGGCGTACCCGGCCGGCGTACCGGCGAGGTTGGCGAGCTGGAACTTGCAGTCCGCCGTGGCGAACGCGTCCGCCTTCAGGGTGTTGGTCCCGTCGGTGTTGCGCTGGATCAGCTCGGAGAACGAGTTGCCCTCCAGCTGGGTCCTCAGGTTGAGCCCCGGCGTCCGTGCCAGGTAGTAGAACCTGTCGCCGTCCTGCAGCTTCTCCAGCTGTGTCTGGAAGACGTAGTTGAAGGTGCTGCCGAGCAGGCCGCCGAAGAGGTTCGTGACCTCGGCCAGTCCGCCGACCCAGAGGTCGACGTCGTCGAGCCCGGTGTTGGTCACGCCGTTGGCGTCACTCGACCAGTCGGGGCCCGTGCTGAACATGAAGTCGCCGGCATCGGCAGGCGACACGTCCGTGGGCAGCGGGTCGACGATCGCCCGTGCGGCGTCGCGCTTGGCGACGACTGTCGTGGCGCTGGTGATCGTCGGGTGCAGCCCGTACGCCGCCACGAAGTTGATCAGCGACTCGGGGTGCTTGAGGTGCTGCCCGAACTCGCTCCAGCTCCCGTAGGGCGCCAGCTGGCCGTCGTTGGTCTCGGCGTAGATCTGCCGACGCACGTCGTTCAGCGGCGGGATCCCGGTCTCCCGCGCTCGCGCCATGTTGATGGTCGCGAGGTCCAGCGGCAGTCCGAGCAGGTTGTTGCGCAGCGTCTCGGTGACGAACTCGTCGAGCTCGTTGCCCGTCTGGTCGGAGGAGCCCATCACGACGCTGCCGGCACCGGCCGCGGCGGACAGCGTTCCTGCCGAGCCACCGTCGTACAGCGCGGGTGGGTTGAGGAAGGCCGTGAGCAGCGGCGTGGAGTTGTCGCTGCCGTCAGCGTTGGTCCGCGCGACCGTGTCGTCGAGCATCGAGTGGCCGAACCGGTAGACCGCGTGGGCGAACTCCGCCTCGATGGCGGGGTTGATGTCCGGCGAGTAGACGTGGAACGGCCGGATCGCCGGCTGGACCTTGCGGGCGAACTCCTCGAAGACGAGGTGCTGGTACTCCATCTCGGTGACGAAGCGGGCCGCCTGGAACAGCCGCTCGCCGTAGCCGTAGCCGCCGGTCCCGACGTGCCCGGCACCACCGGTGACGCCGGCAGCCTGGTAGGCGTCGCGCAGCGTCGGGTTGGCGTTGAGGGTGTTGGTGATGTCGTCCACCAGGCGGTTGTGCTCGGAGTGGAAGATCTGGTGGATCGTCGTCAGCGCGATGTTCTCGTTGCAGCGACCGTCTCCACAGGCGGCGTGCGCGTTGAGCATCTCGTCGTCGTAGGTGCCAAAGGGCTGGCTCGCGAAGTCGGCAGTCGCCGTGTGCACCTCAGGACCTGTCGGGTTACCGGGCGCGTGGTCGACGTCGGGTGCGGGCGAGCAGTTGCAGGTTCCTGGGCCGAACTGCGGGCTCGGGTCGGCGTTGTGCGCGATGTCGGTCAGGAAGGGCGTGTCGAAGTGCAGGACGTTCGCCGGGACCGCCACGGGGGTGGTCAGGTTGCCCTCGACGAGGCCGGTCGCGGTCACGTACTGGGGCAGTCCGTTGGCGCCCGGGATGAACTTGCCGTACGGGTCCGTGGCGATCATCGGCACGTTCGTGACGTCCTTGTCCTGGATGAGCAGGCCGAGTCGCTCGGCGGCCTGCTTCTTCAGCGATGCCCAGGTCGACTCGCCGTCGGTCATGTCGGGCGAGTTGTCGTAGGTCTCTCCGGCGGGGAGCCCGGTCAGGAGCTTGCCGGTCGCGACGGCGGCCGGGTTGTCCGGTCCGGGCGTCCCGGTCCCCGGCACGAAGCGGCGCAGGAACACCTGGTGCGACGCGTGCGAGGTGTAGGTCTGGCTCTGGTCGACCCAGGGCGTGTCCGTGTTGCTGGCGTTCTGCACCGATCCCGGCTGGTTCTGCGCGCGGGTCAGCACCATGAAGCGCTGGCTCGCCGGGAGGTCGTCGGCGTTGCCGAGGATGTGGTCCGGCCCGGCGATCAGGGGGTCGTCGGCCTGCAGCGGCACGAAGACCGCGCTACCGCTCTTGACCGTCTGGTCGACGCCGTGGTCGAAGAACTGCCCGAAGAACGTGAACAGGCTGTTGTACGGCGGGGAGAGGCCCACGTCGGTCGTCACGTTCGGGATGAAGAGGGTCTTGTGGTCCGGCGTGCAGTTGGCCGGCACGCCCGGCGAGGTGCAGGGGATGGCCGTCGGCGTTGCGTCCTGGGAACGGACGGGCCTGTTCGCGGCAGCGACCGCTGCAGGGTTCGTCGAGGTCTGGTCGACGATGAGGTTGCTGATCACGCGCGGCTGCGTGTCGACCACGTTGCCGGTGCCGTGGTAGCTCGGGTCGCTCTGCACCGGGAACCCGGGCTGCGTCGCCGACGCCCGCCACTTGGGCGTCGTCAGCCGGGGGAACACCTGGTCCGAGGCAGCGAAGAACTCGTCACCGGTCTTCAGGTTGTTGCACGAGCCGTCCACCGTGCGCAGGCCGTAGCTGGTGAGGATGTCGGGCACCTGCTCCGCGTCCGGGATGTTGTCACCCGGCTGGTTCAGCAGCGTGCTGCACGGGTGCGCGGAGTCGAGCGTCGTCGCGTGCCGCTCCGCGATCTTGATCTGCTTGAGGATGAAGGACAGGTCGCCCGCGGTGACCACGAAACCGTTGCCGACCGGTCCTGCGGCCGCTGTCCCCGGCTGGGGGATCAGCTGCAGGCCGAGCGCGAGCGGCATGAGGAGCGCGGTCACCACTGCGACGCGTCGGGTCCGTGGAGACGTTGATCTCACCGCACGGTGCCGCGTCGGGACGCCGCCACCCCCTCGAGCGGACGCGCTGTTCGACGTACCGGTGAACCTGTCGGAGCGGAACGAAATCATGGCGAACCTGCCTCAGCCTCGAGTGGTGATCTGCTCCACCTTCGGAACCCGGCCTTGCGCAAACCTTGGAGTCGCTCGAGATGCTGCGCTCGGCGTCGATCGCGGTGGGACGCAGCAACAGGCCTCCGCGTCCCGCCGGGTCGCGGAGGCCTGCCGAACGGCACCGCTTGGGGGGGACGGCACCGCTTCCGCCCCGGCCCGGGCGCGGCGCTGGAACAGATCGCGCGCCCTTGGTCGGGGTGTGCGTACGACGCTAGGCAGCCGTCCTTGTGTATTGCTGGCACGTCGAGTGCTGGCAGGCTACGGACGTGAGCATCGACCCGGGCTGGCCCGTCGCCATCGCGCTCGTCGCACTCCTCGCCATGGCGCTGCTGGCGCACCGGGTCGCCGACTACGGGCTCGAGCTGCCCTCCTTCGTCGCTGCTCTCCGCGCCGTCGTCCAGCTCGGCGTCGTCGCACTGCTCATCAAGGGCGCCGTCGAGAACCTCGCCCTGTCGTGGTTGCTCGTCGCCGTGATGTTCGCGATGGGAGTGCTGACCACGGGCCGTCGCGTCGAGGCGCTGCGGGCCTGGCCCTGGGCCGCGCTGGCGATGGCGGCCGGCGTCGCGCCGGTGCTCGTCGTCGTCTTCGCGAGCCGCGCGATCCCGTGGCAGGGCATCGCCATCATCCCGATCGCGGGCATCATCGTCGGCAACGCGATGACCGGTCACACCTTGGTCGGACGCCGCGCCTTCGCCGCGCTGCGCGAGGAGAAGTCGCAGTACGAGGCCTGCCTGTCGCTCGGCATGCTGCCGGCCCAGGCGATCACCGAGTCGATCCACCGGCGCGCGCCCGAGGCATTGCTGCCGGGCCTCGACCAGGTGAAGACGACCGGCGTCGTCACCCTTCCCGGCGCCTTCATCGGGGTGATGCTCGGCGGCGGCAGCCCGGTCCAGGCGGCCACCGCTCAGGCCCTCGTCCTCTTCGGGATCATGGCCGCGCAGACGGTGACCGTCGCCGTCGCCGAACGCCTCATCGCGGCCCGGAGGCTGCTGCCGGCAGACCTTCAGGTGGCACTGATCGACTGATGCTCAGCGCACTGCGACGAGCTGGGCCATCTGGAAGTGCATCGGGTCGGTGTAGCGCCAGGTGCCGCCCCACTCGAAGCCCCATCGCTTGAAGATCTGCACGATCCGGCGATCGATGGTGCCGACCGTGCCGCGCTGGTTGCCCGGGACGTTGAGGTCGATCGCCGCGCCCCACGTGTGGAACGAGAGTCCCTGCGACGGGTCGTGGCCGATGTAGCGGGGGACGTAGCAGCCGCCGTACTCGCTGGGGTGGATCGCCGAGGCGAGGTGCAGCTTGACGACGTCCTGCAACGCCGCGCGCAACTGGGGCAGCATCGCCTTGTTGCAGCGGACGGCGCCGAGGATCGGCACCTGCTCGGTGCGGATGTACTGCTGGATCCAGCGCTGGTCGGGGTTGACCGAGCCGTCGCCGTTGACCGTGTAGGTGAACGACCCGAGCGCCTGCGCCACCGAGCCGCCGGTCAGCACCGCCGTCAGGGCGGCGTGCGGGTCGAGGTAGCGCGCCGGCCCCAGCAGCTGGACCGTCGCCTTGTCGCCCGCCAGCGCCTGCACCTGGGGCTGGATCTTTGCCGGGTCGAACGTGCCGGTCGAGATGAGCAGCGCGTTGCCCTCGGGCATGTGCAGCTTGGGAGCCCAGCGCTCGTTGACGACCGCCTTCACGAACGGCACGCTCGTCTGCTCGCTCAGTGGAGCGAGAGCTCCGATGTGCAGCACGGGTGCCTGGCCGTTGCCCATCCGCACGCTGTCGTCCTGCACCGCAACCGCGTCACGAACCGTCGGCGTCAGTCCGATCTCGCCGTCGGCGACGCGGTTCCAGATCTCCGCGTCCTGCGCGGTGGCGGCCGGCGTGTAGCGGCGGAACGTGTCGGGGTCGACGGCGGCGTACCGGACCTCCTGCTCCTCGACGTAGAACGACGCCATCGAGAACTGCTCGGCCGCCTGGACGCCGTGCACGGCCTTGACGGCGGCCACGACGTCGTCGGGAAGAGGGTCCTGGCTGTAGACCAGCAGGTCCTGGGTGAACAGCGGCGTCTTCACCGGACCGGGGCGCTGCATCGCCACGTCGCGCAGCTCGGCCGGTACGTCGGTCCGGGTCGGCGTGCTCGCGGCCGCCTTCGTGCCATCGGTCGAGCCGTGTCCCGGAGGGGCGACGGCAGCGCCACCGCAGCCGGCCAGACCGAGGGCAGCGGCGAGCGTCAGCGCGCACGCGCTCCGCACGGCCTTGACCCGCATGTCCCTCCGCCCCCCATTGCTCCCCGAGGGCCCATGCTATCGAGGTGTCGATCAGGGGTTCAGGCGTTCCCCGAGCACCCGCTCGGCGATCCAGGCGATGTTCTCGGCCGTCTCGGCCGGCGAGGTGCTCGGCGCCGTCACGTGGCTCAGCACCAGGCGGATCACCATGTCGACCAGCGGGTCGATCCTGTCCTCGTCGAGACCGTGGTCGTAGGTGTCGAGGTGCCGGCGCACCAGTCCGTGGGCGGCCTCGAGGAGCGGCTCGACCTGCGTGGTCAGCAGCGGCAGCAGCGTGCTCTCGGCGCCGTGGCTGGCGGAGAGCACCGCGTGCAGCAGCGGGTTCCTGCGGGCCATCTCCAGCACCCGGGTCGCGGCCGCCCGGATCGCTGTGGAGAGCGACTCGGGGTGCTCCTCGAAGGCCGCGTCGACGGCCTGCAGGAACACCTCGAGCTCGTGCATGATCATCGCCTCGGCGAGCTGGCGCTTGGAGCCGATCTCGTTGTAGACGGTCTGGCGGCTCACCCCGACGCGGTCGGCGAGCTTGGCCATCGTGATCGCCTGCCAGCCGCCCGAACGGGTCAGCTCGGCCGCCTGGGCGATCAGCCGGTCCCGCCAGCTGCGGCCGGGCCCGCTACTGGGCCCGCCGCCGGTCTCGATGCCCAGGAGCGCGGACAGGGCGGGGCGCGGTGTCACCTCGGCCATCCGTGCTCCCTCCACCAGGATCACCCCTAGTCTTGCAAACTCAGGGCGAGGGCCGGGCAGGCCTGTACGGCGGCGTGCACCGTGGCGCGCTCCGAGTCCGGCGGCGACTCGTCGAGGACCGTCATCACGTCGTCGTCGTCGAGCTCGAAGTACTCGTGTGCCATCGCCTCGCACATGCCGTGACCGTCGCACAGGTCCCGGTCGACCACGATCCTCACAGCGCACCTTCCTTGACCGTGGGGTCGAACGGCACGAAGTCGATCTTCTCGCGCACACCGCAGTCGGGGCAGCACCAGTCGTCGGGGATGTCGGCCCAGGACGTGCCCGCGGCGAAGCCCTCGTGCTCACACCCGGCAGCGACCTCGTAGACGAAGCCGCACCCGGGGCAGCGCGCGGCGAGTACCTCGGCCGCAGCCTTGGCCGCGGCGGCCGCTGCCTCGTCCGCCTTCACCTTCGCGACCCGGGCTGCCTCGCGCTCGGTCAGGCCGTACGTGGCGAGGATCTTGGCGCGCTTGCGCGGCTGCAGGTTGGCCAGCGTCAGGTCGCCCTTGAAGTGCGCCACGACGCGCGGGTCCATCACCCGGCGCCAGATCGGCGGGAACAGCGCGAGCACGATCATCCCGGCGTACCCGGTCGGCAGCACCGGCGACTCCTCGAAGTCGCGCAGCGTCTGGTAGCGCCGGGTCGGGTTGGCGTGGTGGTCGCTGTGCCGCTGCAGGTGGTAGAGCAGCACGTTCGTCGCGATGTTGTTGGAGTTCCAGCTGTGCGACGGGTCGACCCGCTCGTAGCGCTGCCGGTCGCCGACGCCGACCTTCTGGCGCAGCATGCCGTAGTGCTCCATGTAGTTGACGACCTCGAGCAGCGTGAAGCCCATGACCGCCTGGATCACGAGGTACGGCGCGACGCCCCAGCCGAAGACCGCGATGATCGCGCCGAAGAGCACCGTCGACATCAGCCACGAGTTGAGCACGTCGTTGCCGAGGTGGAACGGGTGCGTGTGCTTGCGCGCGTAGCGCTTCTTCTCCAGGTTCCACGCGCTCCTCAAGGAGCCGCCGACCGTGCGGGGCCAGAACTGGTAGAAGTTCTCCCCGAAGCGGCTCGAGGCCGGGTCCTCGGGGGTGGCGACGCGGACGTGGTGGCCGCGGTTGTGCTCGATGTAGAAGTGGCCGTAGAAGCTCTGCGCCAGCGCGATCTTGGACAGCCAGCGCTCGTTGACCTCGCGCTTGTGGCCGAGCTCGTGGGCGGTGTTGATGCCGATCCCGCCGATGGCGCCGATGGAGATGGCCAGGCCGATCTTGTCGACGGTGTTCAGGCCGAGGCTCTCGCCCATCAGCCGGTGACCGAACGGCAGGCCGGTGCCCCAGTCGTGCAGGCCGAGCGTGTTGACGAGCCAGCCGGCGGGGTTCTCGCCGGCGAGCACGGCGAAGGCGCCGACGAAGCCGAGGTACTGGATCGGCAGGAAGAGGTAGGTGATCCAGCGGTAGTACTTGTCCTTCTCCAGCGCCTCGATCGCGTCGTCGGGCGGGTTGGACTTGTCGAGGCCGGCGAACAGGTCGATCGCCGGCACCACGCCGAGGATGATGATCGGTCCGATCCAGAGGATCGCGCCCACGCCGGTGACGATGTAGACCGCCGCCGCGACGAAGGCGAGGCTCGGCACGACCAGGCCGATCAGCCACAGGTAGCGCTTGTTGTCACGCCAGTGGTCGGTCGATCCCGCGGGGACCGTCGAGTTCGCGATCTCGTCGCTGCGCTGTCCGGGGTGGGCCATCGGTCTCTCCTTCACTCGGTGCGCCGGCCTTCGCCGACTCACTTGACACCAAGGTAGGGAATGTAAAGCGATTTGACAAGACCCTGTGACTTGTAAAGCGGATTCGACAGGCTCAACCACCGGTGGTTGAGCCTGTCGAAACCCGCTTCCGGTAGAGCCAGGCCGCACCGATGAGCAGCAGGATCGCGTCGGCGCCCACGGCCGCGACGACGAAGAGCGGGCTCGAGACCTCCCCGGACGGCCGGTTGGCGCCGGGCCGCCCGGGGATGACCCGCACCGCGAGGCGGTGGCTGGCGGACGCGTGCCGGTAGGTCTCGGCGTCGATGCTGGCCGAGAACCGGTTCCCGGCCGGGTCGACCTCGTGCGGCAGCCGGTAGTCCACGAGGTGCCGGCCGTTGATCGTGCGGGCCTCGAGCACCGTGGCCTCCACGTCGCGCCCGTCGGTGGCGATCCGGTGGTCCGTCCACGCCTGGTGTCCCGCGGGCAGGTTCACCAGGAACACCGCGAGGAGGATGACGAGGGCGCGCACGGGGACACCGTACGAGTCGCGAGTGTTTCGCTACTTGTTGCTCACCTCGAAGCTCACGGTCGTCGCCGACGGCGCGAAGAGGGCGGTGCCGAGGTAGCGGATGGTCAGCGTGTGCGTGCCCTTGTGCTTGTACGCCGGCAGGGTGACCGTCGTGGCGGCCGTCGCCGAGACGGTGGTCGTCCCGACCAGCGTCGACCCGTCGTACACCTCGACCGTCCCGCCGGTGACCGTGTCGTTCGGCGACGTCACGTGGATGCTGACCACACCCGGCTGCGAGCTCTTGTTGGACGTCGGCACCGGGTCGGGGCTGACCGTCGCCGACGTCGTCGTGGCGACGGCCGGGGCCGAGGTGTCCAGGCCGACGAGCAGCGGGTCGTGGTCGGAGGCGCGGAACGGGTCGGCGGAGTAGAAGTCGGTCGCGTTGTAGTTGAACCGGCTGTACTCCAGGGCCACGGGCTCGACGGAGTTGATGTTCCACACGTGCGCGCCACTGACCGTGCCCAGTGCAGCGTCGTTGGCGAGCACGTGGTCGAGCGACCCGACGACGCCGTCGAAGAGATAGGTGTGCTCCCCCGGTGACTCGTGCGACCCGATGTCGGTGAAGCCGGCGCCACGGAGCACCGCGATCGGGTCCTCCTCGGTGTAGGCGTTGAAGTCGCCGGAGAGGAACACCCGGTCGGTGCCGAAGTGGGTCTTGGCCTGGTCGGCGAACGACACCAGCTGCTGGGCCTGCGCCACCCGCTGCGGGTTGGAGTTGCCCTGACCGGTGCCGTCGTC
>JAEKKP010000229.1 GCA_019510315.1 Propionibacteriales bacterium
CGGACCCGCACCGCGACGAACAGGTCGTCACCCGACGTGTTCTCGAACGCGGCCACGAGCGAGGCGCCGCCGTCCACGCCCGTCGCCGGGACCGAGGCGCCGCTGCCGACCAGGACACGGTCGGCCACCGGTCGCCCGTTGACCGAGAAGTCCGCGACCTTTCCGTCCGCACCCGTGATGTCGGTGTACCGGTAGCACACCTTCCCGGAACCGCTGTCGGTGCAGAACTTGAAGGCGCCGGAGTCCACCTGGGCCGAGGCATCTCCGTTGCCGGGCGTGTGCCCACCGCCGAGGACGGCCTCCGCCGCGGCGCGCAGGTAGGTGACGTAGCGATCGGCCGTCGATCCCGGGACTGCGGCTGCCTTCGCGTCGTCGTACCCGGGCACCGTGCCGCTGGCGACGCCGTCGAAGTAGGCCTGCAGCGTCTTCGCGGACGGCAGCGCCGTGCTCGACCCGGTCGCGGACGGGTCGGGCCGGACGGCGACAGAGCCCGCGCCGGAGGATCCCCCAGCCCCGCAGCCGGCAAGGGTCGCGACGAGGAGCACACCGGCGAGCACTCGCCCACCGCCCGTGCGACCGCGTGCCGACATCAGCCGTCGGTCACTTGTCGACGGACCGGTGGCGAGGCTTCTTCCCCGGCGCGCCGCCACGGTGCGGCGGTCCGCCGTGCGCCGACGGAGGACGTCGCCCCGTCTGGCCGCGAGAGAACTTGTCCGGCTTCAGGTCGATGAGCACCCCTGAGATCCGCGTCGCGGAGAGCGCCTCCAGGGTCTCGGCCGCAAGGTCTGCCGGGAGCTCCACGATCGAGAACGCCGGCCGGATGTCGATCTTGCCGAAGTCCTCGCGCGACAGGCCGCCCTCGTTGGCGAGCGCGCCGACGATCTGCCGGGGCTCGACCCGGTGCCGCTTGCCGACCTCGATCCGGTACGCCGCCATCGGCTTGCCGCGACCACGTCGCTCGTGCGAGCGCTCCTGGTGCGGCACCCGGACAGGCTCGGGCATCTCCTCGAGGAACAGCGGCTGCCCGTCCTGGGCGAGCACGGCGATCGCGGCGGCGATGTCGACCGCGGGCACGTCGTGCTCCTGCTCGTAGCCGGCGATCAGGTCGCGGAAGAGATCGACCTGCGGGTCGCCGAGCGCCTGCCCGATCGCGTCGGTGAACTTCGAGACCCGGAACGCGTTGACGTCCTCGACCGTCGGCAGCCGCATCTCCTCGAGAGTCGTGCGGTTGGTCTTCTCGATCGCGCGGAGCAGGTGGTTCTCCCGCGGCGTGACGAACGAGATCGCGACCCCCGGCCGGCCCGCGCGCCCGGTGCGCCCGATGCGGTGCACGTAGGACTCGGTGTCGGTGGGAATGTCGTGGTTGATCACGTGGCTGATCCGGGGCACGTCGAGACCGCGGGCCGCGACGTCGGTGGCCACGAGGATGTCCAGCTTGCTCTTGCGCAGCTGCTCGATGGTCCGCTCGCGCTGGACCTGGGCCACGTCGCCGTTGATCGCTGCCGCGGAGAAGCCCCGCGCGCGCAGCCGCTCGGCGAGCTCCTCCGTCGCGTTCTTCGTGCGGACGAAGACGATCAGGCCGTCGAAGTTCTCGACCTCGAGGATCCGGGTGAGCGCGTCGAGCTTCTGCGCGTGGGCGACCTTGAGGTAGCGCTGGCTGACGTTGGCAGCGGTCGTCGACTTCGACTTGACCTTGATCTCGTTGGCACCGGGCGCGTGCTGCTTGATGATCCGGCGGATCTGCGGCGGCATCGTCGCGGAGAAGAGCGCGAGCTGCTTGTCCTCCGGCGTGCCGGAGAGGATCTGCTCGACGTCCTCGGCGAACCCCATGTTGAGCATCTCGTCGGCCTCGTCGAGGACCACGAAACGCAGGCCGCTCAGGTCGAGGGTGCCCTTGTCGAGGTGGTCCATCACCCGGCCCGGCGTACCGACGACGACGTGGACGCCGCGCCGCAGTGCCGACAGCTGGACGCCGTAGCCCTGGCCGCCGTAGACCGGCAGCACGTGCAGCCCCTTGATGTGGGCGGCGTAGCGCTCGAACGCCTCGGAGACCTGCAGCGCGAGCTCGCGGGTCGGCGCCAGCACCAGCACCTGCGGCGACTTCTGGGCGAGGTCGATCCGGGACAGGATCGGCGCGGCAAAGGCAAGTGTCTTGCCGGTGCCGGTCTGGGCGAGCCCGACGACGTGCTGTCCGGCGAGCAGCGGCGGGATCGCTTCCGCCTGGATCGGCGAGGGGCTCTCGTAGCCCACGTCCTTGAGTGCCTTGAGCACCTTGGAGTCCAGACCGAGGTCGTCGAAGGAGATTGATGCGGGTGTCTCAGTCACCGATCAAGGGTAGTGGCGGGTTGCGCGGCTACCTATTCGGTACGACGAAGTCGGGGGCCGGGTCGGCGACCTTCGCCAGCCAGTACGTCAGGGCGTAGCCCCACTCCCCCAGCTCCTCCCCAGTCATCGCGGACATCACCCGCCACCAGGCCTGGTGCCGCGACAGCCGACCGAGCCGCAGGCCGTCCGGCAGCACGCGCCAGAGTGTCGCCTCGTCGACGACCTCACGCCAGACCTCGACCCACGCGGAGGCGACCGCACCGGCGGCTCGGGGGTCGGTCAGCATGCTGAGCGGCACGAGCAGCGCGGCAGTCGGATCGGTGAGCACCGCGTCGGCGAGATCGAAGAACCGCAGCGGCTGCCCAGGTGCCGCCACGAACGCGTTGCCGTCGTGCAGGTCGTTGTGGTTGAGCGCCAGCGGCAGGCCCACGGCAGCAAGCGCGCCGGCGGCGTTCTCGACGGCCGGCATGCCCACCTGGACGGCTCGCCAGGCACGCTCGTCGAGGTGGCACGGGTCCGCCGGATCGAGACCGTGCAGCAGGTCGGCGCGCTCGCGGGCCAGCGACACCGTGTCCTCCACGCGCAGGGTGACGCGCTCGGGCACCCACGCTGCCAAGCGGGCCGTCAGCGCGCCCTCGAACGCCTGGGACGGGCAGTTCTGCTTCACCCAGTAGGCGCCGTCGCCCGCCCGGACCTGCCAGACCGTCGACCACGCGCGCAGCTTGCGCTGGGTCATCTCGACCGGGCCGAGGAGGCTCTCGACCCAGCCGCGCAGGTCGTCGGCGTACGCGTCGGTGCTCCAGTACGGCGTGGTCGGCTGCTGCACCCGCACACTCTGCCCACTGGGTCGTCTCGTCGCCACTCGGATGTCGCGCACCCCGACGACATGGAGTTCGGTGCCGCCGCCGCCGTTGCCCGCTGGACCGGCCAGGGCAAGTGGGTCGGCTACACGATGGTGACCAGCGGCGAGGCCGGCATCGACGGGATGTCACCGGACGAGGCGCGCGTCGTCAGGGAGAAGGAGCAGGTCGAGTCGGCCCGCATCGTCGGCGTCGACGGTGTCGACTTCCTGCACCAGCCCGACGGCATCCTCGAGTACGGCGTCCCGCTGCGCCGGCTCCTCGCCGCCGAGGTGCGCCGACACCGCCCGGACATCGTCATCACCGGCAACCACCGCGACACCTGGGGCGGTCGGAACCTCAACCAGGCCGACCACATCGCCGTCGGCAAGGCGGTGCTCGACGCGGTGCGCGATGCCGGCAACCGCTGGGTCTTCCCCGAGCAGATCACCGACGACGGTCTCGAGCCGTGGGGCGGGGTGAAGCAGGTGTGGGTCTTCGGCTCACCGATGGCCACGCACGCCGTCGACACGACGGACACCTTCGACAAGGGCGTCGAGTCTCTGACGGCGCACGCGGCGTACATCGAGGGCCTCGGCTGGGAGAACTGGGACCCGCGCGAGTTCCTCGAGGGGATGGCCCGCGCCACCGGGCAGCGGCTCGGAGTCGCCTTCGCCGCGCCCTTCGAGGTGCTCCCGATGGGCTGGGGCGAGTAGACGACTCCGAGC
>JAEKKP010000230.1 GCA_019510315.1 Propionibacteriales bacterium
ATGTTCGCCTCGGCCGGCGAGAAGCTCACCGACTTCGACCTCTTCCACCCCGACCGGATGGCGTCGCGCATCCTCGACATGGGTGACCTGCTGACCCTGATCGAGCAGGCCGAGAAGACCTTCGACGCCGACCAGGCGGCCAAGGCTGCGGCCAAGCTGCAGGACGGCGACTTCACCCTCGACGACTTCCTCGAGCAGATGCAGCAGGTCCGCAAGATGGGCTCGCTGAGCAAGATGCTCGGGATGCTCCCCGGCATGGGGCAGTTCCGCGACCAGCTCGAGAACTTCGACGAGCGCGAGATCGACCGGATCCAGGCGATCATCCAGTCGATGACGCCGTCCGAGCGCGCCAACCCGAAGTCGATCGACGGCTCGCGCCGCGCCCGCATCGCCAAGGGATCCGGCCGCACCGTCGCCGACGTGAACCAGCTCGTCGACCGGTTCTTCGAGGCCCGCAAGATGATGCAGCAGATGGCCCGCGGCGGCATGCCGGGCATGCCAGGTATGCCGGGCATGGGCCTGGGCAAGAAGGCGAAGGGCCGCCAGGCGCCCCAGCAGAAGAAGGGCAAGGGCGCCCGTCGCAGCGGCAACCCCGCCAAGGCCGCCCAGCAGGCGCAGCAGGAGACCGCACCGGCCGGCTCCGCCTTCGGCCTGCCGGCCGAGATCCCCGAGGACTTCGACCCCAGCCAGCTCCCGGACCTCTCCAAGTACCTGAAGTAGGCAGCGCCGGGGTGTTTGTGGAGCACGACTGTCAACCGGTGGCAGTGGAGCTCCACAGATCGCACCCGGGCGAACAGATCGCTGGCGTGCCGGCCCATCCGCGCGCGGCGAGGATCCGGCCGAGTGCGGACGCGGTGCGGCACGGCTCCTCCACCTGCCGCCACCCGAGCCGCACGGTGATGTTGCCGTCCAGTGCCGCATCGACGTCTCGATCCAGGTCGTCCCAGCGGTCGAGCGCGAGTTCATGTCCGATCCTGCCGTCGAGCTCGACGACGACCCCCCAGGCCAAGTACTCCACGTCGCGATAGCCGGCGCCGTGTCGCTGGGTCATTGCCCGCTGGCGCTTCGCCACCGGCAGACGGTGCGGCCGTTCGACCTGCGTGACGAAGAGCCACTCGAGCACGGAGTTCGTGCCGGCGCTGACGTCGGCCAGCACTCTGCTGATGAAGCGGCGGCGGCGAAGGCGAGGACGTTGCTCGAGCGCGGTCAACAACCGCACACCAGTTGTTCGTCTGCTCCGACAGGCGTCCGCGAGTATGGCCACGGCCTCCAAGTCGTCCGCGGCTGCACCCGCCAGGTCGAGGACGACATGTTCGAGGCGCAATCGGGGCGGCGACAGGTTCGGGAGGACATGTGCGTCGAAGTCCGAGATGCGCGTGATGCGCACCCCTGGCAGCGCTCGGACCCGACGCCCGCGGTCGACGGCGATGTCGATGCCGGGCTCGGTGCGGACGCCGTCGCGGCCTGATCGCACGCCGTGACGAGCGAGTGCGGCCGGCCCGGCGAGAGCAGCCGGCGAGTAGTAGAGGACAGCCGCCCACTCGCGTTGGATGCGACTCGGCACGCCGGTGTGGTCGACCATGACCCCGGGATGTATCACCGACCACTCACGGCGTCGGAGCATGCGCCGGATGAGCGCTTCGTCCGCGCCCAGCGCCAGGACCTGCTGGCGTGTGAACACGTGCTCCTGGTGCATGACCAGCTCCTCGAATGCTCGACGGTCCATCGGTGAAGGGCATCAGGGCGTGACGGCTCCGCGGCAGCGTCGAATGCCGGGCTGTGGATCGGAAGCCGAGGAGAAGCTTGTGTGGAGTCCTGCTGCCACATGGTGGCAGCAGGACTCCACGACTCCTCAGTCGGCCAGGGCGGCCCGGGCGATGGCCATGGCGATCGCGCCGGTGATCTCGGCGCGGTCACCGAGGGCGGCCGGCGCCACCCGGACGGCGGCGGCGGTGTTCGGCTGGGCGTAGCGGTCGACGGCCGCCCGGACGCCGTCGAGCAACGAGGTCGCGGAGCACAGCGGCCCACCGATCACGAGCATCGTCGGGTTGAGGCTGTTGCAGAGATCGGCGAGCGCCCGGCCGACGGTGCGGCCCGCGTCGCCGAGCACGCGACGTACGCCGGGGTCGCCGTCGGCGTCGAGCGCGAGGAGTTGCTCGGCGCCGAGGGGCTGCGTGTGCGTCGGCTGGACGTGCTCGAGGAGCCGTGGCACCGACACCTCGGTCTCCAGGCAGCCACGGTTGCCGCACCGACACACCCGACCGTGCTCGGTGATCTGCACGTGCCCGATCTCGCCGGCGATGCCGGTGGCGCCGCGGTACAGCCGACCGCCGAGCACCAGCCCGGCCCCGACGCCACTGGCCAGCTTGAGGTACGCGAAGTCGCCGACGCCGTGCGCGACCCCGTGGTGCAGCTCTGCGAGCGCGCCGAGGTTGGCGTCGTTGTCCGCCGCCACCGGTACGCCGAGCCGCTCGGCCAGCTGGTCGGCCGGTGCGAGGTCGCGCCATCCGGGCATCACGCCCGAGCGGATCTGCGCCGACCGGCGGTCGATCGGCGCCGGCACGCACAGGCCGGCGCCGTGCAGCTGGGCCGCCTCGATCCCGCTGGCGTCGGTCAGCGACCGCACCATCCGGGTGACCCGGTCGAGGACGGCGGACCCGTGGTCGTCCACGTCGACGGCCTGGGCCTCCTCGGCCAGCACGGCACCGTTCTGGTCGGCGATCGCCACCCGGATGTGGTGGTGGCCGATGTCGATGCCGGCCACCGCCCCGTGGAGGGCCGTCGCCGCGACGAGCAGGGGCGGGCGCCCGCTGCCGCCCTTGTGCGGCCGGCCGCGCTCGGTCGTCTCGACGGCCTGGCCGGCCGCGATCAGGTCGTGGACGAGGCTCGAGATCGTCGTGCGGGACAGGCCCG
>JAEKKP010000231.1 GCA_019510315.1 Propionibacteriales bacterium
CGCGGCGTCGACCTGCTCGGCCAGCTGGATCGACTTCGCCCCGGAGAAGCAGAACTCCCTCAGGTGCACGCGGCGGTCGGCGCCGGCCGCGACCGCGGAGCCGAGGAGCGCGCCGGGTGTCTGCTCGACCGTGTCGACGCCGTAGCCGGCTGCACTGGAGTCACCGAGCAGCGCGATCTTGATCGCCGGACCGGGCCGGCCGCGGCCGTACCACCCCGTCGCGTCCGGCACCGGTGCGTCGATCCGGCCGATCGCCTTGCGGGCGATCTTGGCCTCGAACCGGAGCACGCCGTAGGACAGGGCGCCCAGCAACGACAGCCCGCCACCGCCGAACGCCGCGGCAGAGGCCAGCTTCCGAGCGGCTGCTGCTTTCCCCACGCACCAATCCTACGGACGGGCGCACGCTCATTTCGCCGAACGGTCGCAGCCACAGGTGGTCGAGCAGCGAGGAACGAGCGATCAGTCGAGACCCGCTCAGTCCGCGATGTGCGCGCGGGCCCAGACGATCGGGTGGTCGGTGAGCTGGAGGTCCTTCGGGCGCCAGTCACGGGCGTAGCGCGTGAAGCGCGCCTGGCCGGCGGTGAAGATCCAGTCGATGCCGAGGCTCGGCGGCGGTGCGCAGCTGACCGACGGGATGCTGTCCGGGGTGATCGTGAGCATGCCCGCGGTGAGCCCGCAGAAGGCCGGCTTGCGGTCGTTGAAGTCGCCCGTCACGAAGACCGGGCGCCCCGTCGCGCGCAGCTCGATCACCTTGGCCCGCTCGATCGCGATGGCCTCCGCCCGGTGGGACGTCTGGTCGCCGTAGCCCACACCCGAGGCAGGGTTGTGCACGTTGATGAACCACGCCGTACGGCCGGTCACCCGCTCGCGCAGGAGCACCACGGGCATGTTGCGGTAGCCCTCGAAGTAGGGCACCCGGATGAAGTCCTCGTCGAGGAGCTCCATCGTCGAGTTGCGCCAGATGATGGAGTTCTCGGTCGGGTGGTAGTTGCCACTCACGAAGGGCGAGCTCGGGTCGGCCAGCGTCGCGTCGTCCGGGTAGATGCCGAACGTGCCAGCGGCCGTCGCGAGGAAGAGGTCGCGCTGCGGCTGCTGGAACTCCTGCAGGCCGACCACGTCGGCGCTGTAGCTGTTGAGGAGGGCGACCTGCTGCGGCGTACGCACGTCGTAGGTCGGGTACTTGCGGTCGTTCTTGGTGTGGCTCGCGCCGAGTGTGTTCAGGCTGGCGACCACGATGCCCCAGCTGTCGAACATGCTCGTGGTGTTGACCGGCTTCCCGACCGTGCGGTTCAGCCACTTCGACGGGTTGACGTTGGTGCCGGTGTTGCCGCGCACCGCGAAGTAGAGCGAGCAGAACTGCGCCTTGCCCTCCTGGCCGACGCGCCCGATCACCTGACCGGCCTGGACGAGCTGGCCACTCGTGACCGTGGCCTTCTTCATGTAGCCGTACCAGGTCGTGAGCCGTCCGATGGTGGTCACGATCGCGACCAGGTTCGGGCCGCTGGCGGGCGAGGAGGTGACCACCGCGATCCCCGGGTGGGAGGCGCGGACGCGGTTGCCGCAGCGTGCCTTGATCTCGGTGCCGGGCCGCTTGCCGGAGTTCTTCAGGTCGTGGACGTTCTTGCCGGAGACCGGGAAGTAGACGTTCGGTGGCGTCACCGGTCGATCCTGCGGCAGCCGCTGGGCCTGGGCCGGCGCGGCGGCGATCACGGGAACGGACAACAGGCCGATGGCGAGGAGGCCGGTAACGGCTGCGGCGAGTCTCTTGGTGATGGTCACGCGCAGAAGTATGACCCAAATCGGAAGATTTTTGGGGCCTCTGTGAAAAAAAGTGACTCAAGTGGCGTGTCGGTGCTTGTAAATCACAACGGTGTAATACTCACATTCGGCGCGATATGTTGGCCGCATGGACTTCGCCGACTCCGTTCTGGACCTGATCGGAAACACCCCACTGGTCAAGCTCGACCGGACGCTCGACCGCACCCCGCAGACCGGCGCCGACCGCTCCGGACCGCTCGTGCTGGCCAAGATCGAGTACCTCAACCCGGGCGGCTCGGTGAAGGACCGTATCGCCCGCCGGATGATCGACGCGGCCGAGGCCTCCGGCGAGCTGCAGCCGGGCGGCACCATCGTCGAGCCGACCTCCGGCAACACCGGTGTCGGCCTCGCGCTGGTCGCCCAGCAGCGCGGCTACAAGTGCGTCTTCGTCTGCCCCGACAAGGTCAGCGAGGACAAGCGCAACGTCCTCAAGGCGTACGGCGCCGAAGTGGTCGTCTGCCCGACCGCGGTCGCGCCCGAGCACCCGGACAGCTACTACAACGTCTCCGACAAGCTCGCTGCCCAGCCCGGTGCCTGGAAGCCCGACCAGTACTCCAACCCCAACAACCCGCGCTCGCACTACGAGGAGACCGGGCCGGAGATCTGGCGGCAGACCGAGGGGCGGATCACGCACTTCGTCGCCGGCATGGGCACCGGCGGCACGATCAGCGGGGTCGGCCGCTACCTCAAGGAGCAGAACGGCGACGTGCAGGTGATCGGTGCCGACCCGGCGGGGTCCGTGTACTCCGGCGGCACCGGCCGCCCCTACCTGGTCGAAGGTGTCGGTGAGGACTTCTGGCCCGAGACCTACGACCGCGGGGTCGCCGACCGGGTGATCGAGGTCTCCGACGCCGACTCGTTCGCCATGACGCGACGGCTCGCCCGCGAGGAGGGCCTGCTGGTCGGGGGCTCCTCCGGGATGGTCGCCCATGCCGCGATCCAGCTCGCCCACGAGCTCGAGGGCCAGCCCGGAGGCGCCGACGCGGTCATCGTCGTGCTGCTTCCCGACTCCGGGCGTGGCTACCTGACCAAGGTCTTCAACGACGAGTGGCTCGCCCGCTACGGCTTCCTGCAGGCCAAG
>JAEKKP010000114.1 GCA_019510315.1 Propionibacteriales bacterium
CGACGGTTGCCGGGCCGCTCGGCCAGAGCGATCGTGCGCTCGTCGATGACGTGCACGAGGTCGCCGGCCGGGTCGCCCTTCGGCGAGGCGTCGCAGGAGCCGTCGGCGGCAGCGGTCGCGAGCACGCAGAACGGCGACGCGGCCAGCCAGTCGCGGTCGAGGTCGGTCAGCGCGCGGCGTACCTTGTCGCGGGCCCGGGGCTGCGGCTCGCCGAGCAGTGCGACCAGAGCCTCCGGGTCGCCGATCTCCGTCCAGTTCGTCTCGTCCACTTCGCCGAAACTACGGCAGCCGGTGTCGCACCGCGACCGGAATACGGCGCGCGAATACTGTGGCGGCGTGGACCTGGTGCCGATGGTGTTCTCGAGCGGCTGGGCCAGCGGGGTCAACGCCTACCTGGTCGTCCTGGTGCTCGGCGTGGCCGACCGGCTGGGCGACTTCGCCTCGATCCCCGACACGCTGGGCCGCAGTGATGTCCTCGTCGCGGCCGCGGTGCTCTACGTCGTCGAGTTCGTCGTCGACAAGATCCCCTACCTCGACTCGACCTGGGACGCCGTCTCGACGGTCATCCGGCCGGCGATCGGGACCGCGATCGCGTTGCTCGTCTCCGGCGACGCGACGTCGGCGCAGCAAGCGGCGTACGGCGCGCTCGGTGGTGGCACTGCGCTGGCCAGCCACCTGGTCAAGGCCGGTGGCCGGCTCGCGATCAACGCCTCCCCCGAGCCGGTGTCGAACGTCGTCGCCAGCCTCGGCGAGGACGCCGCGGTGGTGGGCGTCGTCCTCCTCGCCATCCAGCACCCATGGCTCGCACTCGTCGTCGCGGCCGTACTGCTGGTGGGCGGTGGCTACGTCGTCTACCACCTGCTCCGGCTGGTCCGGCGCGGCTGGCGGCGCTGGAAGGGCCGACCGGCTCCTGCCTAGGCGACCCCTAGGGTGTGCGCATGGCACGCGTGGTGGTGATCGGCGGGGGCTTCGGCGGGCTCGCTTCGGCCGCGCGCCTCGCGAAGCTCGGTCACGACGTCACGCTGCTCGAGGCGTCGGCGCAGCTCGGCGGTGCACTGGGCTACGTCGAGGAGGAGGGCTTCCGCTGGGACAGCGGCCCGACCTCGACGCTGCTGCCGGCCGTGATCCGCGACTTCTTCCGCAAGTCCGGCCGACCCGCCGAGCGGGAGATCGACCTGGTGCCGGTCGAGCCGGTGCAGCAGCACCGGTTCGCCGACGGCACTGTGCTGGACCTGCCCGGCGGCAGCCGAGCCGCGCAGCTGGCAGCCGTCGGGTCGGCGCTCGGCGAGGAGGCCGGCCGACGCTGGATCGAGTACGTCGACGACTTCGCCGAGGTCTGGGACGCGCTGCGCAAGGACTGGTTCGAGCGACCGTGGTCCGACGAGCACGCCAGCAAGGACGCCAAGGCGCTCCTGTCGACCCGTCTCACGTTGCACCGCCTGGCGCAGCGGGAGCTGCGCGACCCACGGCTCCAGCTGCTCGCCTGCCATCGCGCGTCGTTCGACGGCCACGAGCCGCGCAACGTGCCCGCGTGGGAGGGCGTGTGGTCCTACGTCGAGCAGAACTTCGGCGCCTGGACGCTGCCCGGTGGCATGGGCCAGCTCGCCGACGTGCTCGCCGCGCGGCTCGAGACACGAGGCGTGACCGTGCTGACCGAGAACCCCGCACGTGACCTGGTCGTCGAGGGCGGCCGGGTCGTCGGGGTCCGGATCGACGAGGGCACGCTCGACGCCGACCACGTGGTCTGCGCGATCGACCCGCGACGGCTGCCGGCACTGGCGGCGTACGTCGCGCGCACGATGCCCGCCATCCCGCCGACCATGTGCCACATCGGGGTCGTCGGCGACGTACCGGACCTGCCGGCGGAGGTCGTGCTGCACGGCGACCCGACCCTCGTGCTGCGCACCACCGGCACCGCCCCCGAGGGCGCCCACGCCTGGACCATCCTCGGCCGTGGCCGGCTCGCCGAGGACATCGTGACTGCCCTGCACCGCGCGGGCATCAAGGTGCGCGACCAGGTCGAGGTGCGCGTCGACCGCACCCCGCGCGAGCTGGTCGAGCAGTGGGGCGGCTCCCCGCTCGGCGTGCTCTGGCAGGGCCGCAACACGGTGACCCGCCGGCTCGGCACGAGCACCCCCGTCGGCGGCGTGTTCATGGCCGGCGCTCACACCACCCCGGGGTCGGGCCTGCCGAGTGTGGGGTTGTCCGCGGCGCTCGTCGCTCAGGTGATCGGGCCGGCGTAGGGGGGCTGGTCGGCTGCCGGTCTGCGCGTGGCTGGGGAAAGCGGCGGCGACGAGGGAGCTCGCGGGCGGTGCTGTCGCACTCTCGGGTGCGGTTCGGTCGAGAGTTGGGCACGTGTCCTGGTTGTGACGTCGGGATCAGCCTCAACGTCGCCAAAAGCTGGGCACATGCCCGGCTGTTCGCCGTGCAAGCACGACCGCACCCGCCAGCCGCGACCGCCTGCGAACTCCGTCGTCGCTGCGCCTTTCCCGCCACAGCGAGACCGCACCCGAGCAGTCAGCTACGCGTGGCAGGCCAGCGACTGGTAGATCTCCCGCGTCGCCTTGGAGCGGTTGAGTGTGTAGAAGTGCAGGCCCGGGGCACCACCCGCGAGCAGGTCGTCGCAGAGCTCGGTGGCGATCCTGATCCCCTCGGTCCGCACGGCGTCGGGATCGTCGGCGAGCGGCTCGATCCGGCGGAGCACCTCGTCGGGCATCTCGCGGCCGGACAGCTCGACCATCTTCCGCATCGAGCTGAGGTTCAGGATCGGCATGATGCCCGGGATGATCGGGATGGTGACGCCGGCCGCACGGGCGCGCTCGACCAGGCCGAAGTAGTCCGATGACCGCAGCACCATCTCGGTGATCGCGAACTCGGCGCCGGCGTCGTACTTCGCCCGCATCACCCGTACGTCGTGGTCGTGGTCCGGCGCATCGCGGTGGCCCTCGGGGAACACGGCAACGCCGACCGCGAACTGGTCGCGCCGGCGGACCAGCTCGACGAGCTCGCAGGCGTAGTTCAGGCCGCCGTCGGTGGCGGTCCACGGAGTGCCCGGTCCGCCGACCGGGTCGCCGCGCAGCGCGAGCACGTTCTCGACGCCGGCAGCGGCCAGCGCGTCGAGGATCTCCTCGAGCTCGGAGACGGTGTGCCCGACGCACGTGAGGTGCGCCATCGGGGTCATCGAGGTCTCCTTGGCGATCCGCCCGGTGATCTCGATCGTGCGGTCGCGCGTCGACCCGCCCGCGCCGTACGTCACCGAGACGAACGTGGGCTGCAGGGCCTCGAGCTCGCTGATCGAGCGCCAGAGGACCTCCTCACCGGCAGCGTCCTTGGGAGGGAAGAATTCGAAGGAGAAGGAGCGCTCACCTTGCGCCAGCAGGGCGGCAATGCTCATGGTCGGTCCCGTCGACATGGCGCCGAGAATACGGGGGCTACGCTCGCGCCGTGAGCGAGTCTCAGGAAGTCGCGACGCCTGCCCCGTGGGATCCGGCGGCCTTCCGATCCGGCGTCGGTGACGCCCTGCGTGCGTTCGTCGACCAGCAGTCGTCGTGGCTCGACGAGCTCGGTGAGGACGCCTCTCGGCTGGTCGAGCACGCGCGGATCAGCGTGACCGGCGGCAAGCGGTTCCGCGCGGCCTTCTGCTGGTGGGGTCACCTGGCCGTGGCGGAGCCGGACGATCCCGCCGGCCTGCTCAAGGCGTGCGCGTCGCTCGAGCTGCTGCACGCCAGTGCGCTCGTGCACGACGACGTGATGGACGCCTCCGACGTACGCCGTGGCCGGCCCGCGACGCATCGCGCCTTCGAGGCGCTGCACCGCGAGCGTCGGTGGTCGGCCAGTCCCGAGCAGTACGGCGCCGCGGCGGCGATCCTCCTCGGCGACCTGCTCTTGTCCTGGTCCGACGAGCTGCTGCGCACCAGCGGCCTCCCCGCCCCGCGCGTGCTCGACGCGCTCGGCTACCTCGACCTGACCCGCAGCGAGGTCGTCACCGGCCAGTTCCTCGACGTGTCGGCACAGGCGCGAGCGGCGAGCGACGTGGACCTGGCGATGACGGTGCTGCGCTACAAGTCCGCGAAGTACTCCATCGAGCGACCGCTGCACATCGGCGCTGCTCTCGCCGGCGCCGGAGAGGCGACGATCACCCAGCTGAGCAGGTTCGGGCTCCCGCTCGGCGAGGCGTTCCAGCTGCGCGACGACCTCCTCGGCGTGTTCGGCGACCCGGAGGTGACCGGCAAGCCCGCGGGCGACGACCTGAGTGAGGGCAAGCGCACCGTGTTGATCGCCCTCGCTCTCGACGCGCTCGGTGCGGCCGATCGCGCACGCCTCGACAACAGCCTCGGCAAGCCGCTGACGGCCGAGGAGGTCGCCGACCTCCGCTCACTGATCGACGCGAGCGGCGCGCACCATCAGGTCGAGGAGGTCATCACGGCGTTGACCGAGCGCGCCCTCGCCGCACTGGATGCCGCCGACATCCGCGACGAGGCACGTGGCGTGCTGCGCGACCTGGCGGCCGCGGCGACCCAGCGGACGGTGTAGCGGCCGATGGCGCGAGGGATCGTGTTCGACGAGGACGCGGCACGTGCGATCGAGCGCCGCTTGCGCGCCGACGGCTACACCGTCACGGTCGGTCGCGAGCGCTACGCGGGCGAGGACGACGACGCGGACCACCCGTGGGTGGTCGAGACGGACGCGCCGGGCGTGGCTCTGGATCTCGTGCTGGAGCCGTACGACGGCTGGCTCGACGACGGCGCCGGCTCGCCGGCCGACACGCCCCTGGAGCTGCCCGACGCGCCACGACGGCGGCACCGGCACGACAGCTGAGCCGTCTGCGGGTCGCGCCCTGGCACAGGCCGACCGGGACGCGCCTAGCCGTCCAGCGACGGTACGTCGATCTCCGGACCCTCGCCGCGCAGCAGCACGCTGACCGGGCAGTGGCCCTCGGTGGAGCGGCCGGCGAGGATGTCGGCCGCCACCTCGAAGGCCCGCCGGTCCGAACGGGCCAGCGGCCCCCAGCCGTCCCAGAGCAGCACCACCGGCTTGCCGTCGACGTCTCGCAGGCAGTCGGCGAGCGCATCGAAGTTGTGGCCGAACGAGTCGGGGAAGTCCAGCGCCTCGGCGAGCGCCTGGAGCAGCTCGGTCTTCTCCTGGTGCGTCCATCCGTCGACGTACGCGAACCGCGCACCTGCGTGCTCCACGGTGTGCTGGACGTCGCCCGGTGGGAACGCTGCGTGCCACTGGTAGACGCCGGGCGGGTGGTGCCCGGCGAGAAGTCCGGCAAGTCCGCTCACAGCTTCTCTCCTCCGTCGCAGGCTGGTACATCGGTCATACCCGTCGGCCCCCCGCAACGCAAGACATCGGCGCCCACGACCTGCTCAGAGCGACATGGCCTGGGCCCGCCGCTTGACCTCCGACCCACGGTTCTCCCGGAGCGCGTCGATCGGACGGCCCGGCAGCGTGTCGTCGGCGGTGAACATCCACGCGAGGATCTCGCGGTCGTCGTACCCGCCGTCGTGCAGCAGCGTCAGCAAGCCGGGCACGCCCTTGACGATCTCGCCGTCCATGATCAGCTCGGCCGGCACCTGCTGGCCGGCACCCTCTCGCGGGACGGCGGCGGCGAGCTGGTGCTCGCGGATCAGCTGGCGCACCTTGCTCACCGACACGCCGAGCGCGACGCCGGCGGCCTTCCAGTCGAGCCAGTCGGGGATCAGCGCACCCAGATCGGCGTCGCCGGCGGCCTGCTGGGTCGAGGTGTCTTCGGTCACGCGTCCATGCTGCCAGCCGCGCCGCGCTGCGGCGATTCGGGCCTCCGCCCAACTAGACTCTGCCCTTGATCGGGGCCTTCCCCACCCGGTTCGGCTTGGAGGACGCTGTGGAGCGCACGGAGGAGGGTCGCCCGGACGACCCGCTGATCGGGCGCATCCTCGACGGCAGATACCGGGTCGGCTCCCGCGTCGCACGGGGCGGCATGGCGACCGTCTACCAGGCCACCGACCTGCGTCTCGACCGCACCGTCGCGGTGAAGATCATGCACGCCGGGCTCGGCGACGACCCCGAGTTCGTGGCCCGGTTCGAGCGCGAGGCCCGCTCGGCCGCCCGGCTCTCGCACCACAACGTGGTCGCGGTCTTCGACCAGGGCGAGGACCACGGCACGGTCTTCCTCGTCATGGAGTACGTCCCGGGCCTGACGTTGCGCGACCTGATCCGCAAGGAAGCCCCGATGGAGCCCGGCAAGGCCCTCGGCGTGCTCGAGCCGGTGCTCTCGGCACTCGCGGCCGCCCACACCGCCGGCATGATCCACCGCGACGTCAAGCCGGAGAACGTCCTGCTCGCCGACGACGGCCGGATCAAGGTGGCCGACTTCGGTCTGGCCCGCGCGGTCAACGCCGAGACCCAGCACACCGCGACCGGTGGCGTGCTCATCGGCACGGTCTCCTATCTCTCCCCCGAGCTCGTCGTCGACGGCAAGGCCGATGCCCGCTCCGACGTCTACGCCGCCGGCGTGCTGCTCTACGAGATGCTCACCGGCCACAAGCCGCACCAGGCCGACAGTCCGATCCAGGTCGCCTACAAGCACGTGCACGAGGACATCCCGGCTCCCTCGCTGCGGGTGCCCGGCCTCCCCCGGTACGTCGACGCGCTCGTCGCCCGCGCCACGGTCCGCGACAAGGATCTCCGCCCCTCCGACGCGCGCGTGCTGCTCCACCAGGTACGCCGGGTCCGCCAGGCGCTCGACCACGGAGTGGTCGACGATCCCGAGCTCACCGAGGACCTCATGCCCGGGCCGGGCAACCCCGACAGTGCTCCGACCGGGGAGCTCTTCGTGCCGCGCGAGGTGCCGCGTGGGGTTGCGCCTCCCAGGCCGCAGGACGAGGTCTACGACGTCGAGCGCGCGTTCGACCCCGACCTCGAGATGACCGCGCCCGTGGCGCCGCCGATGGCGCCCACGTCGCGCACGGCCGCCACGCCGCCGCGGCCACCGGTGTCGCCGCCGCCGGTCGTCACCGGGGCCGACCGACCGCGACCGGCGCCCCGCCGGTCGCGTCGCGGCCCCGTGCTGCTGATCTCGGTGCTCGTGCTCGCCCTGCTCGTCGGGCTCGGCGGGTGGTACCTCGGCGTCGCCCGTTACACGCACACGCCGGCGGTGATCAACATGTCCTCCGCCGATGCGAAGGCCAAGGTCGAGAAGGCCGGGCTCTCCTTCAAGGTCGGCAAGTCGGACTACTCGGAAACCGTCGCGGCGGGCTCGGTCATCAAGACCGACCCCGACGCCGGTGCCCGGATCAGCAAGGACGGCACCGTCACCGCAGTGGTGTCCCTCGGCCCCGAGCGCCACGCCGTGCCCGACGTCCGCGGCAAGTCCCTGGATGACGCACAAGCAATGCTCGACCAGGCGTCGCTGGGCTTCGGGCAGAAGGTCGACCGCTACAGCGAGAAGGTCGCGCCCAACCTCGTGATCACCACTGACCCCGCGCCCGGCACGCAGCTGCGCCCCGGCACCGCCGTCAACGTCGTGGTGAGCCGTGGACCGCGACCGATCGAGATCCCCGACTGGACGGGGCGCAACGGCGAGAAGGCGGCTTCGGCGCTCGGCGACCTGGGCTTCACCGTCAACCGCACCGACCAGTTCAGCGACACCGTCGCCGCCGGCAAGGTGATCTCGCAGAGCCCGAGCTCGGGGAGCGGGTTCCGCGGAGACGGCATCGCACTGGTGGTCTCGAAGGGACCCGAGCTCGTGCCGGTGCCCGCCGTGCGGGGCGCCAAGCTCAAGGACGCGGAGAAGACGCTCGAGGACGCCGGCTTCCAGGTCCAGGTCGTTCACAACCCGCTGTACGTCGGCGCCGACTACGTCGTGGGCTCCAGCCCCTCCGAGGGCGAGCTCGCACCACGCGGAAGCACGGTGACACTCAGCGTGGTCTGAGTGTGACGTGGGTTTCGACAGGCTCAACCACCGGTGGTTGAGCCTGTCGAAACTTCGGAAAAGAGCTGCTACTCGACCGCCACCTCAACCGGTGCCGGCTCGCGACGGATCACGAACGTGACCAGGAAGATGGTCACCACCAGCATCACCGTGGCTGCCTCGAACGCAGCGTGCGCTCCGGAGAGGAACGTCTCGTGCGCCCGCGCCACCGCGTCGAGACCCGGCGCGAGATCCACGGATCGGCTCGCGTGGCCCGAGACGGTCACCAGACCGGCAAGGCCGAGCGCCGACCCGAGCTGCTGGGCCACGTTGACGAGCCCGGACGCGGCGCCGGCCTCCTGCGGCTGCACACCGTGCAGCGCCGAGGTGGTCAGCGGCACGAACGCGAGCCCATTGCCGAGGCCGAGCACGACCAGGGACAGCAGCACGTCGGCGTACCCGCTGCCGGCGTCCAGCCGGGTCAACCATGCCAGCGACAGCAGCGTCAGCGAGGCACCCGTCACCATCAGGAGGCGCTCACCGAAGCGCTCCATCAGGACCCGCGACGCGGCCTGTGACGCGAGGAACAGCATCGCGGTCAGCGGCAGGAACGCCAGTCCGGCGCGGATCGGGCTCAGGTCGAGCACGTCCTGCAGGTACTGCGTCAGGAAGAAGAACGCACCCATCGCGCCGGCGACGAGGAAGCCCCGCGCGAGCAGCGCACCACTGCGGACCCGGCTGGCGAACAGCGACAACGGGGTGATCGGCTCCTCCGCCGTGCGCTCGATGTTGACGAACGCCACGAGGAGCGCCACGCCGAGCGCGAGCGACACCAGCGTGACCGTGTCGCCCCAGCCGTCGCTGGCCGCGTGCACGAAGCCGTAGACCAGCCCCGACACACCCAGCGTCGACGTGGTCGCACCGGCGAAGTCGAAGCGGCCGTGCCGGCGCGGCGTGTGCGGTACGGCGATCCAGGCGGCGGTCGCGACCGCGGCCCCGATCGGCACGTTGACGAGCATCACCCAACGCCAGTCGGCGACCTGGATGAGGATGCCGCCGACGACCATGCCCAGCGATGCGCCGCCGATCGACATGGCCGTGAAGAGACCCATGGCGCGGTTGCGCTCGCGGCCCTCCGGGAACATCGTCGTGATCAGTGAGAGGGTGGCCGGCGCCGCGAACGCCGCCCCGATCCCCTGGACGACGCGGGCAGCGACGAGGGCACCGCCGGTCGTGGCGAAGCCGCCGGCGAGGGACGCCAGCGTGAACAGGGCGATGCCGGCCAGGAAGGTCGGCCGCCGCCCGAGCAGGTCGCCGGAGCGGGCGCCGAGGAGCAGCAGTCCGCCGAAGGCGAGGCTGTAGGCGTTGACGACCCAGGACAGGCCGGTGGGCGAGAAGTCCAGGGCCTGCTGCATGTGCGGGAGCGCGACGTTCACGATGCTCATGTCGAGCACGACCATCAGCTGGGCGGTCAGGATCGTGGCGAGGACGAGTCGGGGCCGGTCCGGGCGCTGCCTGGGTCGCAGCCAACGCTCGCGGCGGGGTGGTGCAGGGGCTTCGATCGCCGGGTTCTCGGCGATAAGTTGGTCAGACACGTGGAGTACTTCTTTCACGAGATGTATGATTCGGAGGGCGCCTCCACTTAATATACGGAGGGCACCTCCGTTTAGCAAGGGATTTACGAACCGATGACCGACACGACCGCCTCCGACGTCGAGACCGACGCCCCGAAGCTGCGCGCAGACGCCGTCCGCAACCGGGCCCGACTGGTCGAGGCGGCGCGCGCGCTGTTCCTCGCGGGACCCGTCGACGCCGAGGTCTCCCTGGAGCAGGTGGCGCGCGAGGCGGGCGTGGGCATCGGCACGCTCTACCGGCACTTCCCCACCCGGCTGGCGCTCCTCGAGGCGGTCTACCGGGAGGAGGTCGACGGGCTGCGCCAGTCGGCCGAGCAGCTCTCCGCCGACCACCCTCCGCTCGAGGCGCTCGAGCTCTGGCTCGAGGTCTTCATCGACTACGCCGCCACCAAGAAGCACATCTTCCACGAGCTGGTCGAGGCGACCGGCCGCGACTCGGAGCTGATCACGCACTCGCGCGCGACCATGTCGGCCGCCGCCGAGCAGATCGTCGGCGCGGCCCAGCAGTCGGGCGACATCCGCACCGACGTCAACGCGCCCGACGTGCTCCGGCTGGTGGGCGGCTGCACGATGATGCCGAACTTCGACCGGGCCCAGCTCGACCGCATCCTCAAGGTCGTCATCGACGGCCTTCGCACCCGCTGAGCGGCCGTAGGCTTGGCCGGGTGCGCAACCCGGTCGGCTCCCACGTCTTCGTCGGCTCGGGGCTCGTCTCCGGCGCGCTGCGCACCGCCGCGACGATCGAGGCGGAGGCGATCCAGGTCTTCGTGGGCAACCCCCGTGGCTGGGCGCCCAGCGCCGGGGATCCGGCGATCGACGAGGCGTTCGGCACGACGTGCACGGACCGCGGTCTGCGCAGCTTCGTGCACACGCCCTACCTGGTGAACCTCGGGTCGCCGAC
>JAEKKP010000239.1 GCA_019510315.1 Propionibacteriales bacterium
CCTCCGAGTCGAGCCAGAGGTCGGGATGCCAGGGCAGCACGCCGTACGTCGTCCGCCCGGTCAGCCTGGTCAGCTCGTCGATGCCCGGCGCGAGCAGGGCCGGGTCGCCGCGGAACTTGTTCGCGACGAAGCCCGCGACGAGCGCCTGGTCCGCCGGCTCGAGCAGGGCGACCGTGCCGTGGAGCGCGGCGAAGAGCCCGCCCCGGTCGATGTCGCCGACGACCACGACCGGCAACCCTGCATGCCGCGCGAGGCCCATGTTGACGTAGTCGCTCGCGCGCAGGTTGATCTCCGTCGGGCTGCCGGCACCCTCGGCCACGACCACCTCGAACCGGCCGGCCAGGTCGTCGTACGCCGCGTGCGCCGCGTCGGCCAGGTGCGCCCGGCCCTCGGTCCAGTTGGCGGACGTCACGGTGCCGCCCGGTCGACCCATGACGACCACGTGGCTGCTGCGATCGCCACCCGGCTTCAGCAGCACGGGGTTCATCGCGACCTCGGGGGTCACGCCGGCGGCCAGCGCCTGGACCCACTGGGCTCGGCCGATCTCACCGCCGTCGGCACAGACCATCGAGTTGTTCGACATGTTCTGCGCCTTGTACGGCGCGACGGAGACTCCGCGGCGGCGGAACGCCCTGCACAGCCCGGTGGTGACGACGCTCTTGCCGGCATCCGACGTCGTGCCTGCGACCAGGAGACCGCTCACGACGCTGTGCCCTCGAGCGCCGACGCCTCCGCCGGCGCCGCGAGAGAGTCACGACACCACCGCACCCAGACGAAGACCGCGAACCCGCCGAAGAACCACCACTCGATCGCGTAGAGCAGGTTGCGCAGGCCGGTGGTCACGGAGACCGACGACGTCGGCGGTGGGCCGACCGGCTCCAGGGCGCTCGAGCCGCCCTCGGTGGTTGAGCCGCCCCCGGTGGTTGAGCCGCCCCCGGTGGTTGAGCTTGTCGAAACCCCCTTCGCCAGCACGTAGCCGCTGTAGAGGTCCTGGTCGACGTGCTCGACCAGGCTCGCGATCCGCATCGCCGGGATGACGTCGTCCTGCGGATCGTCGTCGATGGCGTCGTCGTCCTCCGTCGCCTGCAGCCAGCCGGTCACCTCGGCCGATCCCTCCGGCGCGACGGAGCTGGGCTTCGCGGACCAGCCGCGGACGACGGGGATGGCCGACCTGCTGCCGTCGACGAGCACCGGCGTGACGACCCAGTAGCCCGTCCGGCCGTGCAGCCGACGGCCGGAGACGTACACCGTGTCGGCGCCCAGCCAGCTGCCGGAGAAGGTGACCGGCTGGTCGACCGAGCGACCCGGGAACGGGCTGTCGCCGGTCATCACCCGGTCGAGCGGAACCGCCGGCTGGTTGGCCAGGTCACGCGCAGCGTCGTCGCGGTGCTGGCTCCAGGCGTCGAGCTGCCACAGGCCCAGTCCGGTCGCCATCGCGACGCAGACGAGCATCGCCAGGTGCCCCGGCCAGAACTTCGGCCGAAGCAGCAACGCGAGCACTCGACCAGCGTACGGGTGGGCTGCCATCCTCTGCGGATGGCCTCAGCGATCCGGCACCTCAACTGCGGCACGATGGCTGCGAGCCTGTCGATGGGCGGCCGGCTGCTTCCGGCGAGGCTGGTGGCGCACTGCCTGCTGCTCGAGGACGATCGGGGTCTCACCCTCGTCGACACCGGCTTCGGCACCGCTGACCTCATCGAGAAGAGGCTGGGGAAGGCCTTCGTCCGCCTGACCGGACCCTCTCTGGATCCCGCGGAGACCGCGATCGCCCAGGTTCGCGGGGCCGGGTACGCCGCCGCGGACGTGACCGACATCGTCGTCACGCATCTCGACCGGGACCACGCCGGCGGCCTCGGCGACTTCCCGGGCGCCCGGGTGCACATCCTCGCCGACGAGCTGGCGGCGGCCCGGGCCCGCTCGACGCTCAGGGACAAGGACCGCTACGTCACCGCCCAATGGGCGCACGGTCCACGCTGGGTCGAGCACGCGCCCGCGGGCGACGCGTGGCTCGGGTTCGAGGCCGTCACGGTGGTCAACGACAACGCGCTGCTGGTCCCGCTGCCCGGACACTCGGCCGGACATTGCGGGGTCGCCGTACGCCGCCCGTCCGGCGGCTGGTTCCTTCATGCGGGGGACGCGTACTTCTCGCGCACCCAGAAGGAGACGCCGCCGTCCACGCCGACCGGGCTGTCGGTGTTCCAGGCAGCCGTTCAGAAGGACCGGACGTCGCGACGTGCGAACGTCGACCGGCTGCGTTCGCTGCACGCCGAGCACGGCCCGGATTCCGGAGCCGCCCCCGAGGAGACCGTCACGATCTTCTGCGCCCACGACGCCGTCGAGTACGACGCCCTCGCCGACGTCACGGACTGAGGGTTTACATCCCGCCGTCGAAGGCGAGCACCGCACCGGTGATCATCCGCGCCTCCCGCGAAGCCAGGTAGACGATCGCCGAGCCGATCTCGGCCGGCGTGATCGCCCGGCCCGGGACCATCATCATCAGCCGGTCGGCGACCCGCGGGTCGAGGTCGTCGGGAAACATCTCCGCCACCTGCGACACGATCGGTGTGTCCACCGTGCCGGGGCAGATCGCGTTGACCCGGACGCGATCGGGTGCGAGCTCGAGGGCGAGCGAGCGGGTGAGCATGGTCAGCCCACCCTTGGCCGCGGAGTACGCCGTCGTGTACCCCTGTGGCTTGTTACCGGCCACCGACGAGACGTTGACGATGTTGCCGCGGCTGGCGCGCAGGTACGGCAGCGCCGCCTGCATCATCAGGAACGGGCCCTTGAGGTCGACGGCGTGCACGCGGTCCCACTCGGCCTCGGTGATGTCACCGAACCGCCCGAACTGGACGATGCCGGCGACGTTC
>JAEKKP010000162.1 GCA_019510315.1 Propionibacteriales bacterium
TCGGCGTCCCACCCGGCCAGCGCGCGGATGTCGTCGGCGGTGATGTCCGCGCCGTCCTCGGTGCGCAGCAGGTTCTCGAGCAGGACCTTCAATGAGAACGGGAGCGAGTCGACGTCCAGGCCGTCGCCGGTCACCGCACCGAGCCGGTAGATCTCGTACGACGAGTCGCCCACCTCGAGGGTGCCCTTGGCACCGAAGCTGTCCTTGCTGGTTCCCGCGCTGGCCATCGACGTCTCCTCAAGGTCTGTGCGTACGGCGCCCGTCTTCGGGCCCATCTTGCCCACCTCGCGCGACACGGCGGAAGGCGGTGTCACCGTTCGGGCTATTTATCTTGATATCAAGATACACGATATCAAACGGCCTCACCGGGCTCGTCCTGCGGTCAGCCCCTGATCCGGCTCAGCGCCTGATCCGGCTCAGCGCCTCGACGTGGACCGCCGGGTCGGAAGCGAACCTCTCGCCCGGCGAGCTCGGCCCGTAGACGACCAGCTCGTCGAAGCCGAGCGCCTCCGCACGCCCGGCGGCCGCGACGTACGCCGCCGCGCTCTCCGTCGGCCGGACCGTGCCGTAGCCGAGCAGCAGCGACCGCCGCAGCGTCGCCGGGTCGCGCCCGGCCTCGTCGCACGCCCGGGTCATCCGGCCGACCTGCTCCTCGACCGCAGCCCAGTAGTCATCCGGCTCGAACAGGCTCGAGCTCGGGCCGCCGTAGGTGTTCCAGCCGTCGGCGTGCTGGACCATCAGTCCCATCGCGCGAGGTCCGTGCGCGGCCAGCATCAGGTAGGGCTTGCGCGCGCCCGGCGGGAACGGCGTCGTCTCCAGGCCACCGAACGATCGGGTCGCACCCTGCCAGTCGGTCGCACCGTCGAAGACCGCCACCAGTCCCTCCACCACGTCGGCGAGCCGGCCGAACATCTCCCCCGGCGTCGGCGACTCGCCGCGGTCCGCGGCGGCGCACAGCGGCGAGCCGGCGCCCAGGCCGAGCACGAACCGCCCGCCGGCGACGTCGTCGGTCGTGGCGGCCAGCCGGGCGAGAGCGACCGGCGAGTGCAGGGTTGCCGAGGCGACCAGCGTGCCGAGCTCGATCCGGCTGGTGGTCGTGGCCGCGGCCGCGAGCACCGACCAGCCGTCGGCGAGCCAGCCGCCGGCCGCCGTCGGGTGGGTGAGGTGGTCGTAGACGTAGGCGACGTCGTACCCGATCTCCTCGGCCCAGGCGAAGTCCTGCGCGAGCTCGTGCCAGGGCCGCGCCTGCGGGATGACCACACCCAGTCTCATGGCTTCAGTCTGCCGTCGGCACGAGGAGCGCGACGCACTCCACGTGGTGCGTCATCGGGAACAAGTCGAAGGCGCGGAGCTCGGCGAGGTCGTAGCCGGCGTCACGGAAGTAGGCGACGTCTCGCGCCAGGGCGGCCGGGTCGCAGGCGACGTAGGCCACCGCCCGCGGACGCAGTGCTGCGATCGCGTCGACGACCTTGCGCTTGGCGCCCTCGCGCGGCGGGTCGAGGACGACGAGGTCGATCGCACGCGCCGAGCCGATCCCCTGGTGCAGGACCTGGTCCACGCGACCGGCGCGGGTCGCCGCTTGCGGGTACGCCGAGAGGTTCTCCCCCGCGAGGTCGCTCGCGCGGCGGTCCGACTCCACGCTGATGACGCCGCCCGTGCGGCCGACCGCTTCGGCGAGGAACACGGAGAAGAGCCCGACACCGGCGTAGAGGTCGAGGGCGCGCTCGCCAGGTCGGGGGCCGAGAAGCTCCAGCACCGCCTCCACGAGGACGCGCGGGGCGTCGGGGTGGACCTGCCAGAAGCCGTCGGCGGCGACCCGGAAGTCGTGGCCCAGGACGCTCTCGATCACGGCGGCGGGGTCTCGACCGATCGCTCGCGAGCTCGCTGCTCGACCACCCTGACCGGCGCCCTCCTCGACCACCGTGATGCGCGCATCCGGCGCCGCGATCAGGCAGTCCTCGACCTCGATGACGTCGTGGGACCGGTGCTTGCGCAGGCCGACCGCACCACCGGGGAGGCCGACGTACTGCATCCGCGTGCGCCAGCGGAGAGTCGGCTCGACGGCCTCCACGACCACTTCGCGCTCCAGGCCGGCGAGCCGGCGCAGCTGCTCAGCGATCACGTCGGCCTTGAGCCGACGTTGGGCCGGCAACACGACGTGCTGGAAGTCGCAGCCGCCGCAGCCTCCGGGGTGCGCGAGCGGGCACGGTGCGGAGACGCGGTCGGGCGACGCCTCGAGCACCTCGACGGCGTCGCCGCGGAGGAACGACTTGCTCACCTCGGTGATCTCGACGACGACCAGCTCGGCCGGCAGCGCGTGGCGCACGAAGACCACGACGTCGCGGGTCTCGACAGGCTCGACCACCGGGGGTCGGACCCGGGCCACCACGTGGCCACCGTGCGCGACCGGTCCGGTGCGTGCCTCGACACGGTCGCCGACGGCGAAGGGTGCCGGGGCGGTCACCGGCCCACGCGTCCGCGGCGGATGTCGCCCGCCCGCAGGCGCTGGAGCTGCCAGTCCTCGCGCTCCTTGCCCACCTCCGAGCCCCGCAGCTGGTAGGGCACCGAGATGACCATCACGCCGGGGGTGAAGAGCAGCCGGCCCTTGAGCCGCAGGGCGGTCTGGTTGTGGAGCAGCTGCTCCCACCAGCGACCGACGACGTACTCCGGGATGAACACCGCGACGACGCCGCGCGGGTTGTGCTCGCGGATCTCCACGGCGTACTGGACGACCGGCCGGATGATCTCCCGGTACGGCGAGTACAGCACCTTCAGCGGTACGTCGATGTGCCGCTCGTCCCACTCGGCGATCAGGCGGTCGGACTCGTCCTGGTCGGAGGCGACGAACACCGCCTCGAGGACGTTGGGCCGGGTGGCCTTGGCGAACGCCAGCGCCCGCATCGTCGGCTTGTGCAGCTTGGAGACGAGCACGATCGCGTGCACCCGCGTCGGCATGATCGGGTCCTCGTCGCCGACGACGAGCTCCTCGGCCACGAGGTCGTAGTGCCGGCGGATCGCCTTCATGATCGCGAAGAACACGATCATCGCGAGGATCGCGATCCAGGCGCCGGCGAGGAACTTCGTCACCAGCACGATGACGAACACGACCGCTGTCATCGCCAGGCCGAACGTGTTGATCGCGCGCGAGCGGTACATCCGGCGCCGGACCGCGGGGTCCTTCTCGGTCTTCAGGTGCCGCGTCCAGTGCCGGATCATGCCGAGCTGGCTGAGGTTGAACGACACGAACACGCCCACGATGTAGAGCTGGATCAGCCGCGTCGGCTCTGCCCGGAAGGCGATGATCAGGACGATGGCCATGCCGGCGAGGAAAAGGATGCCGTTGCTGTAGGCGAGCCGGTCGCCGCGCGAGCCCAGCTGGCGGGGCGCGAACCCGTCCTTGGCCAGGATCGAGCCGAGCACCGGGAAGCCGTTGAAGGCGGTGTTGGCCGCGAGCACCAGGATGATCCCCGTCGTCGCGAGCACGAAGTAGAAACCCGGCGGGAAGTCGCTGAAGACCGCCTTCGCGATCTGGGCGATCACGGTGTGCTGGTCGTACCCGTGCGGGAGGTGGCTGCCGTCGGACTGGCGCAGGCGCTCGAGGTCGTTGGGATCGACGTACTTGAGCCCCATGTTGCGGGCGAGCACGATGATGCTCAGCAGCATGGTGACCGCGATCGCTCCCAGCAGCAGCAACGTGGTCGCGGCGTTCTTGCTCTTCGGCTTCTGGAACGCTGGGACGCCGTTCGAGATCGCCTCGACGCCCGTCAGAGCGGCACAGCCGGAGGAGAAGGCCCGGGCGAGCAGGAACACCATCGCGGCCTGGCTGATGTTGCCGCCGTAGCCGGGGGCCTTCTGCAGCTGCAGATGCGCACTCTCGACGTCGGGCAGGGTCCCCTGGGCTCCCCGGATGGCCGCATACACAGCCATCCCGATCACCGCGATCATGAAGCCGTACGTCGGGACCGCGAAGGCGGCGCCGGACTCGCGGACGCCGCGCAGGTTGATCGCCGCAAGGACGGCGACCAGCACGCACGCCCACTCGGTCTCGTGCCCCTGGACGAAGGACAAGGCGGCGCCGGCGTTCTGCACGCCGGACGAGACCGACACCGCGACGGTCATCACGTAGTCGACGAGGAGGGCGCTGGCGACGGTGACACCGGCGGTGCGGCCCAGGTTGACGGTCGCCACCTCGTAGTCGCCACCGCCCGACGGGTAGGCGTGCACGTTCTGCCGGTACGACGCGACGACGGTCAGCATCACCAGGGCGACGGCGATGCCGATCTTCCAGGACCACACGTAGGTCGACGCGCCTGCGACCGACAGCATGATGAAGACCTCGTCAGGCGCGTAGGCCACCGACGAGAGCGCGTCGCTGGCGAAGACGGGCAGCGCGATCCGCTTCGGAAGCAACGTCTCCCCGAGCTGTTCGCTGCGGAGCTTGCGTCCGAGGAGAACCCGCTTGGAGAACCCGCCGACACCCACGAGCGTCAAGGCTAGAGCACGGGAGGTCGGCCGGGGTCGTCGGCCGCAGCGAGTGCAGTAGCGTTCGTGACGTGCACGTCGTGATCATGGGCTGTGGCCGCGTCGGATCGACTCTGGCGCGCTCGCTCGAGGACCGCAACCACACCGTCAGCATCATCGACAGCAACCCCGACGCCTTCCGGCGCCTGGGGCCGTCGTTCAACGGCATCAAGGTCACCGGCTACGGGTTCGACCAGAAGGTCCTCAGCGACGCGGGCATCGAGCGCGCCGACGCCTTCGCGGCCGTCAGCAGCGGTGACAACTCCAACATCATCGCCGCGCGGGTCGCGCGGGAGACGTTCGGCATCGAGCAGGTCGTCGCCCGGATCTACGACCCGGGACGTGCCGAGGTCTACCAGCGGCTCGGCATCACGACCGTCGCCACGGTGAAGTGGACGGCCGACCAGATCCTGCGCCGGCTGCTGCCTGCCGGAGCGGAGCCGGACTTCCGCGACCCGTCCGGCACGATCCGGCTCGACCAGATCCCGGCGCCCGAGCCGTGGATCGGCCACCGCACGGTCCAGTTCCAGGAGCAGTCCCGCTGCCGGATCGCCTGGATCGACCGGCTCGGCGAGGGCATGCTCCCCCAGCGCGACTCGGTGATCCAGGAGGGCGACCTGCTGCACGTCGTCATGCGCGAGGAGAACGCCACCCTCGCCTACCAGGTCCTCGAGCGCGGACCCGAGGAGGACTGAGCAGCCATGCGCGTAGCCATTGCCGGAGCCGGCGCCGTCGGCCGCTCCATCGCCCGGGAGCTGATCACCAACGGCCACCAGGTGCTCCTCGTCGACAAGGACCCCGACGCCATCAAGCCCGACCGCGTGCCCGACGCCGAGTGGCTGCTGGCCGACTCCTGCGAGCTGTCGTCGCTCGAGGAGGCCCGGCTGGAGCACTGCGACGTCGTCATCGCCGCGACCGGTGACGACAAGGTCAACCTGGTCACGTCGTTGCTGTCCAAGACGGAGTTCGGCGTGCCGCGCACCGTCGCCCGCGTCAACCACCCCAACAACGAGTGGCTGTTCACCGAGGCCTGGGGCGTCGACGTCAACGTGTCGACGCCGCGGATCATGTCCGCCCTTGTCGAGGAGGCGGTGACGGTCGGCGACCTGGTGCGGCTGTTCACGTTCCGCCAGGGCAACGCCAACCTCGTCGAGATGACGCTGCCGGACGGGTCGCCGTACGTCGGGAAGCCCTCGGGCCTGATCCCGTTCCCGGAGAACGTCGCGCTCGTGACGATCCTGCGCGACGGGCAGGTCTACACCCCCGACCCCGAGCAGCCGGTCGAGGCGGGCGACGAGCTCCTGTTCGTCTGCCAGGCCGACGTCGAGGAGGAGCTCGAGCAGCTCCTCGCTCCGCGCGCCACGGACTAGCCCGACTGCTCCTCGGTCACGGGGGTCTGGTTGCGGCTCAGCAGCCACACCATCGCGGCCAGGGCGGCGATCTGCAGCGGCCAGCCCATCGCGAGCTTGGCGACACCGAGCACGGCGACGGCCGAGTCACGGTCCCACCAGTCGTTGCGGCCGGCCAGGTACACCGGACCTTGCACGGCCACGCGCACGACGCACGGCAGCACCAGCAGCCAGGTGAGCCGGCTGCACAGGCGGACCGTCCCTCGGTCCTCGTGCCAGGCCGTCGGGTCGCCGGTGACACTGCCGACCATGAAGCCGACGATCGGCCAGCGGATCAGGATGGTGAACACCATCACGACCGAGTAGCCGAGGTTGTAGAGGATGCCGGGCAGGAAGTACGCCAACGCCTGGTCGTTCGCATCGCCGCCGCCGCGGGCCGCGCGCCAGGCGAAGAAGGCGCCGATGCCGATGCCGAAGAGGCTGTTGATCACGAACTGCGTCGTCGAGCGCTGGCCGATCCGCACCGCCAGCAGCACGACCGCGCAGGCGACCGCGACCACCACCGAGAGCTTCAGCTCGTGGCTGACCAGGAAGCCGACCGTGAACACCGCTGTCGGCACCGCCGCCTCGAGCATCCCGCGCCGGCCGCCGAGCGCCTTGGCCAGCTGGCCGCGCACGACCTCCTCGACGGAGGCGACGACGGTGTGCGGCGTCTCGTCCACGCCCCGGTCCTGGTCCACCACGCTCAGTACCGCAGGTCGTAGCGCGGGTTGTACATCACGCGCGCGCCACCGTGGACGCCGATCCGGCCGCTGACCCGGATGGTGCGCCCCGGGAAGATGCCGGCGATCCGCCGGCGCCCCAGCCACAGGATCGTGATCGTGCCGCTGCCGTCGTACAGCTCGGCCTCCAGAGCCGGTACGCCGCCCCGCGGGCGCAGCGTGACGGTGCGGAGGCTCCCCTGCACGGTGACGGGCTCGCGGTCGGGGGCCTCGTCGATCGGGCAGCAGCCGCTGCGGACCGCGTCGGTGCGCAGCTCGGCCGCCTCGGCGTGGCTGTCGCTGGCCCACTGGCGGAGGCCACTGCGGAGCCCCTTCGTGATCGACATGTCGTTGAGCCTATTCCTCGGTCGGCAGCACTACTCGGAAACGGGCATTGCCTCGGGCGGCATCCGCAACGGCAGTGCCTCCCCGGGTGCCATGGCGTCGTTGCCCCGGCGTACGGCGACGTTGCGCAGCGCCTCCTCGAACGGCGCGGCGTACTCGGCGTCGAAGGCGGGCCGGCCGGCCATCGTCGCGCGCAGGAACCAGCGCGGCCCGGTCTGCCCGATCACCCGCGAGGGCTGGGTCATCGACTCGCCGTCCGGGCCGGTCACCGGCACCTGGCAGAACAGCTCCTGGCCGAAGACGCCCTCCTGCTCGGTCGCCGTGCCGCCGCGACGCGCGGTGTCCGCGGCGATCTCGCGGCGCGCCTCGGTCCAGAGGTCGCCGCCTCGCGACGACGCGAACGCGCGCATCTCGAGCACGCCCTCCTCGGCGACCAGGAGCACGGTCATGACGGTCCCGCTCTGCTCGTCGACCTGCAGCCGCAGGTCGAGGCCGTCGGGCGGCTGCACGAGCAGGCTGCCCAGATCGACGTAGGACGCCTGCGGGTCCACCTCGGAGACGTCGAACGGCCCGGTACGCGGTGCCTCCGGCGGACCGGTCTCCTCGATCCCGGCCGCCACCTCGGTCTCGGCCTCACCCTGCTTGCGACGCAACCTCATCGGAACCCTCCGGTCGATCCGTAGCCGCCGGCTCCGCGCGCGGAGTCGGGCAGGTCGTCGACCTCGACGAAGGTGGCGGTCTCGAACCGCTGGATCACCAGCTGCGCGATGCGGTCACCGCGCTTGAGCTCGATGGGCGTCGCCGGGTCGAGGTTGACCAGGCACACCTGCACCTCCCCACGGTAGCCCGCGTCGATCGTGCCCGGCGCGTTGACGATCGACAGACCGCTTCGGTGGGCGAGCCCGGAGCGCGGGTGCACGAGCGCGACGTACCCGTCGGGCAGCGCCAGCGAGATCCCGGTCGGCACCAGCGCGCGCTCCCCCGGCGCCAGCGTCACGTCCCGACGAGCGCAGAGGTCGGCGCCGGCGTCGCCGGGGTGCGCATAGGACGGGAGCGGCAGGTCCGGGTCGAGCCGGACGATGCTGATCCGGACATTGGCCTCAGTCACGGGCAGCGACCCTACCTGCGCCGCCGGCGCGCCCTGATGTCAGGCTTTGCCCATGCCCGCGTCCGTGATCTACCAGGAGCGCCTGCACGTCCCGCTCCGGTGGTGGGTGCAGGCGACGATGTTCCTCGCGACGCTGTGGCTGGCCCTGGTGGTCGCGCTCCCGGGCTGGCTCGCGTGGGCCGCCTCGGCGGCGCTGTTCGCCGGCGTCTTCGGGATCTTCGCCTGGCTCGGATCGGCCCGGGTCGAGGTGCGCGACGGTGTCCTGTACGCCGGTCCGGCGACGATCTCGCTGTCGAAGGTCGCCTCGGCGGAAGCGCTGGACAAGGAGGTGACGCGTCGGGTCCACGGGATCGAGGCCGACGCGCGGGCCTTCCTGGTGACGCGCCCCTACATCACCCGCGCGGTCAAGGTGGTCCTCGACGACCCCGACGACCCCACGCCGTACTGGCTGATCTCCTCGCGCCACCCCCGACAGCTGGCCGCCGCGGTCTCTGCCGCGCGCTGAGCCGGACACCGCATGGCCGCTCCGGTCGCGGGCACTAGGGTGATGCGCACCCGATCCGAGAGGGCAACGATGTCGAAGAAGTCCGGTCAGAAGGACAGCTCGAAGATCTGGGGCGTCTTCTCGCTGGTGGCGGCCCTCGCCGCAGCGACCGCCGCCCGCAAGGCGCTGAACACCTCGTGGAAGGCGGCCACCGGCAAGGAGCCGCCGGCCAACCCGGCCTCGCCCGACGTTGACATGCGCGAGGCGCTGGCCTGGGCCGCGGTCAGCGGCACGATCGTGGCCGTGGCCCGGATGCTCGCGACCCGGCGGGCGGCGCAGTACTACGCCCGGTCGACGGGCCACCTGCCTCCGGGCGTGGCGGACGACGCCTGAGGGGTCTCGACAGGCTCGACCACCGGAGCATTCGACCACCGGAGCATGCAAACGGCCGCCGTCCCGTCCGGGAGGCGGCCGTCGTCTAGGTGGTGCGTCGTGTCAGTGGTGCTCAGGCGCAGTCGCGGCAGATCAGCTTCTTCTCGTCGGCCAGCTGGCTGCGGTGGTGGACCAGGAAGCAGCTCATGCAGGTGAACTCGTCGTCCTGACGGGGCATCACCTCGACGGCCAGCTCCTCGTGGCTCAGGTCCGCGCCGGGCAGCTCGAAGGATTCCGCGGCCTCGGCCTCGTCCTCGTCGACCTTGCCCGAGTTCTTGTCGTGACGACGCGCCTTCAGCTCTTCGAGGCTGTCCTCGTTCTGCTCTTCCTCGGTCTTGCGTGGTGCGTCGTAGTCGGTCGCCATCGTCCCTCTCCTGATACTGCCCTCGGCCACCTGTTTGCGGGCGGCGCGCAGATTGTGCACCACATCGGGTCGAAGTGCACATCCATTGCCCTGTGTGTCCAGGGACTGGCACAACGTAACGGCCCCGCGGCTTGTTCCCCGCAGGTCAGCGGCCATCCCCGGTGAATCCGCACGACCTCACCAGCCCCAGGAAACCCGGGTACGACGGCGCGGGCGCCGCCACGATGAGCCGACGGCCCGACGCCCCCACGAGCACCTCGACGACCGCTCCGGCCTCTTGCGCGATCAGCCCGCCGGCGGCGTCGTCCCAGGGCATGCAGCCTTCCTCGACGTAGCCGTCGGACTGGCCGCTCGCCAGGGCGCAGAGGTCCAGCGCGCACGACCCGAACCGCCGAATGTCGGCGACCCCCACGAGCAGCTGCGCCACCGCCGCGGCCTGCCGCTCCCGGACGGCGAGCTCGTAGTTGAAGCCGGTCGAGACCACCGAGCGGTCGAGCGGGCGCGGCTCGCGGACGGCGATCGGCCGGCCGTTGCGGGTCGCGCCCTGGCCGCGGACGGCCGAGTACTCGTCACCGGTCGCGGCGTTCACCACCACACCGACCTGGACGACCCCGTCGACCTCGACGCCGATCGACACGGCGTACTGGGGCAGGCCGAGGAAGTAGTTCACGGTGCCGTCGATCGGGTCGACGATCCAGCGCACCCCGCTGGTACCGATGGTGTCACTGCCCTCCTCGCCGAGGACGGCGTCGCCGGGCCGGGCGGCCAGGATGCGCGAGAGGATCAGCGTCTCGCTGGCCCGGTCGGCCTCGGTGACCACGTCGGTGGCGCTGCTCTTGGTCGCGGCCACCTCGACGCCGACCTCGCGGCGGGTCCGCACCAGCTCGGCGGCCTCGCGGGCGATCGCCAGGGCCAGCTCGAGGAGGTCCTC
>JAEKKP010000163.1 GCA_019510315.1 Propionibacteriales bacterium
GCGATCGCCTGGTCGAACGCCTCGTCGGCGAGCTCCGCCGGCTCCGGCATGTCCTCGCGGAACCCGAGCGGGTCGTCGAGGTCGCTGGCCGTCGGCAGCAGGTCGGGGTGCGCCCAGACGGCGTCGCGGGCCTCGTGGCCCTGCCGGGATCGCAGCGAGCCCCACAGTGCGGCGGCGTCGCGGAGGCGGCGCGGTCGCAGCTCGAGGCCGACGAGCGCGGCGAAGGTCTCCTCGGCAGGCCCGCCGGCGGCGCGACGACGGCGGATCGCCTCCTGCAGCTTGGCGGAGGCGGGCATGCGCTCGGCCGTGGCCTGTCCGACGACCTCGTCCACCCAGCCCTCGACGAGGGCCAGCGTGGTCTCGAGGCGGGCGAGGGCAGCCTCCTGGGCGGGCGTCTTGCGCGGCTCGAACAGCCCGCCGTTGATCGCGTCCTGGATCGCCTCGGGGTTGGTCGGGTCGAGCTGGCCGAGGGACTGCTCGATGCCGGAGACGTCGATGGTGACGCCGCGGCCGAAGTCCTCGACGGCGGAGATCAGGTGCTCGCGCAGCCACGGGACGTGGGCGAACAGTCGCTGGTGCGCGGCCTCGCGCAGCGCCAGGTAGAGGAGTACGTCGTCCTCGGTGACGTCGAGGCCGTCGGCGAACGAGGCGATGTTGTGGGGGAGCAGCGCGGCCTTGCCGGCCGGGCCGAGGGGCAGGCCGATGTCGGAGGCGGTCAGTACCTCGCCGGCGAGCCCGCCGAGCGCCTGGCCGACCTGCTGGCCGAACATCGCGCCGCCGGCCTTGCCGATCATCCCGATGAGCGGGCCGGCCATGGCCCGTGCCTCCTCGGGGATGGCGTTGCCCATCGCGCCGACGACGTGCTCGGCGACCGGCTCGACCAGGACGCGCCAGACGTCGGTGGTCTCCTCGATCCAGTCGGCCCGGCTCCACGCCGCCGTGGTGGTGACACCCGACGGCAGCGCGGTGGTGTCGTCGAGCCAGTGGTCGGCGAGCCGGAAGGCGTCGGCGACACGGGTCTGCGCGGCCCGGTCAGGGCTGGGGTCCGGCTCCTGGGCCGCCGTGCGGCGGGCGATGTCGGTGGCCAGCTGCCAGTTGACCGGTCCGTCGTACGGCTGCATCAGGGACTGCATCTGGCCCATGAGGGCGCCGAGGTCCATGCCGGCGAGGTTCGGCATGCCTCCCGCGCCGAAGGAGCTGAAGATCTGCTCGAACGGCGTGCCCTTGAACGGGTTGTCGCCCCCGGGCTCGGGGGTGTCGTCGGGGTCGCCGGGGCCGTTGCTCATGGTCCAAAGTTACCGGGCTCTCCCACACGCTGACCCGGGCGAGCGCGAAGTGCCGCCGGGCTCCCCTCGGGCGCGTCTCTCAATCCCGTTGCCTGCTGCGCGCCGCCATACGCGGCCCCTGGCTGCGTTGTCGTCAGTCGGCGGCCAAACCCGGGCCGCCTCCCTCCTCCGCCTTGCCAGGCACCACGTCTGACGACGCTCGCGACGGCAGTGGATTGAGAGACGCGCCCTAGGCTCTGTGTGTGACCTCCACGCAGATCGGTGCTTCTGCCGACGCCGTCCGCCTGGTCGCACTGCGCGACCGGCCGCTCGACGTGGGCGAGGTGACCGCTGCCGTGTCCGACCCGGCGGCGGGTGGGGTGACGGTCTTCGTCGGGGCCGTGCGCGACCACGACGGTGGTCGTTCGGTGTCCAGGCTCGAGTACACGGCGCACCCGACTGCGCAGGAGCGGCTCGCCGAGGTCGCGGCCGAGGTGGCCGCGGAGTTCGACGTGGTCGCGGTCGCGGCGGTGCACCGGCTCGGCGTACTGGCTGTGGGAGATCTGGCCGTGGTCTCGGCCGTGTCCGCCGCACACCGGGGCACGGCCTTCGAGGCCTCGCGCGCCCTCATCGACCGCCTCAAGCAGCGGGTGCCGATCTGGAAGCACCAGGAGTTCTCCGACGGCACGGAGGAATGGGTCGGTACGCCGTAGCTGCTCGCGCGTGTTCCGACGGCCGCAGCGGGTCGTGCCGGGCATCATGGGGCCGTGGAGATCCTGCTCTGGCTGCTGCCCGCCGTCGTGGCGACGTGTGCCGCGATGGCCTGGGTCGGCTGGATCGGGCGCGTGCGACCCGAGCGCGAGCGGTCGGACGCCGAGCTCGAGCGGTTCGCCCGCGCGGTGATGCGTCCGCTTCCCGAGGAGGGCCGGCGTCCTCGGCAGCGCGAGCGGAGCACCGGCGTTGCCCAGCGTCGGGACAGCCAGCGCCGGGACAGCCAGCGCCGCGACGCCCGTCGCTCGGCCTGACGCGGGCTCCTGCCTGTCGTGTTGCCGCCGTTTGAGAGGGTGACAGCATGAGTCGCCGCACGGTTGCCGGCCTGCTTGCGCTGGGCCTGATGGTCGTGTTCGGCGGGATCGCCGTCGCGAAGCCGGTCGACTACGTCACCTTCCGGCCCGGTCCGACGATGAACGTCCTCGGAAAGTACGACGGCAAGACGATCGTCAACGTCACCGGCCACCAGACCTACCGCGACACGGGCGCGCTCCGGATGGTGACGGTGTACGCCGGCGGACCGCAGGAGCACACCAACCTCTTCGACCTGGTCTACGGCTGGATCGACCCCGACATCGCCGTCCTCCCCAAGAGCATCTACGGCAAGGGCGAGACCGACGAGACCAACCGGCAGCAGTCGGCGGTGCAGATGAGCTCGTCGCAGGACAACGCGACCGCGGCGGCGCTCGGGGCGCTCGGCGTCGGCTACCAGACCGAGGTCGAGGTCAATGACGTCGCCAAGGACGGACCCTCCGCCGGCAAGCTCGACAAGGGCGATGTCCTCCTGGCCGTTGGCGGGAAGACCACGCCGGATCCCACGCACCTGGTGGACCTGATCCGGCCGATCAAGCCGGGCACACCGACCCAATTGACGGTCCGGCGCGACGGCGCGCAGAAGCAGATCACCGTGACGACGCAGCCGGCACCCGACGACCCGAAGGCGTCCCGCATCGGCGTGAGCATCAAGCAGGACTTCGTGTTCCCGTTCAAGGTCAGGATCCGGCTGCCCGACACCGTGGGTGGTCCCTCCGCGGGCATGATGTTCGCCCTCTCCATCTACGACGTGCTCACCCCCGGGTCCCTCACCGGCGGCAAGACGATCGCGGGCAGCGGCGAGATCACCCCGGACGGCAAGGTCGGTCCCATCGGCGGCATCGGCCAGAAGCTGCCGGCCGCCGAGCGCGACGGCGCCAAGGTCTTCCTGGTGGCCGCCGACAACTGCGCCGAGGCGTTGAGCGCGCACTTCAACGCCGACAAGATGAGGCTGGTGAAGGTGAACACGCTCTCCGACGCGATCAAGGACCTCGAGACCTGGCGGGCCAACCCCGACGCGGCGCTGCCCCGGTGCACGCGGTGAGCACATCGAGCGCGGACCTCTGGGCCGTCGTACGTGAGCTCGAGGAGCACGCGGCCGGCGAGGGCTGGGACCGGCCCGAGCGGCTGTTCGCGCTGGTGGAGACCGCCGACCTGATCAGCCGGGAGCCGCAGCTGGCCGAGACGCTCGGCCTGCCCGCCGAGCACGAGGCACGGGGCCTGACGCCGATCGAGCAGGAGCCACTGCCGCCGGGCTCGAGCCTCGAGGACGTGCTCGCCGGGATCGTCTGGCCGACGGAGGTGGCCGGCTGCGCCGCTGTCGCCGAGCGGCTGGTGCTGCCGCCCGAGGTCGACGAGCAGATCCCCGACGACCCGGCCGCAGCGCAGGAGTTCGCGGCCGACCACCCCGCCCGCGAGGAGGTGCGGATCGTCGCGGCGGCCCTGCGCGGAGGCGACTCCGCGTGCGCCCTCCGGCTACGGTCACATGACGACGCCGAGTCGGTGCTGGCCAGTCCCGACCTGGTACCCGGCCTGCTGACCCTGCTGCATGCCACGCTGGACCCCGAGGAGACCGGAAGCTGATGAGCGACTTCTTCAACGACGAGCCCGAGGAGCCGCGCCGGCCCGTGCCGCTGCGCGAGTCCCGTCGCCCGCGTCCGCTCGTGCTCACCCTCATCGTGATGGCGGTCCTGCTGATCGGCTTCTCGATCTTCGCCGGCATCTGGACCGACAGGCTGTGGTTCAACAGCATCGGGTACGGCGGCGTCTTCACCACGCTGCTCTGGACCAAGATCGGCATGTTCTTCGTCTTCGGCACCCTGATGGCGCTCGCGGTCGGCGGCAACATCTGGGTCGCCTACCGCCTGCGGCCGATGTTCCGTGCCAGCTCGCCGGAGCAGGCAAGCCTCGATCGCTACCGGGAAGTGATCACGCCGATCCGGCGGATCCTGCTGATCTCGATCAGCGTGGTGTTCGCGCTGTTCGCCGGCGGCTCGGCGTCGGGCAAGTGGCGCACGTTCCTGCTGTGGGAGCACCGGCAGAGCTTCGGCAAGTCCGACGTCTACTTCCACAAGGACATCGGCTTCTACGTCTTCACGCTGCCCTGGCTGCACTACCTCGTCGACTTCGCCATCACCGCACTGATCCTCGGCCTGCTCGCCGCGCTGGTCGTGCACTACGTGTACGGCGGCATCCGCCTGCAGGCGCGCGCCGGCAAGGTGTCCGGGCCGGCACAGGCCCAGATCTCCGTGCTGCTCGGCGTCCTGGTCCTGCTCAAGGGTGCCGACTACTACCTCGACCGCTTCGACCTGACCTCTGCGGGCGGCGGGCTCGTCACCGGCATGACGTACAGCCGCGACCACGCGACGCTGCCGGCCAAGAACATCCTGATGGCGATCGCGGTGATCTGCGCGCTTCTGTTCTTCGCGAACCTCTTCCGCCGCACCTGGATGCTGCCGGCGGTCGGGCTCGCCCTGTTCCTGCTGTCCGCGGTGCTGCTCGGAATGCTGTGGCCGGCGCTGGTGCAGCAGTTCCAGGTCAAACCGAGCGAGCCGGACAAGGAGTCGTCCTACATCGGGCACAACATCGACGCGACGAGAGCGGCGTACGACCTCGACGACACCGACGTGACGCCGTACACCGCGAAGACCTCGCTCGACGCGCAGCAGCTCTCCGCCGACGCGGCCTCGCTCCCCGGCATCCGGCTGCTCGACCCGAGCCTGGTGTCGAGCACGTTCGACCAGCTCCAGCAGGTGCGTGGCTACTACTCGACGCCCGCGGTGCTCGACGTCGACCGCTACCAGGTGGAGGGCCAGGAGCGTGACACCGTCGTGGCCGCTCGCGAGCTGCACATCGACGGTCTGCCCGACGCGCAGAAGAACTGGGCCAACCTGCACACCGTCTACACCCACGGCTACGGCATGATCGCCGCCTACGGCAACCAGCGCGACGCGGCCAACAAGCCGGTGACCAACAATCTCGGTGTCCCCGTCTGGGCCGAGCGCGACATCCCGCCGAGCGGCGTGCTCACCGACGCCAACCCGCCCAACGGCTACCGGCCGCAGATCTACTTCGGCGAGAACAGCCCGAAGTACTCCATCGTCGGCAAGGCCAAGGGCGGCAAGGACGTCGAGCTCGACGTGCCGCAGGGCTCGGGCACGCCGGGTCAGTCCAAGACGTCGACGTACGACGGCAAGGACGGCGTCGGGATCGGCTCGCTGTTCCGCAAGGCGCTGTACGCCGTGAAGTTCGGCGACTCCAAGATCCTGCTGTCCTCGCGCGTCAACACCAACTCCAAGGTGCTCTACAACCGGTCGCCGCGCGAGCGGGTGCAGAAGGTCGCGCCGTGGCTGACGGTCGACAACGACGCGCTGCCGGCGGTGGTCGATGGCAAGATCGTCTGGATCCTCGACGGCTACACCACGACCGACCGCTACCCGCTGTCGGAGAAGCGGTCGTTCCAGGAGATGACCTCCGACGCGATCAACCCGCGCACGGCGTACGCGACCCTGCCGACCGACGAGATCAACTACATGCGCAACGCGGTGAAGGCGACGGTCGACGCGTACGACGGCACGGTGACCCTCTACGAGTGGGACTCCTCCGACCCGCTGCTGAAGGCCTGGGAGGGCGTGTTCCCCGGTGTCGTGAAGCCGAAGTCGGACATCCCGCCGGACCTGCTGGCGCACTTCCGCTACCCCGAGGACATGTTCAAGGTGCAGCGCAGCCTGCTGGCGGCGTACCACGTCACCGACCCGAAGACGTTCTACGAGGGCAACGACAAGTGGGAGATCCCCGAGGACCCCAACTCGCCGACCCGCACGCAGCCGCCGTACCGGCTCTCGGTCGCAACCGAGTCGGGCACGCAGCCGGTGTTCTCGCTGACGTCGGTGTTCGTGCCGGTGAACAAGCAGAACCTCTCTGCGTTCATGTCGGTCGGTGCCGATGCGGCGGACAAGTCGACCTACGGGAAGTTCCAGATCCTGCGGCTGCCGGACACCAACCAGGTGTCGGGTCCGTCGCAGATCGCCAGCCAGTTCAGCAACGACCCGACGATCGCGGCAGCGGTGCGCAACTTCAAGCAGAACGAGGCGAAGGTCGTCTACGGCAACCTGCTCACGCTGCCGGTCGGCGGCGGCCTGCTCTACGTGCAGCCGTTGTACACGCTGCGTGAGGGCGGCACCGGCAACTACCCGACGCTGCAGTTCGTGCTGGTCTCGTTCGGGCCGAAGGTCGGCATCGGTCCGACGCTGCAGGCGGCGCTCGACGTCGTCCTCGGCAGCACGCCGGACACGACGCCGCCGGACACCACGCCGCCCGACAACACCGGCAACCCGACGCCACCGGGCGGCGGCACAACTCTGCCGACCGAGGCACTCCAGCTGCTGCAGCAGGCCGACGTGAAGTTCCGCGAGGCCGACGCCGCACTGAAGAAGGGCGACCTGAACGGCTACGCCGCCGCGGTCGAGGAGGGCCGCAAGCTGGTCGAGCAGGCACTGGCGACCGGGAAGAAGTGACGACGGTGGTTGAGGAGGTCGGTCTGCGACCGTCTCGAAACCTCCGTCGTCATGCCGGCGTCAGGACGTCCCGGGCACGTCGAGCACCATGCCCTCGCGGGCGATGACCACCGGCAGCGTGCCGCCGAGCTGAGCGGTCATGGTCGCGAGGTCGTCGAGGGCGGCGTCGGTGCGTGCCGGCGAGTGGTGGAACAGCACCACGGTCCCGACCTCGCAGCGACGCCCGAGCTCGATCGCGTCCTGCACCGTCGCGTGGCCGTAGGCGTCGGCCATCGCGCGCTCCGGCTCGAGGAACTGCGCGTCATGGACGAGCAGGTCGACTCCGTGGAGCAGCTCGACGAGCTCCTCGGAGACGCCGGCGTCGGGGGCGTGGTCGGGAAGGTAGGCAATCGATCCGTGGTCGTCCTGCACCCGGATGCCGAAGGTGCGCCCGCCCTTGTGCGCGGCGTCCGCGGTCGTGACGGCGAAGCCCTCGATCTCGCGGGTGCCGGCGTCGAGCGCTTCGAACCGCCAGTCGCCCTGGAGCTGCTCGGGTGTGATCGGGAACGCCGGCGGTGAGAACGACTGGGCGAGCAGGTCGCGGCCCTTGCGACCGTCCTGGGCCGGGACGAAGAGGTCGACCCGGGCGCCGGGCCGGTCGCCGCCGACGAAGAACGGCAGCCCCTGCATGTGGTCCCAGTGCAGGTGGCTGAGGACGATCGAGCCGTCGAACGGGTCGCCGCCGAGCAGCGGCGTCAGCATGCGCAGGCCGGTGCCGGCGTCCAGCACCAGCGTGGGACGGTCGCCGCCGTCGGGCGTGATCGCGATCGAGGACGTGTGGCCGCCGTAGCGCACGAAGTCCGGACCCGGCGCGGCGGTCGAGCCGCGGACGCCCAGCAGCTGGAGCCTCATGCGTCCGCCGGTCGCAGGACGGCGAAGTCGCCGATCGAGATCTTGATCTCGAACCAGCGCCGGCTGATCCGCCAGCCCTCGGTGGTCCGGACCCAGTGGTCGTCGTACTCGCCCATGCACTCGTACGACGACCCGTCCATCGGCCCGATGCCGACGTGGTGCACGCGACCGTAGGTCAGCGAACCGGCGGTGTCGCCGTCGATCGTGACGCGGTGGTTGCCGAGCAGGTGCTGGGTCGCGCCGACGCCGCCGAGGTGCGCCTGCATCTGCGCGATCAGCGCGTCCTGTCCCCGGACGCCGTAGGCGTGCGTGTCGGGCGTGAACCACCGCCGCACGCCGTCCCAGTCGCGGGAGTCGAGCGCGGCGGCGATCTGCGCCAGCGCGTCGACGATCTGCTCACGGTCACGGTCCACGGGCACTCCTTCGGCCATACTGTTCGCCACCGGTCGCCGAGTGGCGACCGACTGTTCCCTCCAGGAGGTGCCGTGCCGCGTGTCGGCGAGTCACGCGTGCCCGCGGAGCCGAGCTCTGCCGGCCAGAAGGCACGCTACCGCCGGATCCTGCGCGCCGCGGCCAGACTCGGCGCCCGCGACGACCTCGAACGGGTCCAGATGCAGGACGTGGCGCGCGAGGCAGGGGTCGCGATCGCGACTCTGTACCGCTACTTCCCGTCGAAGGTGCACCTCTTCGCCGCGGTGATGCGCTCGCAGGTGCTCCGGCTGCACGAGGAGTCCGTCGCGACGTCACCCGGCCAGGACCCGGTCGCCGCGGTGTCCGACCTGCTCGTCCGGATCGGCCACGAGATGCTCGAGCAGCCACAGCTGTCGCTGTCGATGATCCAGGCCAACAACCTCGCGCAGAAGGTGCCCGGCTCGGGCTCTGACCAGATCGACGCGACCTTCGAGCAGATCGTGATGCGCACCGCCGGCTACGCCGACGACCCGACGCCCGACCACCACCGCCGCGCGCGGCTGGTGATCCAGTGCTGGTTCGGCGTACTGATGTCGGTGCTGAACGGCCGCACGTCGGGCGACGAGGCCGATGCCGACGTGCGCCGCGCCTGCGAGCTGCTGCTCGCCTGAGCAGGCTCGCTCAGCCCACGAGCGACGAGCGCGTGATGTCGTCGCGGGCGACGTAGACCTGGAAGCTGCCGGTGTCGTCGCCGGGCACGCCGTCGGCGTACTGGAGCTGGAGCGGTTGCCGGGTGTCCGGCGTGTACCAGGCCTCGTAGGCGTGGTCGGCCTGGCAGGGGCCGTCCCAGCGCAGCGCTCCGTTGACGAGCAGGCCGTGCGTGTCCGGCAGCGCCGTGGCATAGGGCGTGGCCGGGTGACGGCTGCCCTCGGTCCAGCGCGAGACGAGGCCCATGATCGGCGTCACCAATGGGCCGCGGGCTGTCGGAGCGGTGGTGCTGTCGGCCGCTACCGAGCAGTTCGCGTCGCCGGCTGTGGCGGGGTCGTACTGGGCCGTGCCGGTGGCGACGATCCGGTAGGTCACTCCCGGGCGAAGGTAGAACGACGAGGTCGTGACGGCGCCGTTCGCCGGCACCGTCATCGCGACGACCGCCGTCTCGTTGGCGTCGAGGTCCTCGGTGCCGGGGTGCAGCACCGGCTCGGACGCCACCCCGCGCGACCGGTACCAGGACGTCTGGGCGGCCGCGCCGGCGTACCCGAGCGAGATGTGCACGTGGTCGAGGTGCCGCAGCGTGCGGGAGCACTTCTTGCGCTTCTTGCAGCCGGCGTTGAGGTACGGACGGGGCGCGAAGTCGCGGTACGACGACCAGATCGTGTCGTTGTAGATGATGTACATGATCCCCATGCGGCGGGCGAGTGCGTGCGCGTTGCCGGCGGCATCCGGGGCGAGGGCCTTGTTGATGAAGTCGTACGCCGCGCGGCGGGTGGCCTTCTTGCGGACGTCGGCCTTCCAGTCGAAGGCTCGGCCGTCCTTGTGCTCGCTGGTGCCGCCGCTGCCGCAGGCTCGCATCATGCCCATCGAGCCGGTCCGCTTGTAGGTACTCATCAGCCAGTTCGCCAGCGCGACCGTCCCCGGCCGCGGAGCCTTGGTGCAGGTCGTCTGTGCCTCGTACGGCGACGCCGCGTCGACGAGCGGCGAGTCGCCGAGCGCCGCCGCGCGTGGCGCCGACGGGCCGAGGGCACCTGTCAGGAGAGCGGCGATCAGCACGGTGACCAGCACGACGACGGTGCGCCGGGTGGGGGGCTGGGGATCTGTCGCGGTGTCGTGCACGAGCGGAGCCGTTCGGTCGGGGGCGGTGACCGCTCCATTCTGTGTCCGTTTACGACTGAATACATATGAAATGCCGGATTCGGCCCCAGCGAGCGCTGAAGGGCCTCCCGATTTGGAGTCACGGCGCTGCGCCGGTAACCTTCTGCCTACCGACGCGGGGTGGAGCAGCTCGGTAGCTCGCTGGGCTCATAACCCAGAGGTCGCAGGTTCAAATCCTGCCCCCGCTACAAAGTAAAACCGCAGGTCAGAGGCCGTTCTCGGAGAGAT
>JAEKKP010000246.1 GCA_019510315.1 Propionibacteriales bacterium
CCGCGGGCTCGTGGAAGGCCCCGACGAGGTTCTTGCCGGCGCCGGTGTTCATGCCGGTCTTGCCGCCGACCGCCGCGTCGACCATCGCCAGCAGCGTCGTCGGCACGTGCACGACGCGCACGCCGCGGAGCCAGGTGGCCGCCACGAAGCCGCCCATGTCGGTCGTCGCGCCACCTCCGACCGTCACCACGGCGTCGGACCGGGTGAACCCGGCGGCGCCCAGTCGTTCCCATGCCTCGAGCGCCACCGCACCGGTCTTGGCGACCTCGCCGTCGGGCAGCTCGAGGAACAGCACCTCGTGGTCGGCGAGGAACGCAGCCACGCGTGACGCGAGACCGCGCAGCGGCTCCGCGAAGCACACCGCGACCCGTTGGGTGCCCTCCCCGAGCATCGCGCGCACCTCGGCCAGCACACCGTGGCCGACCACGACGTCGTACGGCGACGCACCGCGCACGGGCAGCCGCGACACGAGTGGTCGGGACTCAGTCATGACCGCCATCCTGCACCAGAGCAAGGACCCGGTCGGCGACCTCCCGTGCGGTCACACCGTCGGTGTCGACCACCTGGGTCGCCACCGACTCGTAGACCGGGGTGCGCTCGTCGAGCAGCTGCTTGATCCGCCCGCGCACGTTGCCGAGCAGCAGCGGTCGCGACACGCCGAGGCCGACCCGCTGAGCGGCGTCGCTCAGGCCGACCCGTAGGAACACCACGGTGTGGCCGGCCAGCTGCTCCCGCGTGGCGTCGTCGAGCACGGCTCCGCCGCCGAGGGCGAGCACACCGTCGTGGGTGGCGAGCGCGTCGGCGACCGCTTCGCGCTCGAGCTGGCGGAAGTACGCCTCGCCCTCGTCGACGAAGAGCTCCGCGACCGCGCGGCCGGTGCGGTGCTCGACGGCCTCGTCGGTGTCGAGGAAGCCGACCCCCAGCGCCTCGGCGACGAGGCGTCCCACGGTCGTCTTGCCGGCGCCCATCGGGCCCACCAGCACTACCACCGGTCGGTGATCGAGCCTGTCGAGATTCACGAGAACCTCAGCGTGTCGAGGTAGCTCTCGACGTTGCGCCGTGTCTCCTTCACCGAGTCGCCGCCGAACTTCTCCAGCACCGCGTCGGCGAGCACGAGCGCCACCATCGCCTCGGCCACGATGCCCGCCGCCGGCACGGCGCAGACGTCCGATCGCTGGTGGTGCGCCACCGCCGCCTCACCGGTGGCGACGTCAACGGTGCGCAGGGCCCGCGGCACGGTGGCGATCGGCTTCATCGCGGCACGCACGCGCAGGACCTCACCGGTCGACATCCCGCCCTCGGTGCCGCCCGAGCGTCCCGACGTACGCCGAAGGCCACCCTCGCCCTGCTCGATCTCGTCGTGCGCCTCGGACCCCGGCGACGCAGCGACCGCGAAGCCGTCGCCGACCTCGACACCCTTGATCGCCTGGATGCCCATCAGCGCGCCGGCGAGCCTGGCGTCGAGCCGCCGGTCCCAGTGCACGTGCGAACCCAGGCCCGGCGGCAGGCCGTGCACGACCACCTCGACGACGCCGCCGAGCGTGTCGCCGTCCTTGTGGGCCTGGTCGATGGCGGCCACCATCGCCTTCGAGGCGTCCGGGTCGAGGCAGCGCACCGGGTCGGCGTCGACGCGTGCGAGGTCGGCGGGTCTCGGTACCGAGCCGGCCGGTGCCGGCACGCCACCCAGCTCGACCACGTGGGACAGCACCTGGGCGCCGGTCGCCTGCTGGAGGAACGCGGAGGCGACCCGCCCGAGCGCGACCCGGGCCGCCGTCTCGCGCGCCGACGCCCGCTCGAGGATCGGCCGGGCCTCGGGGAAGTCGTACTTCTGCATGCCGACGAGGTCGGCGTGACCGGGCCGGGGGCGGGTCAGCGGGGCGTTGCGCGCCAGCGCGTCGAGCTCGTCGCGGTCGACCGGGTCGGCCGACATGACCTGCTCCCACTTGGGCCACTCGGTGTTGCCGACCTGGATCGCGACCGGTGCACCGATGGTCTCGCCGTGCCGGACCCCGCCGACGATCGTGACCTCGTCCTGCTCGAACTTCATCCGGGCGCCCCGGCCGTAGCCGAGCCGCCGCCGGGCGAGCGCGTCGGCGATGTCGGCCGAGGTCACCTGCACGTGCGCAGGGAGGCCTTCGAGGATTGCGACGAGGGAGGGTCCGTGCGACTCCCCCGCGGTGAGCCAACGCAGCATGGCGCAAGTGTTTCACGCGAGCACACCGGCGCCCTCGCCGGTCGCGCGCTCCGAGACGCGCCGGTCAGTAGCCGAGCCGGCCGGTCAGCCACGGTCCGAACGCCACCGCGAGCACGGCAGCGACCAGCATGAACGGCCCGAACGGGAAGCGCTTCCGGTTGACGACCCGCAGCAGGCTCAGCAGCGCGCCACCCACCCCGCCGAGCAGGAAGGCGCCGTAGACGCCGGTGAGCAGCTCCGACCAGCCCAGGTAGCCCAGGGCGATGCCGAGCACTCCGGAGAGCCGCACGTCGCCGTAGCCGAGGCCCTTCGGGTAGACGAACCACAGCACGAAGAAGATGCCGCCCATGACCGCCCAGCCGATCGCCGCGTGCACGAGGCCGTCGCGGCTGTGGTCGCCGAGCGCGGCGAGCAGGACACCGACGACCGTGATCACGTACGCCGGCGCGATGATCCGGGTCGGCAGGAGGGTCGTCCGCCAGTCGACCAGCGCAAGGGCGACCCCGATCGGCGCCAGCGGCAGCAGGAAGAGCAGCGACCACGACCAGCCGACGCTCGCGGCGAGCACGGCCGCAACGAGCGCGGACGCGACCGCTGTGCGCCAGGCAAGGCCGGGCAGGGCTGCGATGTCGGCGTACG
>JAEKKP010000219.1 GCA_019510315.1 Propionibacteriales bacterium
CAACATCCAGCGCGTCCGGGCGACCGTCAACGGCTCGCCCAAGCGCCTCAACGTGTGCACCGGCTGCCTGAAGGCCGGCAAGGTCACCCGCTGACCCACGACTTCTCAAGGGCGCGTGTGCTGCGGCACACGCGCCCTTTGTCTTTCCCGGTTTCGAGTTTGCCCGCAAGGTCGCCAGGTTTCGACCCGCCGTTGCGGGTTCGCAGGCTCACCCGCAGGCTCGCTCAACCTCTTCGGGTCGGCACCCTGCTCGTTCCTCGCAGGCTGCCGCCTCAGAAGTGTGTGTGCCCCGGGCTGCCGTCGTACGCCGACCCGTCGACCGTGACCGCGGGAGCACCGTCCGCCCGGGCCGTGACCCGGCCGATCTCCCGGAAGCCCGCCGGCAGCGAAGAGCCGGCCGGGAACGTCGCCACGATGGGGTGGTCCTCGCCGCCGCCGAGCACGAACTCCATCGGATCCACCCCGAGCGCGGCACCCACCGCCTGCAGCGGCTCGTCCAGCGGGAACGCCGCGGTGTCGATGTCGATGGCGACGCCCGAGCCCTCGGCCACGTGGCCCACATCGGCGACGAGGCCGTCGGAGACGTCGATCATCGCGGTGGCGCCGGCCGCCGCGGCAGCCGGCCCGGCCTCGTAGGGCGGCTCGGGTCGCTGGTGCGCCTCGACGACCTTCCGCGGCGAGCGGAACCCGCGGCCGAGGACGGCCAGGCCGGCTGCCGCCCAGCCCTGGCGTCCGGCGATCGCCAGGACGTCGCCGGGCTGCGCACCCGAGCGGAGCACCGGGGCGACCGCGCACTCGCCGAGCACGGTCACGGCGATCACGACCTCGGAGCCGGCCGTCAGATCACCGCCGACGATGCTCGCCCCGACCAGCGCGGCCTCCTCGGCGATGCCGTCGGCGAGGTCGAGCACCCACTGCGCAGGCAGGTCGCGTGGCAGGGCGAGGCCGACCGTGAGGGCCGTCGCGCGGCCGCCCATCGCGTTGATGTCGGAGAGGTTCTGGGCCGCGGCTCGGCGGCCGATGTCGCGGGCGCTCGCCCACTCGCGGCGGAAGTGCCGGCCCTCGACGAGGAGGTCGGTCGACACCACGACATGGCCCTTCGGCGCGCGCACGACTGCCGCGTCGTCGCCCGGGCCGACGTACACCTGCGCACCCTGCTGGAAGCGGCCGACGAACTCCTTCACCAGCCCGAACTCGCCGAGGTCGGCGACGGTGGCGCCGGCGGCGATCGGTGTCGGGGACGTCATGGGCGCAACTCTTCCACCCTCGGGCCGACGGCGGCCGCGGCGCCTGCGTGTTTCACCGATCACCGCGGTCCGGTAGGTTGCAAGTCGGTCCACTCACCGCGCAGACGAGGGAGACGCAGATGGTTGTCCAGGCCTACATCCTGATCCAGACCGACGTCGGCAAGGCGGCTGAGGTCGCGGCCAAGATCACCGACATCAAGGGCGTCATCCTCGCCGAGGACGTGACCGGTCCGTACGACGTGATCGTGCGAGCCGAGGCTCGCAACGTCGACGAGCTGGGCAAGCTCGTCGTCGCCAAGGTGCAGACCCTCGACGGCATCACCCGCACGCTGACCTGCCCCGTCGTCCACATCTGAGCGCGAGCCCACCCTGTCTTCGCGACGACGCCCGTCACCCCTCCGGGTGGCGGGCGTCGTCACGTCCGCTCTCCTGGCCGTCGTCGGCCTCGCCGGGTGCGCGGGGAGCAACGTGCACGTCGACGGGTTCGCCGTCAGCAGTGCCGATCGAGCCGCCTGCCGTCAGCTGCTGACCACGCTGCCGGCCAAGGTGGACGACCAGTCACGGCGCACGGTCACGGGCAGCACGTACGCCGCGGCCTGGGGCGACCCGGCGATCGTGCTCCGCTGTGGCGTCTCCCCGCCGAAGGGGTCCGCCGGCGACCCCTGCATCACGCGCAACGGCATCGGCTGGACCGTGCCTCCCGCACAGGCGGATGAGCTCGGCCGGGACCTCGTCATGACGCTGGCGTTCCGCAGCCCCGTCATCCAGGTGCGCGTGCCGGCGACGTACCGGCCCAACGGGCCGAGCGCGGTGATGGCCGACCTCGACAGGGCGGTCCGCACCCACACGACCGCGCACGGGAAGTGCAGCTAGCGCAGGCCTGTCGTGCGCTCGAGGGCGAGCTGGACCAGGCGGTCGACGAGCTGCGGGTAGGGCATGCCGGAGGCGGCCCACATCAGCGGGAACATCGACGTGCTCGTGAAGCCGGGCATGGTCTCGAGCTCGTTGACCACCACGCGACCGTCGGGGAAGACGAAGAAGTCGACGCGGGCAAGGCCCTCGACGTCCAGGGCCGCGAACGCCTGCACGGCGAGGGCACGGACCTTGGCGGCGATGTGCGGCTCGAGGTCGGCCGGCACCTCGAGCGCGGTGTTCTCGTCGGGCAGGTACTTCGCGTCGAAGTCGTAGAACTGGTGCGCCGGGTCGACGCGGATCTCGGCGATCTCGCTGGTCTCCGGGGAGGCGCCGTCCAGCCCCTGCAGCACGCCGATCTCCACCTCGCGCGCCTCGACGGCGGCAGCCTCGACGAGCACCTTCGGGTCGAACTGCTCGGCCGCCTCGATCGCCGCGCCGAGCTCGTCGGCAGAGTCGACCCTGCTGATCCCGAGGCTCGACCCGGCACGCGCCGGCTTCACGAAGACCGGGTAGTGCAGCGCGGACACCGACTCCGTCACGGCGGCCGGGTCGCGCTTCCACTCTCCCGGCCGCACCGGCACCCACGGCAGCACGGGCAGGGCCTGGGCCGCGAAGAGCAGCTTCATGTACATCTTGTC
>JAEKKP010000164.1 GCA_019510315.1 Propionibacteriales bacterium
ATCGCGCCAGCCACCCCTCGAGCCGCTTGAGGCCCTCCTCGATCTCCCCGGACGTGCCGGCGAAGGAGAGCCGCACGAACCGCTGGCCCTGACGCGTGTCGAAGTCGATGCCGGGCGCCATCGCCACACCGGTCTCCTCGAGCACGCGGAGGCACCAGGCGTAGGAGTCGTCGGTGAGGTGGCCGACGTCGGCGTACACGTAGAAGGCGCCGTCCGCGGGCGCGAGCCGGTCGATGCCGAGGCGGGGGAGGCCGTCGAGCAGGATCTGCCGGTTGAGGGCGTAGCGGGCGACGTGCCCGTCGAGCTCGGCGTACGACTCGGGGGTGAACGCCGCCACGGCCGCGTACTGGGCGAGCACGGGCGGACAGATGGTGAAGTTGCCCGTGAGCACGTCCACCGGACGGCGCAGGTCGTCCGGCACGAGCATCCAGCCGAGCCGCCAGCCGGTCATCGAGAAGTACTTCGAGAACGACCCGAAGACCACACCCGTCCGCGAGGTCTGCCAGGCCGAGGACGTGACGCCGGAGTAGGTGATGCCGTGGTAGATCTCATCGGAGATCAGGCGGACCCCTCGCGCCTCGCACCACGCTGCGATCGCGGCGAGCTCGTCGGCCGGGATCATCGTCCCGGTCGGGTTCGCGGGCGACGCGATCACGATGCCGGCCACCGGACCCTCCACCCGCTCGAGCAGCTCGACCGTTGGCTGGAACCGGGTCTCGGCGCCGCAGTCGACCTCGACGACCTCGCACCCGAGAGCGGTCAGCACGTTGCGGTAGCAGGGGTAGCCGGGCCGGGCCATCACGACCCGGTCGCCGGGCTCGAACGCGGCCAGGAAGGCGAGCAGGAATCCGCCCGAGGAGCCGGTGGTGACCACGACGTCCTCCGCGGTCACGTCGATGCCCGAGGTCCGGTGGTGGTGCGCCGCGATCGCTGCCCGGAGCTCCGGTACGCCGGTCGCGACGGTGTAGCCGAGCAGGTCCTCGTCGAGCAGCCTCTTCGCCTCCTCGCGCACTGCGACGGGTGCGCCGGTGGAGGGTTGCCCGGCGACGAAGTTCACCAGGTCGCCTCGCCGCGCCTGCCGCTCCTTCGCGGCCGCCAGCAGGTCCATCACGTGGAACGGCGGCACGTTCGCCCGCTGGGCCACCTGGAGTCGCGAGGTCTGCTGGCTCACGGCCCCACGGTAGACGCACGAGGGGGGCCTACTTGACGGGCTGGAGGATCGCCCAGTCAGTACCGGTGGCCAGGACACCGTTGACCTTGATGTCGATCCGGTAGTACTGGCCGACGACGAGAGCCAGCGCCTTGCTGTCCAGGTTGTAGATCCAGAACCCACCGCCGGGCGCAGTCGAGTCCGTGGTCCAGCGGAACAGATTCGTGTTGCTGCTGGACGCACCGGCGTCGGCGTAGCTCTCGACCGGGTCCGGGTTCGGAGCGGTTGTGGGCGTCGCCACCTTCTGCAGGTTGATGGTGACGGCGGCCGGCGAGGTGACGTACGCCTGGGCGCAGTAGTCGTAGATGCTCGCCTTCACCGGGACGACCCGACCGCTCTTCATCTGGTTGACGATCAGCCCGCTCGGCGAGGAGTCGTCGAACGGCGGCAGGAAGTCGGTCTTGTACTGGATGACCGTGATCGAGCTTCCGCTGGCGGTCGTGTTCGAGCCGGACAGGTGGTCCTTGTCGGTCACCGTGACCGTCGCGGCAAACGTCCCCCCACTGGTGTAGGTGTGGGTCGGGCTCGGCGTCACCAGGCCCTGGGCGGTGGCTGCGAAGGTCGAGTGTGTCGAACCGTCACCCCAGTCGATGTCGCCGTTCCAGGTCGCGTCGTAGATGCCGGCATCGGTGAAGCTGACGTTGCCCAGGCTGACCTGCACCTGGCAGTTGACCGTGGTGATCGAGAACGCCGGAACCGCGACCACCGGTGCCAGGTTGCTGACCGTGACGCCAGTGGTGGCCAGGTTGCTGTTCGCCGTACCGTCGTTGACTTCGACGCTCACCGTGTTGGCGATGGCCGTCTGGAGCCCGTCGACGAACTTGCAGCTGAACGAACCGCCGGTGTTCGTGAGGGTCGGGGTGCCGACCAGGGTGTTGTCGTGACCGCCAACTGCGCTGACACCGCAGTTGGGGTATCCGGCAGCGAACGACTGCGTGTCCGTCGCGTCGGGATCGGTGATCGAGAAGCTGAACGTCTTCGTGTCGCCCTCGTTCGCCGTCGTGGGCGCGTTGGTGAACGCCACGACCGGCGCCGTGTTCGTCGGCGTTGGCGCCTGCACCGTCAGGTTGATGATGAACGGGTCACCTGTGCCGCCATTGATACAGCCGTCGTTGCCCGGAAGGCAGGTGAACTCCGAAGCGAGGTAGTGGATGACCAGCTGGTAGTTGCCCGGAATCGTCGGGGCGTTGAACGTCACCAACGAGTTCAATGTGAAGTCCGGCGAGCCGATCCCCCAGCCGGCGGGAACGGTCCCGGTGGCGTCGCCGACAGTCACGCCGGACACGCCGCCATACGTCGTCGGGGTCGCATCGAGGCTGACGGTGATGGGAGTGCCACCTGCGAGGTGCTTGGAGCCCTGGCGACCGACGTCCATCTGTGCCGTGACCGAGACGGCTGCACCGGGAGCCTTGGTGATGTCCACGGAGTGCTGGACGCCTGGGTGGAACACGTCGCTGTCGACGGAAACGTCGTCGGCCATGGCGATGCCGGCGGTGGCGAGGCTGAGGGCGGCGATCGCGAGGAGGGCCGAAGCGGCGCGCCAGCGGCGTGAGCCGTGCGCGCGTGGCGCGCGGTGAACAGGAACGGACATGCGAGAACCCCCAAGGGCGAAGGATGGCGCCGATCGGGTTTCGGCACCGGGTGCTGTGCACGCCAAGCATGGGATCGACCGAACGGCCGAGGAACCGAATGACCACTCGGTCTGAGGAATGGCTCGTTCTGACTACTGCGCGGTGCTCAGGGCACTAGGCCGATAACGCGCAAAGCATCCATGTCGGACCTCAGTGGTCCAGTCCAGCCGCCGCGTGCCGCCCCGCCCGCCGGCCGAAGTACGACCCCTCGGCGAGCTGCGTGCCCGACGAGTAGCCCTTGCCGTCCTGGGCGATGTTGGCGGCACACGCGCCGGCGGCGTACAGGCCGGTGATCACCTGGCCCTCCTCGGAGACGACCTCGCCGTCGACGCTGGTGCGCATCCCGCCGAGGGTGAAGCCGGCGTACAGCGCCTTGCCGAGGGTGAGGTCGTAGGCACCCCACGGCCCCTGGTCCTGCGGCTCGATCCAGTCCGGGTGCTTGTGGAAGTCGGGGTCCTCCTTGCGGCGGGCGTGCTCGTTGTACGACGACAGCGTCGCCTCCAGCCGGCCGGCCGGGATGCCCAGCGCCTGCTCCATCTCGGCGACCGTCTCCCACCCGTCGATGAACGGGCACAGCGGCATCGACGGGTGCTCGATGTGTGCGGAGTCGACGATCAGGTACGCCGCGTGGTCGGGCTGGTCCATCACGAACCCCGACGTGCGCGAGTGGTAGCTGTCCTCGGCGACGAAGCGGTCACCGTCCTTGTTGACCACGATGCCGGTGACCAGCTGCGACGGCGGGTAGAACGGGGCAGTGATGAACGGCTCGTCCATGAAGCGCAGCTCGGCGCCGACGGAGCGGCCGAGGCGGATGCCGAGCCCGTCGTCGTAGGTGCTGCCGAGCGTGAAGAGCTTCGAACCGAGGGCAGGGGTGTGCTCGGCGACCATGTCGGGGTTCATCACGAAGCCACCCGCCGCCACGATGACCGCGTGCGCCCTCAGGTAGCCGGTCTCCTTGAAACGCTTCCACGCGACGCCGACGACCTTGGTTTCGACAGGCTCAACCACCGGGGTGTCGACGACGAGGTTGGTCGCGCCGGTCTCGTAGCGCACCTCGACCCCGGCCTCCTCGACGCGCTTGGCCAGCAGGTCCATCACCATCGCGGCGCCGCCGGTGTCACCCGGCACCGGGACCTTGTGGCCACGCGGCGCCGGCACGGCGAGGTCGCGGAACGGGTGCACCTTCTCGTTGCCGGTGAACATCAGGCCCTCGGTGTTGGGCTGGATCACCGCCTTGCCGGGGAAGAACGAGCGCTCGAACTCGAACCCCAGCGACTCGATCCAGTCGAAGTGCTCCACGCTGTCCTCGCAGAACGCGCGGATCTTCTCCGGCTCGGGGTCGCGGCTGACCGCCATCAGGTACTTGTACATCTCCTCGGCGCTGTCGTCGTGGCCGGTCGCCTTCTGCACCGCCGTCCCGCCGCCGAGGTAGAAGTGGCCGCCGGACATCGCGCTGGTGCCGCCGTAGGTCGCTGCTCGCTCCAGGAGCACCACCCGCGCCCCGGCGCGCGCCGCCTCGAGCGCTGCGCAGGCACCGGCGATGCCGAAGCCGATCACCACGACGTCGGCGGTCTCCACGTCGGCGGGCAGGTCGGAGGCCGGTACGACGACCGGCAGCTCGATGCTCATGGCCCAAGGGTAGGTGGAAACTAGAACCAGTTCTAGTGGCCGGTGGTTGAGGAGGTTGCGCAGCAACCGTCTCGAAACCCGCGGTCCGAGCCCCACTAGACTCAGGGCACCGCCGATCGCCGAGGTGCCGCATGACACTCGACGTCCAGACCCTCAACCAGGCTCTCCTGGCGGGCTGTGGCGTCCTGCTGGTGGCGATCCTCGCCGTACGCGGCTCGGTGCGGCTCGGTCTGCCCAGCCTGCTGCTCTACCTGCTGATCGGCGTCGGCCTCGGCGATGCCGGCCTGGGCGTGGAGTTCACCGACGCCGAGCTGGCGCATGCACTCGGGTTCGCGGCGCTCGTCGTGATCCTCGCCGAGGGCGGTCTGACCACCAACTGGGGCGAGCTGCGCCCGGTCATCCGCCTCGGCTCGTCGCTCGCCACCGTCGGCGTCGCGGTCAGCGTCGGGGTGATGGCGGTGATCGCCCACGTCGCCTTCGGGATGAGCTGGCAGCTCGCCGTGCTGCTCGGCGCTGTCACGTCGCCGACGGACGCCGCCGCGGTGTTCTCCGTGCTGCGGAGGGTCCCGCTGCCGCGCCGCCTCAGCTCGACGCTCGAGGCGGAGTCCGGTCTCAACGACGCTCCCACCGTCGTCCTGGTCACCCTGGTGAGCGCGGGCGGCAACCACAACGCGCTCGTGTTCGCCGGCGAGGTCGCCGGCGAGCTCGCCCTGGGCATCGCGATCGGCCTGCTCGTCGGGTACGTCGGCGCCTGGCTGATGCGCCGTGCGGCACTCCCTGCGTCGGGTCTCTACCCCCTGGCGGTGCTGTCGCTGACGCTCTTCGCGTACGCGTCCAGCGCGCTGCTGCACGGCTCGGGCTTCGCCAGCGTGTACGTCGCGGCCCTGGTGCTCGGCAACTCCGAGCTGCCCCACCGCGCCGCGACGCGGTCCTTCGCGGAGGGCATGGCCTGGCTGGCCCAGATCGGGCTGTTCGTGATGCTCGGGCTCCTCGTCTCGCCGGGCCGGATCACGTGGGAGCACGTCGGGCTCGCGGTCGCGGCCGGCCTGGTCCTGACCTTCGTGGCGCGCCCGCTGTCGGTGCTCGCGTCAGCGGTCGCGCAGCCGATGCCCTGGCGCGAGCTCGCGTTCGTCAGCTGGGCCGGGCTGCGCGGCGCCGTACCGATCGTCCTGGCCACGATCCCGCTGTCGGAACGGGTGCCGGACGCCACCCGGCTCTTCGACATCGTCTTCGTGATGGTCGTGATCTACACGCTGCTGACGGCGCCGACCCTGCCGCGCGTCGCGCGGGTCCTGCGGGTGGCGCGACGCAGCGAACCGCGGGACCTCGACGTCGAGGCCGCTCCGCTCGAGCGGATCGCGGCCGACCTCCTCATGGTCACGATCTCGCCGCGGTCATTGATGCACGGTGTCGAGGTCGGCGAGCTGCGGCTGCCGGCGGGCGCATCCGTGTCACTGATCGTGCGCGACGGCAGCACCCTCGTCCCCCAGACGCGCACGGTCCTCCGGCACGGCGACGAGCTCCTCGTGGTGACGCCCCGGAAGGTACGCGAGCACACCGAGCGGCGGCTTCGCACGGTGTCGTTGCGCGGGCGGCTCGCCCAGTGGCTCGAGTCCGATCCGCGGGGCGGCGGCTGAGACCGGCTACTTGCAAGACGTCTCAGGCTTCGGCAGGGCGATGCGAGCCGGTGCCTTCGCGTCGAGCCGCTTGAACTTCGCGCCGATCACGACGTCGACGCCCGGGCCGAGCTCGTCGTCGGAGTGCACGACCTGCGTCTTCTTGCCGAAGGCCTGTGCGACGAGCTCGGCAGCGGGGTCGTCGTCCTTCGTGCTGTACACCGCCGCACGGTCGACCGTGGTGCCATCCGGGGCGTTGCCCACCTCGCCGGGCTTGAAGCCCGCGTGCTCGAGCAGGTCCATCGTCTCCCTGGCCTCTCCGGAGCGCCCACCCGCGTTGTAGACGCTGACGGTGACGTCGCCGCGGCTGACGTACTTCGTGACGGTCTGGTCCTGCGGTGCACAGGTGAGGCCGTTGTCCGACGTGCTGGACGAGGAGCTGTTGTCGTCGATGGGCGCGGTCGCGGCGTGATAGCCCCAGACCGCCATCACGCAGACCACCACGACCAGGCCGACCAGCGTGACGCCGGTGAGCAGCCGGCGACCCGTCATTCGGCGACCTCGTGCACGCGCGCGTGGACGACGTGCCGCTGCTGCAGCGCCGCGCGTAGCGCACGGTGCAGGCCGTCCTCGAGGTAGAGCTCGTCGCGCCAGAGGACCACGTGGGCGAACAGGTCACCGAAGAAGGTGGAGTCCTCGTCGAGCAGAGCCGCGAGCTGCAGCGTGTCCTTGGTGGTCACCAGGTCGTCGAGACGGACCGGGCGCGGGGGCAGTGAGGCCCAGTCCCGAGGCCCGAGACCGTGGTCCGGGTAGGGCCGACCGTCGCCGACGCGCTTGAAGATCACCCGGCCATCATAGGAAGGCGCCCACGAGGTCCCGCATCGCTACGCTCGGCCCATGACCGAGGACGTGATCAGCAAGGCGGTTGCGGCGGGGTACCAGTTCGAGGGCGCGACGCTCGAGCTCGGCGGCCTGATGCTCAACGCGACGGACCTCTCGGACGTCCACGTGAAGATTCCGCTGGCGATGCTGAACCGCCACGGCCTGGTCGCCGGCGCGACCGGCACCGGCAAGACGAAGACCCTCCAGCTGATGGCCGAGCAGCTCAGCGCTGCCGGTGTACCGGTGTTCGCTGCCGACATCAAGGGCGACCTCTCCGGACTCTCGGTGGCCGGCGAGGACAGCGACAAGATCCGCGCCCGGGCTGCATCGGTCGGCCAGGACTGGAAGCCGACAGCCTTCCCCGTGGAGTTCTACGCGCTCGGGGGCCAGGGCGCCGGCATCCCGCTGCGCGTGACGATGAGCGCCTTCGGGCCGACGCTGCTGAGCAAGGTGCTCGGCCTCAACGACACCCAGGAGTCGTCGCTCGGACTGATCTTCCACTACGCCGACAAGGCCGGTCTGCCGCTTCTCGACCTCGCCGATCTGCGCGAGGTGATCAAGTGGCTCACGTCCGACGAGGGCAAGGCCGACCTGAAGGACCTCGGTGGCCTGTCCGCAGCGACCGCGGGCGTCATCCTGCGCGAGCTGATCGCCTTCTCCGACCAGGGTGCGGAGACGTTCTTCGGCGAGCCGGAGTTCGAGACGACCGACTTCCTGCGGACGACGTCGGACGGCAAGGGCCTGATCTCGCTCGTCGAGCTGCCCAACCTGCAGGACCGGCCCGCGGTGTTCTCCACCTTCCTGATGTGGTTGCTCGCCGACCTCTTCCACGACCTCCCCGAGGTCGGCGACGTCGACAAGCCGAAGCTGGTGTTCTTCTTCGACGAGGCGCACCTCCTCTTCAAGGACGCCTCGAGCGCGTTCCTCGACGCGATCGCCCAGACGGTGCGGCTGATCCGCTCGAAGGGAGTGGGCGTCTTCTTCGTGACCCAGTCGCCGACCGACGTACCCGACGACGTGCTGGCGCAGCTGGGCTCGCGCGTCCAGCACCAGCTGCGCGCGCACACCCCCAACGACGCCAAGGCGCTCAAGCAGACGGTGAACACCTACCCGACCAGTGCCTACCCCGACCTCGGCCAGGTGATCACGTCCCTCGGCATCGGCGAGGCGATCGTGACGGTGATGAACGAGAAGGGCGCGCCCACACCGGTCGCCTGGACCCGCCTGCGGGCCCCCGAGTCCCTGATGGCCGCCGCCGACCCCGCCGCGATGGCAGCCACGGTGAAGGCGTCCCCCCTGTTCGCCAAGTACGCCGAGCCGGTCGACCGGGAGTCGGCCCGGGAGAAGCTGGCGGCTCGGCTCGAGGCGGGCGCCGCGAAGGCGCAGGCGGAGCAGGAGGCGGCCCAGAAGACCACCGCCAAGGACCCGACGGCTGCGAAGAAGGCGCCGACCCGACGGAAGGCCGAGAAGTCGGTGGTCGAGGAGGTCGTGTCCTCGACGGCCTTCCGTCAGGTCATGCGCACGGCGGCCCGCGAGATCGTGCGCGGCGTCTTCAAGACCGGCCGCCGCTGAGCCTGAGCCCTAGGCGCACCAGCGCAGCGCGTCGTCCATCAGCGCGGCCAGCGGGAGCACCTCGCGGAGCTCGGGGCGCTCGGTGAGCACCTCGCTGAGGCCGTAACGCAGCCGGCTCTCGAAGTCGGGCTGGATGTCGGCCCGGGCACTGGCGTGCGCGCCGGCCGGGATGTCGGACTGGTTCATCATGGAGACCCCCATCAGAGTTTCTTGCGGATTGTCACGTTCCAATGTGGCGAGATGAGGTGTCCGCGGTGTTACGGGCGACGAAATCCGCGGTGAAGGTTCCTTCACGACGCAGAAGCCGCTGCGTCTAGTCCGGACGACTCCTGCCCTTGTCGCGGGCGTTGGGACGGCGTTGCATGAGTCGATGCGGACTTTCCGCAATTTCTGCTCCTGAAGGGAGCTCAGATGAGTGTGCTCATGACTCTGCGAGTCTCGGGTGACGCGAAGGCGATCGAGGCCTTCGACCAGGACCGGCTGAAGACGATCTCCGACCGCGCCCGGACCCACGGCGCCACCAAACACCACTTCTACGGCAGCGACAGCGAGGTGCTCGTCATCGACGAATGGCCGGACGAGGCGTCGTTCCAGGCCTTCTTCGACGCCAGCCCGGACATCAAGGAGCTGATGGACTCCGCCGGGGTGACCTCGCAGCCCTCGATCGAGTTCTGGCGGCCGCTGGACACCCAGGACGCCATCGACTGAGCCTCACCCGACCGGCTCGGCGACGGCCTGGATCCGCCGGGTCGCCAGCTCGATCATGAGCTGAGCGGCCGGCGACAGGGTCGCGCCCGCGCGGTGCACGATCGCGAGCGTGTCGAACTGCTTCGGACGCAGCGAGACGTGCCCGGCGTGCGGCGCGAGCCTGGGCAGCAGCTGCGCAGCCACGCCGCGGTGCACCACAGAGTCGGCGAGACCCAGACCGACGAGCTCGACTGCGGTCTCGACGTCCTCGACCTCGATCCGCGTGGCCGGGTTGCGCCCGGTCTCGTGCAGCATCTGTCGCAGCAGCACCCGGGTGGAGTCGGTCGCCCGCCACGTGGTCTCGGCCAGCACGAGGGACGCTCGGGCCAGCCGGTCGGCGGTGATCGGCGTGCGCAGGCGGTCGGGATCGGCGCTGATGTAGACGAGCTCGTCGCGTGCCACTGGAGTCACGTCGAGCCCTTCGGCGTTGACCTGCGTCACGGCGATCATGGCGGCCTCGATCCGTCCGCGGCGAAGGTCCTCCTGCACGTCCGCGGAGTTCTGGCCGATCAGCTCGACGCGCACGCCGGGATGGTCGGCGAGCACGTCGGCTACCAGGGCGGCGCCGGCGTAGAGCCGGGCCGTGCCGAAGATTCCGAAGCGGATGGTGCCGGTCTCCAGCGACGTCACGCCCCGGACCGCGCGGCCGGCCTCCTCGGCTGCGGCGATCGTGCGCTCGGCGTGCGGGCGGAGTGCCTCGCCGGCGGTGGTCGGCACCACACCTCGGCCCACGCGGGTGAACAGGTCCGTGCCGAGCGTCCGCTCGAGGCCGCGGATCTGCTCGGAGATGCTCGGCTGCGCGTAGCCGAGCTGGTCCGCCGCGGCGGTCAGCGATCCCTGCTCGTACGTCGCGAGGAAGCACCGCAGCTGGTGCAGCGAAAGCATAGGCAATCCCTTGACTTCATCTAGGAAAGCAAGGCTACCCCTATCGCTCCGGATCGCCCAGACTGGAGACCAGAGACGATCACAGGAGGGTCATCATGTTCGCCAACGTCTGCACCCGGTGCGGCACTCAAGAGCTGGTCTTCACGGACCAGATCCGCAGCCTCCGCAAGACGGCCCACGGCTTCGACGTGCGCTACGTCTGCTCGTGCGGCGCCACCGCGACGTGGCACGTCGACCGCGCCGACGCGCCGGCCGCCGCCCAGGCCGCCTGACCCGGTCCCTCTCGCCCCGCTGTTGACAGCAGTTCAGCGGGCCGCAACCGTGGGCGCATGGCTCCCCGGTTCGTGACCTCGACCGACGGTGTCCGGCTCGCTGTGCACGAGTCCGGCGACCCCGGCGGCCCCGTCCTCGTCGCCGTGCACGGCTACCCGGACAACCATCACGTCTGGGATCGCATGGCCGCTGCCCTCGACGACTTCCGGGTGGTCACCTACGACATCCGTGGCGCCGGTGAGTCCGACAAGCCGACCGAGCGGGCGGCGTACCGGATCGAGCAGCTGGGCGATGACCTGCTCGCCGTGCTCGACGCCGTCAGTCCCGACGGGCCCGTGCACCTGCTCGGCCACGACTGGGGCTCGATGCAGCTCTGGGAGCCGCTCTCCGACCCGCGGCTGCAAGGCCGCGTCGCGACGTTCACATCGATCTCGGGGCCGTCGCCCGACTACGCCGGCGCCTGGCTGCGCGACCGCAGCCACCTCGGGTCGTCCGTGCGCCAGGTGCTCGCATCGACGTACATGGTGATCTTCCAGGTGCCGCGGCTTCCCGAGGCCGTGCTCCGCCGCGCCCCGGTGGGGCGCGTCATCGGACGCAGCTTCCGACGCAGCGCCGCCGACAAGACCAACGGCATCAACCTCTACCGGGCCAACATGCCGTCGCGCGTGCGCCGTCCCCGACCGGCGCGGCTCGAGGTGCCCGTCC
>JAEKKP010000220.1 GCA_019510315.1 Propionibacteriales bacterium
CGCGCGCGGGTGGTTGCGTACGCCGCGGACGCCTTGGGCGCCCTCCCTGCCGATCACGTACCCGGCCCTCTGAAGCGGGCTGCGCTGTTCACGCCCCAGCGACGAGCCCGGATCGCGGGGGAGCAGATCCTGGACCAGTTGGCAGCCGACGAGGAGTTCCGCGAGCGCATCGGCGTCCAGGCGAGGGCCCGCCAGGCAGATGCGGCAGCGAGGCTCGCTGAAGGAGCGGTGACGGTGGAGACCGCCGCGCTCGCCTACCTCGTCCAGCCCGCCGGCTGGCAGGAGCTGGTCGCCGGGCTGGGCGAGTCGGGGAGCCGCGCCGTCGACGACTCCACGCGTCTCGCTGACGAGGTGCTCGCGCTCCGCCGTCGGTTGGAGGCCGCGCTCAGCGAGCAGGCGGCGCTGAGGCGCGCGGCGAAGGAGGACCTCGCCGCTGCCAAGGCGGACAACGCCGAGCTGCGCCGCAAGCTCGGTGACGCTCGCAGCCAGGCGAAGAGCGCTCGCGCAGCGGCAGACCGGGCGACCGCCGACGCGCTCGAGCGTGTCGGCCGGCTGGAGGCGGATCTCGCATCGGCCCAGGGCGAGATCCGCCGGCTCAAGACCCAGGTCGTGGCGGTGGAGGGCGAGCTCGCTCGTGCACAGAGGTCCGTGCGCGCCGGCCGGGAGGAAGGGACGCTGCGTGCCCGGCTCTTGCTGGACACGTTGCTCCAGGCTGGACAGGGTCTCCGTCAGGAGCTCGGCCTGCCGGTCGTCACCGGCTCGCCGGCAGACCAGGTGGAAGCCGATCTCGCCGAGGTCGGCACCCGCGCGTCGAGTGGAGCAGGGTCGCGAGCCTCGGACGACCCCGCCCACGTGCGAGAGGTGCTCGCCCTTCCCCAGGTCCATCTCATCGTCGACGGCTACAACGTCACCCGCGCGGAGTGGGACGAGACATCCCTCGAGAGCCAGCGGACCCGTCTGCTCCGCGGCCTGGCGCCGCTGGCTGCGCAGACGGGCGCCGAGGTCACGGTGGTCTTCGACGGCACCAATGCCGAGAGTCGGCCCCTGGTGCAGCCGCCGCGGGGTGTGCGGGTCCTGTTCAGCCCGCGCGGCGTGCTGGCCGACGACGTCATCCGTGACCTTGTCGCCGCCGAGCCCGCCGGCCGGCCGGTCGCGGTCGTCACCAGCGACCAGGAGATCGTCCGCGACGTCGTACGACGCTCCGGCGTGCGGGCGATCGGGTCTCGGGCGCTGGTGCGGCTGCTGGGCTGAGCGGACTTGTCGGTGGTCGCTGCCAGAGTCTGTCTCGAGCCCACCGACGGGCCGCGAAGGAGAGTGAAGCGATGAGCATGCGCATCGACTGCGACACCTGCCTGGTCCGCGGGCTCGCCTGCCACGACTGCGTGGTGACGGTCCTGCTCGGGCCGCCGCCGGAGCTCAGCTTCGACGCGGAGGAGCAGCAGGCGCTCGAGGTGCTCGCGACCTCCGGGCTGGTGCCACCGCTGCGCATGGTCACACCGGTCGCGGGGCCGGAGATTGAGTCGGCCTGAGGCTGGTGGGACTCCTGTGACCTATGGGACCAAAGTGGTCAAAAACACAACAGCTCTCCGCGGGCGGGGGTTTGGCTCCTCGTTACCGTTCCTTTATGGTCATGCCTCAGGCTCTTGGACCAGCTACCGACCTGGGTAGCTCAGGGGCCGCGCCGAGTCTGGAGTCGTGCTTCTCGGGGGAGCGCGAAACCGGAGCCGGGGAACCACGTTCCTTGGGGTGAATCCGGCGCGTTGAGGTCATGAACTGGCCGCGACGTGCTGGTAGGGCGATCTTTGCGCCCGAATCCGTCAGCTCACCTGGTAGGCGTCAGACAAAGAGGAGACCGTCCGCTCGTGCCGAACGGCCGGAAGCGCATTGCCGCGATCGCAGCGACCCTGATTTCCCTGATGACAGCCTTCGTGGTTGTCGGCGTCGGCATAGCCACGCCCTCAGCCAGTGCGAAGCCTGATCTGGAGACCGTCAAGAAACAGGTGGCGACGTACGACCACCTCGCCGAGCAGGCCTCGGAGCGGTACAACGACGCCCAGGTGAAGCTCGCCCAGACGAATACCAAGCTCAGCGCCCTCAACGCGGACCTCGCTCGCCAGCAGCAGGTCGTCGACGCGATGCGCGAGCAGGTCGCCTCGATGGTCGTCGACCAGTACCAGGGCGACGCCCTCTCGACGACCTCGCAGGTCGTGCTCTCGAGCAACCCCGACAAGTTCCTCGCGAACCTCAACGCGGTCTCGGCGTACAACAACCAGCGCGGCGAGGTGATGAAGGAGTTCAGCACCCAGCTCGACCGCCTCAAGCTGCGCAAGGCCGCCGTCAAGGACGAGGCCGCGCGCCTGACCGCCCTGCAGAAGAAGATGGCGGCCGAGAAGGCGCAGATCGACGACAAGGCTGCCAAGGCGCAGGACCTTCTGGACCACCTCGAGGCCGAGGCGCGGGCGAAGATCCTCTCCGGCGGCTGGACCGGTGACATGCCCGACGTGGCTGCCTCGGGCCGCGCCGCTGCGGCGGTCCGGTTCGCGATGGCGCAGGTCGGCAAGGCCTACGTGTACGGCGCCTCCGGGCCCAACGCCTACGACTGCTCCGGCCTGACCATGCGCGCGTGGGGGATGGCTGGCGTCGGCCTGCCGCACTCCTCCAGCGCCCAGCAGGGCTCCGGCACGCGGGTGTCCGAGAGCGAGCTGCAGCCCGGCGACCTGGTCTTCTACTACAGCCCGGTCAGCCACGTCGGCATGTACATCGGCAACGGCCTGATCGTGAACGCGCTGAACCCCG
>JAEKKP010000165.1 GCA_019510315.1 Propionibacteriales bacterium
ACGACGGCGGCCTCGGCCACCATCGGGTGCGACACGAGTGCCGACTCGATCTCGGTCGTCGACAGCCGGTGCCCTGACACGTTCATCACGTCGTCGACCCGGCCCAGCAGCCAGATGTCGCCGTCGTCGTCCTTCTTCGCACCGTCGCCGGCGAAGTACCAGCCCTGCTCGGCGTACCGGGACCAGTAGGTGTCCTTGTAGCGCTCGTCGTCACCCCAGATCGTGCGCAGCATCGCGGGCCAGGGCTCGGTGAGCACCAGGTAGCCGCCCGACCCGTTCGGCACGATCTGGCCCTCCTCGGTGACCACCTCGGCCGACACGCCCGGCATCGGTGTCATCGCCGAGCCCGGCTTGCCGGCGGTGACGCCGGGCAGCGGGCTGATCATGATCTGCCCGGTCTCGGTCTGCCACCAGGTGTCGACGACCGGGCAGTTGCCGCCGCCGATGGTCTCGCGGTACCAGACGTAGGCCTCGGGGTTGATCGGCTCGCCGACCGACCCGATCACCCGCAGTGAGGACATGTCGAACTTCGCCGGGATGTCATTGCCCCATTTCATGAACGTGCGGATCGCCGTCGGTGCGCAGTACAGGATGTTGACCTTGTACTTCTCGATGATCTCCCACCAGCGGCCCTTGTGCGGGGTGTCCGGAGTGCCCTCGTACATCACCGACGTGGTGCCGTTGCACAACGGTCCGTAGACGATGTAGCTGTGGCCGGTGACCCAGCCGATGTCCGCAGCGGTCCAGTACACGTCGGTCTCGGGCTTGAGGTCGAAGACCGCCCACTGGGTGTACGACGTGCCGACCAGGTAGCCGCCGGTCGTGTGCAGGATGCCCTTCGGCTTGCCGGTCGTGCCCGAGGTGTACATGACGTAGAGCGGGTGCTCGGCGTCGAACGCCTCGGGGGTGTGGTCCGCGCTCGCCTTGTCGACGGTCTCGTGCCACCACACGTCGCGGTCGTCGTTCCAGGCGACGTCCTGGCCGGTACGCCGGACGACCAGCACCTTGCGCACCTCGGGGCAGCGCTCGGCAGCCTCGTCGACCGCGGGCTTGAGCGCGGCCGGCGCGCCGCGCCGGTAGCCGCCGTCGGCCGTGATGACGACCTCGGCCTGGCAGTCCTCGATCCGGTCGACCAGCGCCTGCGAGGAGAACCCGCCGAAGACGACGGTGTGGGGCGCTCCGATCCGCGCGCACGCCAGCATCGCGACCACGGTCTCGGGGATCATCGGCATGTAGATCGCGACCCGGTCTCCGGTCTTCACCCCGAGGTCGATCAGCGTGTTCGCGGCCCGGCAGACCTCGTCCTTGAGCTCGGCGTAGGTGATGTCGCGGGTGTCGTTCTCCGGCTCGCCGACCCAGTGGTAGGCGACCTTGTCGCCCCGGCCGGCCTCGACGTGGCGGTCCAGGCAGTTGTACGCCGCGTTGATCTTGCCGCCGACGAACCACTTCGCGAACGGGGCATTGCTCCAGTCGAGGACCTCGTCCCACTTGGTGTCCCAGTCGAGCCGCTCGGCCGCCTCCGCCCAGAAGGCGAGCCGGTCGGCCTTCGCCCGGTCGTAGGCCTCCGCCTTGACGTTCGCCTCGGCCGCGAGCGCGGCGGGCGGCTCGAACCGGCGGTTCTCCTGCGACAGGTTGGCCAAGGTCTCGGCTTGCTCGCTCACGATCTCTCCTCTGGCGGTGAATGACAGGAATCAGGGGCCGGCGCGGCTCTCCGGCCAGCCTAGGCGTGCATCCTCCCGGCGACGAGTGTCGCCGGGAGGAGGCAACGCCATCGGGGGTTGCGACCGCGTTGCACCCGCTCGTCAGCGTGGCGCGACGGGCACCAGCTGGCGCTTGTGGGTGAACGCCGTCACCCCGGCGAACGAGGCGTACCAGGCGGCGAGCGCCGTCGCGATGCCGAACCAGCCGCCGGTCTTGTGGATGCCGGTGGAGGTCGCGAACTCTCCCCACGCCAGGATGAAGAACGTGATCGTCAGCAGGACGAACACGACCAGCACCGCTCCGCTCACGCGGGTGGCCGCCACGGTCATGTAGAGCGTGAACAGTCCCCAGGCCAGCAGGTAGAGACCCACGCCGTTGGCGGCGTCGTCGGCCTTGATGCCGGTCATGTCGGTCTTGCCGGTGAGGTACCAGAAGGAGATCCAGAACGCGCCGAAGGACGTGAACGCCGTGGCGCCGAAGGTGTTGCCCTTCGCGAACTCCCACATACCCGCTGCGAACTGCGCGACGCCTCCGTAGGCGAGTGCGAGGCCGAAGACGACCGGCTCCGCCTTCACCATGTCGGTGTTGATCACGCTGAGGACGAAGGTGGTCAGCGCGAAGGCGCCGAGCCCCAGCGGTGCCGGGTCGGCGATGGCCGCGCCCGGCACTGACGCGCGCGGAAGGGGGGCGTCTTGATGCTGTGTCATGGCAACTCCCTCTGAGTAGGTGATGCTCGGAGGCTAGGAGCGCGACCGACTCCGCTGGCAGGGGTCGCGGACCGCTCGTCGGCCAGCGGGCCGATCGCGCGCTGTGGCGCAGGTCACGCCGCGACGAGCGGTCGATCCGGTACGACGAACGGCGGGCTTCACCCCGGGCGGTGTGCCGCCTCGGGGTGGTAGCTGCCGCGGTCGAGCTCCAAGTCTTCCGGGGCGTGCAGCCGGACCATCGTCCGGCCGAGGTGGACCGGAAGCCGGGAGCGGGTCGCGAGCGACACGCCCACCATCGTCGCGAACGCGAGCGGCACGGTGCACAACGCGGGCTGCGCGAACACCGCGCCGGCCCATCCCCCCGGGGTCTCGCCGACCATCACGCTGACGACGGCCGTGACGGAGAGCGCACCACCGACCACCATCCCGGCGACCGCCCCGGCCGCGGTGAGGCCGCGCCACCAGATGCCCAGCAGCAGGAGCGGGCAGAACGTCGACGCCGCCACCGCGAACGCGAGCTCGACCGCGTGCGCCACGGCCAGGCCGGACGACAGCAGCGTGAGCACGAGCGTGGCGAGAGCAGCGAGCACACCGGCCAGCCGGAAGGCGGTGACGCCGTCGAACCGGCGACCGAGCAGGTCCTGGCCGATCACGCCACCCACCGACACGACGAGTCCGGAGGAGGTCGACAGGAAGGCAGCGAACGCCCCCGCGCACAGGAGCGCCGTGAGGAGGTCACCCGCCGCCCCGTCGAAGATCCGTCGCGGCAGCTCGAGCACGACGGTGTCGGAGCGCCCGGAGGTGACCAGGTCGGAGGCGAAGACGCGGCCGAGCACGCCGTACAGGGTCGGCAGCAGGTAGAAGGCACTGAGCATCGCGAGGACCGCGACCGTCGTGCGCCGAGCGGCGCGCCCGTCGCGGTTGGTGTAGAAGCGGACCGCGACGTGCGGCAGGCCCATCGTGCCGAGGAACGTCGCGAGGATCAGGGAGTAGACGAGGTACGGCGCGTGCGCACCCTGCATCGGCTCGACCCAGTCGACCGTGTGCAGCCGCCCGGTCGGGCCACCGTGGCGGTGCCAGTGCGCGAGCATGAAGGCGAGAGGAAGGAGCAGGGCGAGGAGCTTGAGCCAGTACTGGAACGCCTGCGCGATGGTGATGCTCCGCATGCCACCGGAGACGACGTTGGCGAGCACGACCAGCGCGACGACCACCGCACCCACCCAGGTGGGCGCACCGGTCAAGGCCCGGAGGGTGAGCCCCGCGCCCTGGAACTGCGGGACCAGGTAGAAGACGCCGATCAGCACGACGAGAGCGCTCGACACGCGCCGCGCCACCAGCGACTCGACGCGGAACTCCGCGAAGTCCGGCAGCGTGTAGGCGCGCGAGCGCCGCAGCGGCGCCGCGACGAAGATCAGCAGCAGGACGTAGCCCGCGGTCCAGCCGACCGGGTACCAGAGCATGTCGACCCCGCGCAGCAGGACGAGACCGGCGACGCCGAGGAACGACGCCGCCGACAGGTACTCGCCACTGATCGCCGACGCGTTGAGCGCGGGGCCGACCGCGCGCGAGGCGACGTAGAAGTCGCTCGTGGTGCGCGAGATCCGCAACCCGATGGCGCCCACGCCGAGCGTCGCCAGCGAGACCACGAGCACCGCGACGACCGCCAGCGTGCTCACTCGCGACCGCCGCCGACCATGTCGTTGAATGCCGCTTCGTTGCGCTCGGCGCGCCGGACGTAGAACCAGGCCAGCGCGATCAGCACCGGGTAGACGCCGATGCCGAGCACCAGCCACGGCACCGGTACGCCGAGCAGGTGGGCCCGGCGAACAGCAGGGCTCAGCTCGAAGAGCAGCGGGAGGCTCCCGACCGACAGCGCGAGGAGCAGCACGACGCCGAGGGCGAGCTTGAGCTGCGAGCGGATCAGCGACCGCATGTAGATCTCGCCGACCACGCTCTGGGCGTCGATCTCGGAGGCGATCGAGGCGCGGCGCACGTGTCCGGTGCGTGGGCCGGTGACCCTCACCCGGACCGGGCGCTCGTCGCTCACGACAGGCCCTGGCGGTACCGCCGGACCAGCTCGCGCAGGGCCGGCGTGTGCCGGCGGCTGACCTGGAGCTCGGCGCCGGCGACCAGCACGGAGCACCGGCCGTTGTCGGTGCGGATCTCGTCGACGTGCGCCAGTGAGACCAGCAGGGAGCGGTGGATGCGCAGGAACCCGGCATCGGCCCAGCGCTGCTCCAGCGTCGTCAGCGGCAGCCGGACCAGGTGGCTGCCCGTCGCGGTGTGCAGGCGCGCGTAGTCGCCCTGCGCCTCGACGTAGGAGACGTCGGAGCGGTTCACGAAGCGGGTGACACCGCCGAGCTCGACGGGAAGCGTGTCGTCGCCCGCCGGTGCGGCAGAGGCGCCGGCACCGATCCGGCGTACCGCCTCGCGAAGCCGCTCCTCCCGCACCGGCTTGAGCACGTAGTCCGCAGCGCGCAGGTCGAAGGCCTCGACGGCGTGCTCCATGTGGGCGGTCACGAAGACCACCGCAGGCGGCTCCTTGAACCGGCTCAGTACCGCCGCCAGCTCGAGCCCGTCGAGCCCCGGCATGACGACGTCGAGGAACACCGCGTCGAAGGCGCCCTCGCCGAGCACGCGCAGCGCCTCGGGGGCGGAGTCGCACGTCATCACCGTGCCGACCCGGTCGTCGCGGCCGAGCAGGAAGGCCAGCTCGTCGAGCGCCGGCCGCTCGTCGTCGACCACGAGGACGCTGAGTCGTCGGCTGGGCAGCTCGGTCACGGCCGCACCCCGACCGCGAACTTCGGCACGCGGACGATGACGCGAGTGCCGGCACCCGGTGCCGTCTCCACGACCAGGCCGTAGTCGTCGCCGTACGCCGATCGCAACCGCTCGTCGACGTTGCCCAGCCCGATCGAGTCCATCGAGGCGTCGCCCGCGAGCGCCCGGCGGACCCGCTCCGGGTCCTCGCCGACCCCGTCGTCCTCGATGGAGATGACCGCCTCGCGGTCGTGGTCCTCCGCCAGGATGGTGATGGTGCCGCCGTCGGGCTTGTCCGCCAGGCCGTGCCGCACCGCGTTCTCGACGAGCGGCTGGAGGCTGAGCACCGGCACGGTGACCGGCAGCACCTCCGGTGCGATCCGGAGCGTGACGCCGAGCCGGTCGCCGAAGCGCGCCTGCTCGAGCACCAGGTAGCGCTCGATGGAGCGCAGCTCCTCCTCGAGGGTCGTGTACTCGCCGTGCTGGCGGAAGGAGTAGCGGGTGAAGTCGGCGAAGTCGAGGAGCAGGTCGCGTGCACGGTCCGGGTCGGTGCGGACGAACGACGCGATCGCGTTGAGCGCGTTGTAGATGAAGTGCGGTGAGATCTGGGCCCGCAGTGCCCGGACCTCGGCCTCCATCAGCCGCGCCCGCGAGTCGGCGAGCTCGGCGAGCTCGAGCTGGCCGGAGACCCAGGAGGCCACCTCGGCGGTGGCCCGCACGAGTCCGGCCGGCGCGCCGCCGGCGTACACCTGGAGCGTGCCGACGACCCGGTCCTCGACCACGAGGGGGCTCACGACGGCCTTGCGGATCGGGCAGTACACGTCGCCGCAGGAGAACCCGTCGTGGTCGCGCACGGTGGTGGCGCCGTCGGCCACACCGCGGACCGCGAGCGGGCCGGCGTCCTGGTGGTGCACCTCGGCGGCGCCGTCCCAGGCCAGCAGTCGCTCGGTGTCGGTCAGGGCCACGGCGGGTGCGGCGAGCAGGGACCGCAGGTGGCGCACCGAGCGCTCGGCCGAGTCGGTCGTCAGGCCGGTGCGCAGCGCCCCGGTCGTCAGCGACGCCGTGTGCAACGTGCGGAACGTGGCCCGGTCTGCCTCGCGCGCGAGGTGGCCGGGGCGCCGCCAGCGCCAGGGTGCCATGGGCCCACAGTAGGCGTAGTGCGACCGACTACTTGAAGTCGATCAGGAGCGTGCCGGGGTCGTCGACCGGTGGCGCCGGGGCGTCGTCGGCAGGTGCGGCGCTGGCGGGCACGCGCGGTGGCGGCGCTGCCTGGACGACCGCGCGGTAGCAGCGCGTCAGGTAGGGCAGCTGCATGCCGTCGGGACCGCGGCCGTAGTCGTCGTACAGCGCACCGACGCGGCGCAGCAGCTCGTCGCGCTCGGCGTCGTCGAGGAGAGCGACGTAGGACCGGGACCGGACGAGGTCGAACAGGTCGTCGCGGCGCAGGCTCTGCCAGAAGCGGAACTCCTGCTGCTCCACCGGCCCGAAGTACGCCGACTCGACGACCGGGTCGCGGGCGTTCCAGACGAGGGCGAGGACACCGCCGGGACGCAGCACCCGGGCGATCTCGGCGAGCGCGACGTCGTGGTCGAACCAGTGGAACGCCTGCGCGCTGACGACCACGTCGGCCGACCGTGACGCGACCGGGATCCGCTCGGCCGTGGCCACCGCTGCGCGAGCGCGGGGGACGCGGGAGCGGAGCTTGCCGAGCATCTCCGGGAGCGGGTCGGTGGCGACCACGTCGTGCCCCGCTGCCACGAGCAGCTCGGTGAGCTTGCCGGTGCCGGCCCCGAGCTCGAGGACGGCCGATCTCTTCGGGCCGACCAGCCACGCAGCCGCCTCGGCGGGATAGGACGGACGCGCCCGGTCGTAGGCCTCGGCGACGGGTCCGAAGGAGAGGGCGTGGTCACGCAGCTCGTCGCTCATCGTGTCCCCGAAACTACCCGATAGCCTTCCCCGCGTGCCTGATCCCGCGCCCGACCCGCTCGCCTGGCTGACCGAGCTCGAGGGGGTGCCGTCGGCGTTCTCGGCGGCGCGCGACGGCATCGACGCGCTGCTGCGCGACCGTGGCCTGCGACGCACGACGCCCGACCAGACGGCCGAGTCGTTGCTGCGCGGCGCGCACGCGTCTGCGGTGCTCGAAGGGTCGGCGTCCTCGCTGCAGGAGGTGCGCGACGGCGCTGCCGACGAGACCGCCCAGGCGGCGCTGCGGGTGAGCACCGGAGTTCTCTCGCTGGTCCCGGTGATCGGCACGTCCCCGCTGCAGGCTCTCGCGCGCTTGCACGCCCTCGCCGGCAAGGGGGTCGTGGCCGACAACGAGCTGGGTCGGCCGGTCTCACCCGAGGCGGCGAGTCGGCTCAACGAGCTCGGCTCGACGTTGCTGTCGACGTCCGTGCCGGCGCTGATCGTCGGGGCGCTGGTGCACGCCGAGCTGGTGACGGTCGCGCCGTTCGCCTCCCACAACGGCATCGTCGCCCGCGCGGCCGAGCGGCTCGTCATCGTCGCGCGAGGAGTCGATCCTGCGTCAGTCGTCGTACCGGAGGCCGGGCACCTGGCGCTGGCTCGGGAGTACGAGTCCAACCTGCGCGGCTACCGCGACGGCGGCCGCCCCGGTCTCCAGGCCTGGCTGCTGTATGCCGCCGAGGCGTTCACCGCCGGCATGGAGGCCTCGCCGCTGGCCTGAAAAGGCCGCCCTGACACAGATGAGCGGCACCGAAGAGATCTTCGATGCCGCTCGAACACATGCGATTCGGTTACCAAGCTGCACGTTGTACCAACTGTCGCTCCGGGAATGTCCCGGATGTCGACGCCCTGTAGGAAGGGTAGGTCGGAGCGTGGGTACCGCATCCATGTGCTGGTCTGGAGTTGTGTGGTTCCTGTCTACGCCTGTCCCCACAGCACTTCAACCGGCGGCGAGGGTTGACTTTCGCGGCACCCTCACAACCACGACCGGCTGCGCTTGCCGCGGCGGGCGTTGAGCCACACCGCAGCGCCCACGCCCGCCATCCCGGCGATGGCCAGGGCAGCCAGCGTGGGCTTGGCCGGCGGCAGCTTGACCCGGCTGCGCAGGGCGACCGGCCGCTCGAAGACCAGCACCGGCCAGCCACGGTCGCGGGCGACGCGGCGCAGCTCCTTGTCGGGGTTGACGGCGTACGGGTGGCCGACGATCTCGAGCATGTGGACGTCGGTCATCGAGTCGCTGTACGCGTAGCTGCCGGCGAGGTCGTAGCCCCGCTTGCGGGCCAGGTCGGAGATCGCCTTGGCCTTGTTCTCGGCGTACGCGTAGAAGCGGATCTTTCCGGTGTACTTGCCGTCGGCGACCTCCATGCGGGTGGCCACCACGTGGTCCGCGCCGAGCAGCATGCCGATCGGCTCGACCATCTCGGCACCGCTCGTGGACACGATGATCACGTCGCGCCCGGCGGCGTGGTGCTCCTCGATCAGGTCGACGGCCTCGTCGTAGACCAGCGGCTCGACGATGTTGTGCAACGTGTCGGCGACGATGTCGCGCACGGTCTGCACGTCCCAGCCGGCGACCAGCTGCGACATGAACTGCCGCATCTTCTCCATCTGGTCGTGGTCGGCGCCTCCGACGAGGTACACGAACTGGGCGTAGGCGCTGCGCAGCACGGCTCCTCGGGAGATCAGGCCACTGGCCTGGAACTCCTTGCTGAACGCGAACGCGCTCGACCTGGCGATGATCGTCTTGTCCAGGTCGAAGAACGCCGCAGTGGGCCGAGCGACAAGGCTCATGGCGGGCAGTCTACGGAGGCGGACCCCGTCGCCGAGGGCGTTCCAGCGGGTGCGGCGTACGCCACCCCTAGGGTCGATCCGTGCCCGAACCGACCACGCTCGTGCTGCTGGCGCTCGCCGCCCTGGCGGCAGGCTTCGTCGACGCGGTCGTGGGCGGCGGCGGCCTGATCCAGCTGCCTGCACTCGTTCTCGGGCTGCCCGGGGCAAGCCCGGTGCAGGTGCTGGCGACCAACAAGCTGGGCTCGATCTGCGGCACGTCGGTCAGCTCCGTGACCTACTACCGCCGCGTTCGGCCGCACGCCGGGACGTTCGTGCCGTTGATGCTCTTCGCCTTTCTCGGCTCGACCGGCGGGGCGTTCGTCGCCTCGCACATCCCCAAGGAGTCGTTCCAGCCGATCGTGCTCGTGGTGCTGGTCGCGGTCGGCGGCTACGTCGTTCTCCGGCCCGGACTGGGCGCCGCCACCGAGCTGCGCTTCAGCGGACATCGCCACACCCTCGCCGCGATGGGTGCCGGCCTCGTCGTCGGGGCGTACGACGGCGCACTCGGTCCGGGCACCGGGTCGTTCTTCGTCTTCACCCTCGTCGGGCTGCTCGGCTACTCGTTCCTCGAGGCCTCGGCGAAGGCTCGGATGGCGAACTGGGCGACCAACCTGGCGGCACTGTGCGTCTTCGTCCCGCAGGACGCCGTGCTGTGGCGGGTCGGCCTGCTGATGGGTGCGTGCAACCTGCTCGGCGGGTACGCCGGCGCGCGCATCGCCGTGTCGCGGGGCGCGCGCTTCGTGCGGGTCTTCTTCATCGTGGTCGTCGTGGCGTTCGTCGCCCGGATCGGCGGGGGGCTGCTCGGGCTCTGGTGACGGCCCGCCGGTTGGCGTCCACAGGCACGCGGCTTCGACCGCCGTGCACAGGACCGCCCGGTGGTCGTCGGCTCAGGGCCCGGGCGGGGCCAACCTGCTGCCATGACCGATCCCACGCCTGCTCCGCTCGTGGTCACCGACGACGACCTGCTGCTCGCCGACCTGGTCCGGCTGGCCGCGGCCGCCGGGGTCACGCCCGACGTCGCCCGCGAGTGTGCACCAGCGTTGCGCTCCTGGTCCTCGGCCCCCGTCGTGCTGGTGGGCGCCGACCGCGCCGCCGACCTCGCTCGCAGCCGCCCGCCGCGCCGGGGACGGGTGCACGTCGTCGGCCGGGGGCCGCTGGCCGACGACCTCTTCCGGCACGCGTTGGCGGTCGGCGCCGAGACGGTCGCCGGCCTGCCGACGTCGGAGTCCTGGCTCGTCGAGCTGCTCACCGATGTCGGTGACGGCGCCGGGTCTCCGGGGGTCACGGTCGGTGTCGTCGGCGGTGCCGGTGGCGTCGGCGCGACGGTGTTCGCCGCCGCGCTGGCGCAGGTCTGCGCCACCGCGGGCGGCACTCTCGTCGTCGATGCCGACGTGCTCGGCGCCGGGATCGACCGGGTGCTCGGCCTGGAGGAGGTCGACGGGATCCGGTGGGACGCCCTCATGCAGGCGACGGGACGGCTGAGCGCCCGCTCCCTGCGCGAGGCGCTGCCCCGACGCGACCGGCTCTCGGTGCTGACCTGGCCCGTCGACCGGACGCCGACCCTCCAGGCGTTCGCGATGCGCGAGGCGCTCTCCGCCGGCCGGAGGGGGTTCGCGACGGTCGTGGTCGACGTGCCGCGGCACCCGGACCCAGTGGTCGACGAGGTGCTCACCCGTTGCGACCACGTCCTGCTCGTCACGACCCTCACGGTCCCGGCCGTCACCGCCGCGGCCCGCGTCGCCCGGCGGCTGCCGTCCGGTCCGGGCACGAGCCTGGTGCTGCGCGGTGCCGCCGCCGGTGTCGCGCCGCGGGAGGTCAGTCGGCTGCTGGGCCTGCCCGTCGTGGCGACGATGGGTGACCAACGCGGCCTCGACGAGGCGATCAGCCTGGGTGTGGGTCCGCTCCGTTCGCCGCGCGGCACCCTCGCACGCGCGGCCCGGCAGGCGGCCGCGGTCGTCACGGCGTCGCGCCAGGCGTCGGCGGCATGACCATGCTCGGCGTACCTGACGACGTGCTGGCCGCCGTCCGGGACCACCTTGCGCGCGACGGTTCCCAGCTCAGTCCGCAGCGCGTCGCGCAAGCACTGAGGGAGGACGGCCGACCGGTAGGCGATGCGACCGTGCTGGCGGTCCACGACGCCTTGCGCCGCGACGTGCACGGCGCCGGTCCGCTCGAGCCCCTGCTCGCGCTGCCTGGGGTGACCGACGTGCTCGTCAACGGCGCAGGCCAGGTGTGGCTCGACCGAGGCGACGGCCTCGAGCCGGCCGGCCTCTCGTTCCCCGACGACGAGTCCGTGCGCCGGCTCGCGCAGCGCCTTGCCGCTGCTGGCGGCCGTCGGCTCGACGACGCGTCGCCGTACGTCGACCTCCGGCTGCCCGACGGCACCAGGTTCCACGCGGTGCTCGCGCCGATCGCGCGGCCCGGCACGGTGCTCTCGCTGAGGATCCCGCGTCGCAGGGTGTTCTCCCTCGACGACCTCAGGGCAGCCGGGGCAGTCGGCGACGAGGGCGCGGCCCTCCTCGGACGCATCGTCGCCCGGCGGCTGGCGTTCCTCGTCAGCGGTGGCACCGGGTCGGGCAAGACGACGTTGCTCAACGCTCTCCTCTCGCTCTGTGACACCGGCGACCGGCTGGTGCTGGTCGAGGACTCCAGTGAGCTGCGACCCGACCACCCGCATGTGGTCGCGCTCGAGGCGCGGCCGCCCAACATCGAGGGCTCGGGGGAGGTCACCGTGCGCACTCTCGTCCGTCAGGCACTGCGGATGCGGCCCGACCGGCTGGTCGTCGGCGAGGTCCGCGGTGCCGAGGTCGTCGACCTGCTGGCGGCGATGAACACCGGGCACGAGGGTGGCTGCGGCACACTGCACGCCAACTCGGCGGTCGACGTGCCCAACCGTGTTGCCAGCCTGGCGATGGCCGCCGGGCTGCCCCGCGAGGCAGCGCTCGGTCAGCTCGAGTCCGCCGTCGACCTCGTCGTGCACCTCCATCGGCCGGCGCGCGGCCGGCGCCGCGTGCGCGACGTCGGCGTGATCCGTCGTGAGGGACCTGAGGTCGTCGTCACGCCGGCGGTCACCTTCGACGACCGGCTCCAGGTGTCGGCCGGGCCCGCGTTCGACCGGTTGGAGGAGCTGCTCGCCCGATGACGGGCCTGATCGTTGCCGGCCTCGCCGCTGTCGCGGCGGCCCTCGTCCTGCCGGGAGCCACCGCGCTCCCAGCCGCCGATGCTCCTCGCCTGCCGAGGCTGGGCGCACCGCTCGCGGTCCTCCTCGGGGTCACCGCGGTGGTGCTCCTCGACGGCCGCCGGATCGTGCTCGCCGGCGTCGGTCTGGCCGTCGTTGCCGCGGTGTCCCGGGAGGTCGCGCGGCGCCGCCGCAGTGCTGCCGCGGAAGGGCGGGCGGAGCAGGTGCTCGCGATGTGCGAGGCCCTGGCGTCCGACCTGCGTGCCGGGCAGCCGCCGGTGACGGCCCTGACCGCGGCGGCCGAGGACTGGCCGGAGCTCGCGACCGTCGCGTCTGCAGCGGCGTTGGGCGCCGACGTCCCGACCGCCTTGCGCGAGCTCGGCCGGCGGCCGGGTGCCGGCCAGCTGCGGATCGTGGCAGCGGCCTGGCAGGTCGCGCACCGGTCGGGCGCCGGTCTCGCCGGTGCCCTGGCGATGGCCGCCGAGCGCCTGCGCGCCGAACGTGCCACGGCACGGGTCGTCGCCACCGAGATGGCGGCCGCCCAGGCCACTGCCCGGCTGCTCGCCGCGCTGCCCCTCGGCGTCCTGCTGCTCGGCGGCAGCCTCGGTGGTGACCCATTCGGGTTCCTGCTGGACACGCTCCCCGGGTTGGTGTGCCTCTGCGTCGGGCTGGGGCTCGAGTACGCCGGCCTCTCCTGGCTGGCTCGCATCTCCGACCAGGTCCTCGGCCGCCGATGAGCGCGAGTGCGCTCGTCGGCGCCGTCGCGGCCGCAGCGGCGGCGGTCCTCGTCGCACCACCACCGGCCCGCCTGCGACGGCGAGCTCCGGCACCCGGGCGGGTCACGGACGACCGCGCGGCACTGCTGCGGCTGCGCCCGGTCCTGGTCGCACTGGCCTTCGTCGGTGCGTTTGTCTTCGTCGGCGGCGTGATCGGCGTCCTCGCCGGGGTCGTCGGTGCGGCCGTTGCGTGGCGGGTGCTCGGCAAGGCGGAGAGCCCAGCGGCCCGGCGACGACGCGAGGAGCTCGAGCGCGACCTCCCGACCGCTGTGCACCTGCTCGGCGCCTGCCTCGAGGCCGGCGCCGCGACATCCACCGCGCTCGACGCCGTTGCCGACGCACTCCCCGGAGCCGTCGCCGACGAGCTGCGGCTCGTGCGACATCGGCTCGCCCTCGGCGTCGACCCGGTGGCTGTCTGGCGCGCCCTGGCGGAGCATCCGCAGCTGCGTCCGCTCGGCCGTGCGATGGCCCGAGCCCACCAGTCAGGTGCCTCCGTGGCCGACCTCGTCGGCAGTCTCGCGGTCGAGCTGGGGGCACAGGCGCGGTCGCGCACGGATGCCCTTGCGCGGAGCGTGGAGGTACGCGCCGCAGCCCCGCTCGGGATCTGCTTCCTGCCGGCGTTCCTGCTGCTCGGCGTCGTCCCGATGGTGGCGGGTGTCTTCTCCGCGATGCGGCTTTTCGGGTGACCGCCGACCGTCCACACCCCGCGCACCGCGCGGGTTCTCCACCGTCGCCGGATCGCCGGTCGCGAGGTCGCCCCGCAGCGAGAAATCTCATCCCTGCAAGGGAAAACGCCACGTCGGGTGGCTCGAGATGTCAGGAGATTGCGATGGACAGGACCACGATCCAGGGGCGTGACGAGGCCGGCGCGACCACCGCCGAGTACGCCGTGTGCACGGGTGCCACAGGCCGGTCGGCGGGGAGCGCGGGCGCAGGGGCATGGGCATCGCTCCCCGCCGACCACTGCGGAGACGCAGCCACATGATGACGAGAGGACGACCGATGGCACGACAGCGCGACGAGGCCGGTGCGGTGACCGCCGAGGCGGCGATCGTGCTGCCGGTGCTGCTGCTCTTCACGCTCGGTCTGGTCTGGCTGGTCTCCCTCGGCGCCACCCAGGTCCGCGCCCTGGACGCGGCTCGCGAGACCGCGCGGGCAGTGGCCCGCGGGGACGACCGGGCAACCAGCATCGGCCTCGGGCGGCGGGTCGCCACCGCGGGCGCACAGATCTCCGTGACCGACGAGGGCGAGACCGTCGCGGTGACGGTCGACGCCCCGGTCACGGGGCCGGGAGGGCTCTTCGGGTTCCTGCCGAGCTACCACGCGCGAGCCACTGCGCTCGCCGCCCAGGAGCCGGGCCACGAGGTGGAGCTGCCGTGAGCGGCACCCGCTCGCGCGACGACCGCGGGGCCGCGACTGCGGTGTCCGTCGGCCTGGTCGGCGTTCTCGTCCTCGTGTCGGCGATCTGCGTCGGCACGGTGGCGATCGTGCTCGCTCATCGACAAGCCCAGGTGGCCGCAGACCTCGCCTCGCTCGCGGGGGCCACGGCGCTGCAGCGCGATGGCGACCCGTGCGCCGCGGCGACCCGCACGGCCGAGCGCAACGAGGCGGTGGTGACGAGCTGTCTCGTCGAGGGGGCGACGGTGCTGGTCGCCACCTCTGTCACGTTGCCGCTGGTCCTCGGCGGCGACGAGGTGCCGGCGCGTGCGCGCGCCGGTCCGCAGACCGCGCTGCCAGGTGCCGCGACCGGCACTATGCCGTCGGGACCCCGCTGAGCAGCAGGTCCAGGAGCCGCACGGCTCCGGCCTTGTCGAGCGGGTTGTTCTGGTTGCCGCACTTGGGGGACTGCACGCACGAGGGGCAGCCGTCCGCGCAGCCGCAAGAGTCGATGGCGTCGCGAGTGGCCTCGAGCCAGTCGGCCGCGGTGTGGAACCCGCGCTCGGAGAACCCGGCGCCACCGGGATGACCGTCGTGCACGAACACCGTGAGCTGGCCGGTGTCGGCATGGCGAGCGGTCGACACTCCGCCGATGTCCCAGCGGTCGCAGGTCGCGAAGAGCGGCAGCAGTCCGATCGCGGCGTGCTCCGCCGCGTGTGCGGCTCCGGGCAGGTCGGCGACGTCGAGGCCGCAGTCGTCGAGCACGTCGTCGGGCAGCGTCCACCACACCGCGGCGGTCTCCAGCGTGCGCTCCGGCAGGTCGAGCGGGTGCTCGCCGAGCACCTCGCCACTGGGGACGCGCCGCTTCAGGTACGACACGACCTGGTGGGTGACCCGCACCGAGCCGAAGGACAGCCGCGCGGGTCCCCAGGCCTCGTGCAGCCGCTCGCCGACGATCGTGATGTCGGTGATCTCGCGGGCCGAGGTCGAGTAGTCGACGTCGGCGCGCGACACGATCGCCACCGACTCCTCGAGGTCCAGCTCGTGCACCAGGTAGCTCTCGCCCTGGTGCAGGTAGACCGCGCCGGCGTGTGCCGTGCCGTGGGAGGAAGCGTGGTCGACGGTGCCGAGCACGCGTCCGGTGTCCTCCTCGACCAGGCGGACCGGTGCACCGCCCGAGGACCGGATGTCGGCGAGGTCGGACGCCCGCCGGCGGTCGGTCCAGTACCAGCCGTGCGGCCGGCGGCGCAGGAGCCCGGCGGCCGTCAGGGCCTCGACTGCACTTCGTGCACCCGGGCCGAACAGGTCGAGCCCTTCCTCCGTCAGTGGCGACTCGGCGGCCGCCGCGCAGAGATGTGGTCCGAGCACGTAGGGGTTGTCCGGGTCGAAGACGGTCGCCTCCACCGGTCGTCCGAACAGGGCCTCCGGGTGGTTCACCAGGTAGGTGTCCAGCGGGTCGTCGCGCGCCACCATCACGCCCAGGGCGTCGCCGCCGGTGCGACCGGCCCGACCGACCTGCTGCCACAGCGCCGCGCGGGTGCCCGGGAAGCCGCCGAGCAGCACGGCGTCGAGGCCGGACACGTCGATGCCCAGCTCCAGGGCATTGGTGGCGGCGAGCCCGATCAGGCGGCCGCTGCGGAGCGCCTGCTCGAGCGCCCGGCGCTCCTCGGGGAGGTAGCCACCGCGGTACGCCGCCACGCTGTCCGCGAGCACGGGATCGACCTCGGCGAGCAGCCGGCGTGCCCCGAGCGCCACGGCTTCCGCGCCCTTGCGGGAGCGGACGAACGCCAGGGTGCGCACCCGGTCGACCACCAGGTCGGTGAGCAGGTCGGCGAGCTCGGCGGTCACGGAGCGGCGTACCGGGGCACCGTGCTCGCCGGCGTGGGAGACGAACGGCGGCTCCCACAGGGCGAGCGCGACCCGCCCGCGAGGCGAGGCGTCGTCGGTGACCGCGACGACCGGCAGCCCGGTGAGCCGGCGGGCAGCGCCGTACAGCGCCGCGACCCTGCGCAGCCTGCGGATCACCTGCGCGACGTGGGCGCCGAACACGCCGCGGTAGTGGTGGCACTCGTCGATCACGACGTAGCGCAAGGCCGAGAAGAACCGCGACCAGCGCTCGTGTCCGGGCAGCAGCGAGCGGTGCAGCATGTCGGGGTTGGTGAGGACGTACTCGGCGTGGTCGCGGGTCCACTCGCGCTCCTCCGGGGAGGAGTCGCCGTCGTGGGTCGCGGCGCGCAGGTCGGGGACGGCGAGCCTGCGCACGGCCGCCAGCTGGTCCTGGGCGAGCGCCTTGGTCGGCGACAGGTAGAGCACGGCCGCGCCGCGCTGGCCCTTGGGTCCGCGCGCCTCGAGGATCGCGCTGAGGCCTGGCAAGAGGTAGCCGAGCGACTTGCCCGAGGCGGTGCCCGTGGAGATCACGGTGTGCTGGCCGTCGTGCGCGAGCGTCGCGGCCTCGGCCTGGTGCTCCCACGGCAGGGGTACGCCGACCCGCTGCCACGCCTCGACCACCGCCGGGTGCGCCCACTCGGGCCAGGCGCACGTGCGCGCTGCCCGCGGTGGCAGCACCTCGAGATGCGTGAGCCGGTCGTCGCGACCGGGGGCGCCCGTGAGCCGCTCGACCAGCGACTCCAGCGGGATCGTGCTCACGCGTTGAGTCTGACAGCGGCCGCCGACTGCCGCGGCGGCCCGCTCGTCGCGCGGTCGCGTTCGGGTCCAGTCGTGATTGAATGACGAACGCAACATCGCCCCTTCGACGGCGCGACATGCCCGCATGATGCTTGGGAGAGACTGTGGACCTTTCGCTCGAGACCCGTGAGGTGGCCGACCGCACGGTCGTCACCGTCGGAGGCGAGATCGACGTCTACACAGCCCCCAAGCTGCGCGACAAGATCACCGAGCTGGTCAACGGCGGGCACCACGACCTCCTGATCGACATGGAGAAGGTCGAGTTCCTCGACTCCACCGGCCTGGGCGTCCTCGTCGGCGGGCTGAAGAAGGTGCGGGCGCAGGAGGGGTCGATGGAGCTGATCTGCAGCCAGGACCGCCTGCTGAAGATCTTCCGGATCACCGGCCTGGCCAAGGTCTTCACGATCCACGACTCCGAGGCCGCCGCGCTCGAGGCCTGAGCCCGCCGAGATCGCCGCCGCGGCGCGTGATCTGGCTCACCCCTCCGTCATGACGGGGGTCACACCTGCGTAGACTCCGCCGCGGTCTGTGTAAGCCGAATCACACCGAGGAGAATCGATGACCGGGCTCATTCCCGATGTCGTGCAGCTCGACGGCTCCAACCTCGTGCTCGTCGTCGTCGTGGCGGTGATCGCGCTCGGCGCGCTCGCCATGGCAGCGATGTTCCGCAACGAGGTCCTGGCAGCCGGCGAGGGCACCGACAACATGAAGAACATCGCGCACGCGGTGCAGGAGGGCGCCAACGCCTACCTCACGCGTCAGTTCCGCACGCTGGCGGTCTTCGCCGCGATCGCCTTCGTCGCCCTGCTCGCCCTCCCCGCAGACGACTGGGGGGTCCGCATCGGCCGTTCGCTGTTCTTCCTGGTGGGAGCAGGATTCTCCGCCTCGGTCGGCTATCTCGGCATGTCACTCGCCGTGAAGGCCAACCTGCGCGTGGCCGCCGCGGCCAACGAGACCGGCCGCGACCCGGCCATGAAGATCGGGTTCCGCACCGGAGCCACGGTCGGCATGCTCACCGTCGGCCTGGGCCTCCTCGGCGCCAGCATCGTGGTCATCATCTTCAAGGACGAGGCCCCGCACGTGCTCGAGGGCTTCGGCTTCGGCGCCGCCCTCCTCGCCATGTTCATGCGTGTCGGTGGCGGCATCTTCACCAAGGCCGCCGACGTCGGCGCCGACCTGGTCGGCAAGGTCGAGCAGAACATCCCCGAGGACGACCCGCGCAACGCCGCCACGATCGCCGACAACGTCGGCGACAACGTCGGTGACTGCGCCGGCATGGCCGCCGACCTCTTCGAGTCGTACGCCGTCACGCTGGTCGCCGCGCTGATCCTCGGCTCGCAGGCCTTCGGCGACAAGGGGCTCGTGTTCCCGCTCCTGATCCCGGCGATCGGTGCCCTGACCGCCGTCCTCGGCGTCTACCTGACCGTGCCCCGACCCGGTGAGAACGGCCTGAAGACCATCAACCGCGCGTTCTACATCTCGGCCGCGGTCGGAGCTGTCGCGTCGATCATCCTGTCGTTCGTGTACCTGCCGAGCAGCTTCGGCAAGTTCGACGGCGTACCTGCCAACGTGCTCGACCGGATCTCCAGCAGTGGTCCCGACGGCGACCCGCGTCTGATCGCGTCGGCGGCCGTCGTGATCGGCATCGTCATGTCCGCCGGCATCCTGGCGCTGACCGGCTACTTCACCGGCACCGAGTTCAAGCCCGTCAAGGACGTCGGCAAGACGTCGCTGACCGGTGCGGCGACCGTGATCCTGTCCGGCCTCGCGGTCGGCTTCGAGTCGGCGGTGTACACCACGCTGGTGATCGGTGCGGCCGTCTTCGGCGCCTTCCTGCTCGGCACCGGGTCGCTGACGATCTCGCTGTTCGCGGTCTCCCTGGCCGGGTGCGGCCTGCTCACCACGGTCGGCGTGATCGTGGCGATGGACACCTTCGGCCCCGTCTCGGACAACGCCCAGGGCATCGCGGAGATGTCGGGCGACGTCAGCCCGGCCGGTGCGCAGATCCTCACCGAGCTCGACGCGGTCGGCAACACGACGAAGGCGATCACCAAGGGCATCGCGATCGCGACCGCCGTGCTCGCGGCGACGGCGCTGTTCGGCTCCTACGCCACGTCGGTGCTGGACGAGCTCGTGAAGTCGAGGGCGACCGAGTTCTCCCTCTCCGACTTCTTCGTGTTCAACCCCGCCGTCCTCGTCGGGGTGCTCCTCGGCGCAGCGGTGGTGTTCCTGTTCGCGGGCCTGGCGATCAACGCCGTCGGCCGGGCCGCCGGAGCCGTGGTCTTCGAGGTCCGCCGTCAGTTCCGCGAGATCCCCGGGATCATGGAGGGCACCGGCCGTCCGGAGTACGGCAAGGTCGTCGACATCGTCACCAAGGACTCGCTGCGCGAGCTGGTGACGCCGGGTCTGCTGGCGGTGCTCGCACCGATCGCCGTCGGCTTCGGCCTGGGGGTCGCGTCGCTGGCCGGCTTCCTCGCCGGCGCCATCGGCACCGGCACCCTGATGGCGATCTTCCTGGCCAACTCGGGCGGCGCCTGGGACAACGCCAAGAAGCTCGTCGAGGACGGCCACCACGGCGGCAAGGGCTCGTCGGCTCACGAGGCCACGATCATCGGTGACACCGTCGGCGACCCGTTCAAGGACACTGCCGGCCCGGCGATCAACCCGCTGATCAAGGTGATGAACCTGGTCTCGCTGCTGATCGCCAGTGCCGTCGTCTCCATGAGCGTCGGCAAGGACCAGCACGACGGGCTCCGGATCGTGATTGCGGTCGTCGCCGTCGCGATCATCGCGGTCGCGGTCTACATCTCCAAGCAGCGCGAGGTCGCCATCGGCGGCGACGAGCCTGCTGCGGCGGAGACCGCCACGACGGCGTAGCCGAATCACTCAGCAGCAACGGGCCTCCATCACTCGGTGGAGGCCCGTTCTGCGTCCTGCCGACGAGGGTCTCTAGGGTCGAGTCGTGCCCGACTGGATTCCGCGGCTGCGCGAGGCGCTCGTCGCCGCCGACTACACCTACGACGGTGTCTCCGCGCTGCTCGGTACGACGGCGCACGCGGCCCTGCACCGCAACGAGACGATGCCGGGTCTTCGCCGTACGACGGGCGGGTCGGCGCTCGAGACGCTGACCCGGCTCTGGCCGCTGCAGGCCACGGCGCCGGTCGGCGCCGTCGAGCGGGCACTTCCCGGCCTGCTCGACGCACTGTGCGCTGCGGGCGTCCTCGAGCGGTCGGTCGGCGAGGTGGCCGCCCGGGTGGACCTGCGTCCCTACGGCACGGAGACCGGCAACCTGTGGGTGCTCTCCGACCTGACTCCCGGGCTCGACGGCAGCCCGAACCGGGTCGACGCCGACCACGTGCTCGGTATCAGCCCGGCGGCGACCTCGCTCGCAGAGCTCACGGTCCGCGAGCCGGTGGGCCGTGCGCTCGACCTCGGCACCGGTTGCGGTGTGCAGGCGCTGCACCTGACGACGCACGCGAGTCATGTGGTCGCGACCGACGTCAACCAGCGCGCGCTGTGGCTGGCCGGCCTGAACGCCGAGCTCAACGGGATCTCGACAGGCTCGACCACCGGGATCCAGTTCCGCGAGGGCAGCCTGTTCGAACCCGTGGCCGGTGAGCTCTTCGACCTCGTCGTGACCAACCCGCCGTTCGTGATCTCACCGGCGACCGGCCGGCCACTGGTCTACCGCGACTCGGGCGTGCCGGGAGACGGCGTCGTCGAGCAGATCGTCCGGGCACTGCCGCATCACCTCGTGCCCGGCGGCACCGGCCAGGTGCTGGCGAACTGGTCCGTCCTGCGCGACCGGCCCTGGGACGAACGCCTCGCCGACTGGTTGCAGGGCTGCGACGCCTGGGTGATCCAGCGCGAGGTCCTCGACCCGGCCGAGTACGTCGAGCTCTGGCTCAAGGACGCCGGCCTCCACGGTGCAGCCGACTACCTGCAGCGCTACGACACCTGGCTGTCGTGGTTCGACGACCAGGGGATCGAGGCGGTCGGCTTCGGCTGGATCAACCTGCGCCGGGTGGAGACGAGCACCCCCGATCTGCGGCTCGAGGAGTGGCGCTGGGAGGTCGAGCAGCCTCTCGGCCCGGAAGTGGCCGCGCACTTCACTCGGGTGACCGCCCTGGCAGCCCTCGACGACCGGGCGCTGCTCGGCACGCGGCTGCGGCTGCGCGCCGACGTCGTGCAGGAGACCCATGGCGCTGTCGGCGCCGAGCACCCGGGCCGGATCGTGCTGCGCCAGCAACGCGGGCTGCGCCGCGCACGCCAGGTCGACACCGTCGAGGCAGCGCTCGCCGGAGCGTGTGACGGTGAGCTGACCCTCGGCCGGCTCCTCCTCGCGCTCGACCAGATCCTCGGTGCCGAGGTGTCCGCGCGGGACCGCCTGGCCGGCGTGCGGGAGCTGGTCACCGAGGGATTCCTCGAGCTCGGATAGGGCTCCGCGGGCACCGGCCCGCTGGACGCGAAGGCCGTGTCGGCAGGACCGCGCGCTACCTTGTGTCCCGGCAACCCGCCATACCGCGAAGGAAACCGCAGCAGAAGTGGCACACAAGCTCGTCATCGTCGAGTCACCGGCCAAGGCCCGCACCATCGAGGGCTACCTCGGCCGGGGCTACGTCGTGGAGTCGTCGATCGGACACATCCGCGACCTGCCCCAGACCGCTGCGGACATCCCGGCCAAGATCAAGGGCGAGCCGTGGGCCCGCCTCGGCGTGAACGTCGACGACGGGTTCAAGCCCGTGTACGTCGTCTCGCGCGACAAGAAGGCGCACATCACCAAGCTCAAGGCCCTGCTGAAGGACGCCGACGAGCTCTACCTCGCCACCGACGAGGACCGCGAGGGCGAGGCGATCGCCTGGCACCTGCTCGACGAGCTGAAGCCGAAGGCGGACCTGCCGGTCAAGCGGATGGTGTTCCACGAGATCACCCCGCAGGCGATCCAGGCCGCGGTCGAGTCGCCGCGCGAGATCGACATGGACCTGGTCGAGGCGCAGGAAGCCCGCCGCATCCTGGACCGGCTCTACGGCTACGAGGTCTCTCCGGTGCTGTGGAAGAAGGTCATGTCCGGCCTCTCCGCCGGCCGGGTCCAGTCGGTCGCCACCCGGCTCGTCGTCGACCGCGAGCGCGAGCGGATGGCGTTCCGCGCCGCGTCGTACTGGGACCTCGAGGGCACCTTCGACGCGGGTCCCGACCACGAGCAACGGATGTTCCCGGCCAAGCTGCACTCGATCGACGACGCGCGGGTCGCCCGTGGCGCGGACTTCGGTGACGACGGCGCGCTGAAGCCGGGCGCCAAGGTCGTGCACGTCAACCAGGCTCGCGCCGAGATGCTGGTGGAGGCGCTGCACGACACGGCGTTCACGGTCCGCTCGGTGGAGTCCAAGCCGTACACCCGCAAGCCGTACGCGCCGTTCCGCACGACGACGCTGCAGCAGGAGGCCAGCCGCAAGCTCGGTTTCAGTGCGTCCTCGACGATGTCGGTGGCACAGCGCCTCTACGAGAACGGCTTCATCACCTACATGCGCACCGACTCCACGACGCTGTCGGACACCGCGCTCAACGCGGCCCGCAGCCAGGCGAGGGAGCTGTACGGCGCCGAGTACGTCCCCGACGCACCCCGGGTCTACGCCTCGAAGGTGAAGAACGCCCAGGAGGCGCACGAGGCCATCCGCCCGGCCGGGGACTCGTTCCGGACACCGGCGCAGACCGGCCTGACCGGCGACCAGTTCCGGCTCTACGAGCTGATCTGGATGCGCACGATCGCGTCGCAGATGAAGGACGCGGCCGGCAACTCGCTGACGATCCGGCTCGGCGGGCCCTCGGCCGACGGCGAGGACGTCGTGTTCTCGGCGAGCGGCCGCACGATCACCTTCCACGGCTTCCTCAAGGCCTACGTCGAGAGCACGGACGACGCCGACGCCGCTCGCGACGACCAGGAGAGCCGGCTGCCGAACCTCTCCGAGGGCGCCGCTGTGAATGCGGCGAGCCTGCGGGCCAGCGGCCACGAGACGAAGCCGCCGGCGCGCTACACCGAGGCCTCGCTCATCTCCGAGCTGGAGAAGCGCGAGATCGGGCGGCCCTCGACGTACGCCTCGATCATCGGCACGATCCTGAACCGCGGCTACGTCTACAAGAAGGGCACCGCGCTGGTGCCCGCGTGGCTGGCGTTCTCGGTGATCCGGCTGCTCGAGGAACACTTCGCGCGCCTGGTCTCCTACGAGTTCACGGCCCGCATGGAGGACGTCCTCGACGAGATCGCCGGCGGCCGCAAGAACCTCGAGACCGAGCTCGCGGAGTTCTACTTCGGCAGCGCCGACGTCGAGGGCCTCAAGAAGCTGGTCACCGAGCTGGGCGAGATCGATGCCAAGGAGCTGGCCACCTTCCCGGTGCTCACGCCCGGCGGCGAGCCGAGCGGTGTCGACCTGCGCGTCGGTCGCTACGGCCCGTACGTCGAGGACACCACCGTCGAGGGAGACGGCAAGCCGCGCGCCAACGTGCCCGAGGACCTGCCGCCGGACGAGCTCACCGAGGCGATGGCCCGTGAGCTGCTCGCGAACCCGGCGGGCGCGGAGAAGGAGCTCGGCACCGACCCGGGCACGGGTCACACAGTCGTCGCGCGCAACGGTCGCTACGGCCCCTACGTCACCGAGGTCCTGCCCGAGGACGCCCCGAAGAAGCAGAAGGCGCGCACCGGGTCGCTGTTCAAGGACATGTCGCTCGACACCGTGACGCTCGACGAGGCGCTGCGGCTGCTGTCGCTGCCGCGCGTGGTCGGTGCCGACCCCGAGAGCGGCGAGGAGATCACCGCGCAGAACGGCCGCTACGGGCCGTACCTGAAGAAGGGCACCGACTCGCGCTCGCTGGAGACCGAGCAGCAGCTGTTCGACATCACCCTCGAGCAGGCGCTCGCCATCTACGCACAGCCCAAGGCCCGCGGCCGGGCCGCGGCCGCGCCGCCGCTCAAGGAGCTGGGCAACGACCCGGTGTCCGGCCAGCCGGTCGTGGTCAAGGCCGGCCGGTTCGGCGAGTACGTCACCGACGGCGAGTACAACGCCACCCTCCGCAAGGACGACTCCGTCGAGTCGGTCACCCTCGAACGCGCAGCCGAGCTGCTTGCCGAGCGCCGCGCCAAGGGTCCGGCCAAGAAGGCGGCCAAGCGGCCGGCGAAGAAGACCACCAAGAAGACGGCCAAGAAGACGGCGAAGAAGGCCGCCAAGAAGTCCTGACGGTGGCCGCGTCTAGGGTGTGCGCGTGACGACCGCGGCCAAGGGTGTGTACGCCGACACCGGTCTCTTCCTCTGCTTCGAGGGCGGCGAGGGGGCCGGCAAGTCCACCCAGGCCGGTCTCCTTCGCGACTGGCTGGTCGCCCAGGGACACGACGTGCTCCTCACGTTCGAGCCCGGCGACACCCACGTCGGGCAGGACATCCGCCGGATCGTCCTCGACCCCGCCACCGGCCACCTCGCCGACCGCACCGAGGCCCTGCTCTACGCCGCGGACAAGGCGGAGCACGTGCAGAAGGTCGTGCGCCCGGCGCTCGCCGCCGGCTCGGTGGTGATCACCGACCGCTACGTCGACACCTCTCTCGCCTACCAGGGCACCGGTCGCGGCATCGACGCCGCCGAGCTCGAGCACGTCCTGCGCTGGGCCACCGGCGACCTGCGCCCGCACTTGACCGTCCTGCTCGACGTCGAGCCGGCCGCCGGCCTCGGCCGCTTCGAGGAGCGAGACCGGATCGAGGCCGAGTCGCTGGACTTCCACCGGCGTGCACGCGAGGGCTTCCTCGCGCTCGCTGCCGCCAACCCTGATCACTACCTCGTCGTCGACGCGCGCGCCGACAAGGACGAGATCGCGGCCCTGATCCGCGAGCGCGTCGCAGGCCACCTGTGATGACCGTCTGGGACGACCTCGTCGGCCAGGGTCCGGTCATCGCACGGCTCCGCCAGGCGGTGGCCGGCGACATGACCCACGCCTGGTTGTTCACGGGCCCGCCCGGGTCGGGCCGCTCCAACGCCGCGCTCGCCTTCGCGGCCGCGCTCCAGTGCGAGCAGGGCGGTTGCGGCGAGTGCCACTCCTGCCACAGCGTGTCGGTCGGCTCGCACCCCGACGTACGGGTCACCCGCACCGAGAAGCTCTCGATCGGTGTCGACGACGTCCGCGAGCTGGTCCGCACCGCCGCGCTGGCTCCGGTCGGTCGGCGCTACCAGGTGATGGTGATCGAGGATGCCGACCGGCTCACGGAGCCGGCGGCCAACGCGCTGCTGAAGGCGGTCGAGGAGCCCAACGCCCGCACGATCTGGCTGCTCTGCGCGCCCACGGTCGAGGACGTGCTCCCGACGATCCGGTCGCGCACCAGGCTTGTCGTGCTCGCCACCCCCAGCACCGCCGACGTGGCCGACTTCCTGCGCACGCGCGACCAGGTGCCGGCCGATGTCGCCCTGCATGCCGCCCGCGCGAGCCAGGGCCACATCGGTCGCGCGCGCGGTCTCGCCCGCGACGAGGACAGCCGGGAGCGCCGCCGCCAGGTGGTGCGGATCCCGGCGAGCCTGACCTCGCTGCGCGCGTGCATGCTCGCGGCCGCGACCCTTCACGACGTTGCCAAGGACGAGGCCGACTCCCTCACCGGCAGCCACGACGCACGGGAGAAGGACGATCTCGACCGCATGTACGGCGTCGTCGAGCGCGGCCGCCGCCCGCGCGAGTACGCCCCGGCCCTGCGCGACCTGGAGAAGTCGCAGAAGACCCGCGCCAAGCGTCGGCACCTCGACGTGGTCGACCGCGGCCTCATGGACCTGGTCTCGGTGTACCGCGACGCCCTCACCCTGCAGCTGGGCGCGGCCTCCGACGTCGTCAACGAGGAGGTCCGGGCCGACGTGGAGCGGCTCGCGGCCGCGACCTCGCCGGAGGACAACCTGCGCCGCATCGACGCCGTCTTCGAGGCCCGTGAGCAGATGCTGGAGTTCAACGTGCCGCCCATGCTGGCGCTGGAGTCGCTGATGGTCGCGCTCCGGCTCGGCGACTGATCGGCGCGTTCCACAGCTGCTCCCTCGGGCGTCCGGAGGCTGGGCCACACGCCCTAGGCTCTTCGCATGTCGTACACCCCTGAGCCGCCGACCGAGCCCGAGTCCTCGGGCGCGCCGCCGCGGCGCAGCTCGGTCGTGGCCGGGGTGCTGGTGGGCGTGCTGGTGTTCGCGATCGCGCTGGCGCGCGGTGTCGGGTGACGACGATCCCGCCGCGACGCCGACGACGAGCGCCGCGGAGCCGAGCCCGAGCGAGACCGGACCGATGCCGACCACCGATCCCACGCTCGCCCGGTTCTACGACCAGAAGCTGAACTGGCGCGACTGCGGCCGCGACAAGTGCAGCTTGCTCACCGTGCCGCTCGACTACGCCGACCCGGCGGGCAAGACGCTGCACCTCGCGGTGCTCGAGGTGCCGGCACAGGGCCACCGGATCGGCTCGCTCGTGGTCAACCCCGGCGGTCCCGGCGGATCCGGTGTGCAGTACGCCGCGGCCGGCTCGCTGCAGTTCGATCCGGTGCAGTGCGTCGGCACCAAGCAGCTCGACCAGCTCGTCGCCTTCGACCCCGATCCCGACACCGACGCCGAGCGTGCGGAGATGGACGGGCTCATCCGGGCGTTCGGCGACGGCTGCCTGACGCACAGCGGTGACCTGACCCGGCACATGTCCACGCGCGAGGCCGCCCGCGACATGGACATCCTGCGTGCGGCGCTCGGCGAGCGGAAGCTCGACTACCTCGGCGCGTCGTACGGCACCTTCCTCGGCGCGACCTACGCCGACCTCTTTCCCCACCACGTCGGTCGGTTCGTGCTCGACGGCGCGATCGACCCGTCGCTGTCCAACGAGCAGCTCTCTCTCCAGCAGGCACATGGGTTCGAGACCGCCCTCCGCGCCTACGTCACCGACTGCGTCGACCGCGGGAGCTGCTTCCTCGGTGACTCCGTCGACGGCGGTCTGCTGAAGATCAAGTCGTTCCTCCTCGCCGTGGACAAGAAGCCGTTGCCGACGGGCGGTGACCGCCAGCTGACCGAGGGCCTGGCCACGCTCGGCATCTGGATGCCGCTGTACGTGAAGAGCTACTGGTCGCAGCTCACGGCCGGGCTCAAGCAGGCCATGGACGAGGGCACCGGCAGCAACCTCCTCGGGCTCGCCGACCTCTACACCTCGCGAGGCCCGAGCAGCTACAACGACAACTCGATGGAGGCGCTGTACGCCGTCAACTGCCTCGACCACGACGACTACATACCGACCAGCGACGTACCTTCCCACTTCGCGCAGTTCGAGAAGGTGTCACCGACCTTCGGGCGCGCCTTCGCCTACGGGCTCTCGACCTGCTCCGACTGGCCCGTGCAGACCGGCCAGCACACCGTCGCGCTCCATGCCAAGGGAGCACCGCCGATCGTCGTCGTCGGCACGACGCGCGACCCCGCGACCCCGCTCAAGTGGGCGCAGGCGCTGGCGGCCCAGCTCGACTCCGGCACGCTCATCACCCGCGACGGCGACGGCCACACGGGCTTCCAGCGCGGCAACAGCTGCGTCGACGCCGCGGTCGAGGGATGGCTGATCAAGGGCGACGTCCCCAAGCCCGACCTGAAGTGCTGATCCGGTTTCTTCCGCCACCGGCGCCGCCCCTATACTCGTCCGGCGTGCCCGGCTGACGGTCCTCTGGCCTGCTGGACACAGCGCCGCCTTAGCTCAGTCGGTAGAGCGATTCACTCGTAATGAATAGGTCGTCGGTTCGATTCCGACAGGCGGCTCCACCCCGGCCCCATCCTCGGCTCCACCATCGGCTCCACGTCCGATCCCTTCTCTAGCGAGTTCTGCCAACACCTCCCACGCGGCGACGGCGATGGCTAGATTGCCACTCGCCGGCAGGTCGGTCCTGCGGGCCCGGAGGTAGATCGCGTGACTGCACCCACGCTCAAGAAGTTCCTCGACAGCGCCCGCCCCGCCGATGCCCGACAGGTCGTCGTGTGTGCCGGTGACAGCCTCACCCATGGCGTCTGGAGCGCGAACTGGGTCCGCCTGCTCCAGCGCGACCTCGGGCGGCGTGGCTACGTCGTCGTCAACGCGGGCTGGAGCGGCTTCCTGTCCTGCAGCCTGCTGCGGGAGATCGACGCCGTCATCGATGCCCGCCCGGATGTCGTGGTCGTGATGATCGGGACCAACGACGTGATGGCCAGCATGCACGATGCGTGGCGCCGGTCCTACGACCGTCAGGAGCCGCCCGAGCACCCGACCCTCGACACCTTCCGCACGTGGCTGGACCAGATCGTCCTCCGGCTCCGGTCGGACACCTCGGCGCGGCTGGCGCTGGTCGACCTGCCGCCGGTCGGCGAGGACCTGGACGGCGCGTTCAACGTCCGGGTCGGCCTGTTCAACGAGGTGATCCGGGAGGTCGCGGCGAGGTACGACGTGGCGGTGCTGCCGCTCAATGCCCGCCTCGCCGCGCTCGTCGAGGCGTCGTCCACCGCCGAGCCGTTCGACGGGACGATGAAGGAGATCCGCTCGGCGATGATCCAGCGAAAGCTGCTGCGGCGACGGTGGGACAAGATCTCCGCGCGCGCCGGCCGGGTGGTGCTCACCGACAACATCCACCTCAACGACCGGGCCGCGGGCGAGGTCGCCGCCCTCGTCCGCGGGTTCGTCGACGACTCGTCACCGTGACGCAGGCCACGCTGCGGTGCCACCCGTGATCGCGTAGAACTGCACCATGGACGACCGGCCGGGAGCGGCGCGCGAGCTGTGGACCTTGCTCGAGCCGGTGCATGCGGTCGTGTACTTCTCGCCGGAGCCGCTCGAGGCCCTGCGAGAGGCCGGCTGTCGCGGCTTCTGGATGGGTTACTTCGCCAACCGGGCCGCTCCGCTCGGTCCTGCGGGTGCCGAGCTGGTACATGCGCTGTTCTACAACTTCTCCCACGACCGCGTGGCGCGGGCACTTCCGTCAGCGTGGGAGCTGACCTCGCCGCAGGCCGCACTGGCGGCCCGTGAGCACGGGTCGGTCGCCGCGCTCCGCCGACACCTCGGCACCGCGGCGGACGGACCCGAGGTCGAACGCGCCGGCGCCCTGGCATCGAGAGCCGCCGCGGCCGCGCCCCTCGAGGGTCGCGCGCTGTACGCCGCGAACCGCCGCCTTCCCGAGCCCGACGAGCCGGTTGCCCGCCTCTGGCACGCGGCCACACTGCTGCGCGAGCACCGGGGCGAGGGCCACATCGCGGCGCTGATGGCCGCCGGGATCGGCGGCCGCGAGTCGCACGTGTTCCATGCACTCGCCACCGGCTCGCCACGCGAGGTCTACACCGTCGCGCGCGACTTCGGCGACGAGGAGTGGGGCGGGCACATCGCTGCCCTGCGCGACCGCGGGCTCGCGCTCGACGGCGGGCTCACCGACGCCGGCCGGGCCTTGAAGGCGGAGGTCGAGCGGCGTACCGACGCGCTCGCCGCTCCTGCCTACGCCGTCCTCTCCGACGCGGAGCTCGCCGAGCTGACCCACCTCCTCCGTCCGATCGCTCGCGCGGTCGTGCAAGCCGGGGACCTCCCGCTGGACTCCCCGATGGGGCTCGACCTGAGGACGCTGATCGCGTGACCCAACCGGACCCGCACGCCGACGGACCGACGCCCGGCCCGTTCTCGGCGCTCCTGGGCTTCCGCTACGTCGGCGTCGACGAGCACGAGGCCGTGGTCGAGGCCGATCCCGGTCCGGAGCACTGCAACGGCGGCGGGATAGTGCACGGCGGCTTCCTCGCCTCGCTGCTGGACACCACGACCGGCTGGGCGGTGCACGCGCGCGTGCCGGTCGGGGTCGCTGCACCGCACGTGCACCTCAGCGTGCAGTACGTCCGCGATGCGCAGCCCGGCGCGACGCTGGTGTGCCGAGGCCGCTGCGTCGGCGTCGGCGGCCGGATCGGTTCGACCGAGGCCGAGGTGACGCAGGGCGGCGTCGTCGTCGCCCGCGCGGTCGGGACCCACGCGGTCCTCGGTCGCCCGTCCTGACCGATGGTCAGCGGGCGCCGACCGGGCC
>JAEKKP010000166.1 GCA_019510315.1 Propionibacteriales bacterium
TCCCCGAGTCGGACTCCGTGCGGGTCTTCCTCGCTCTCACCTTGAACGAAGCCGGTCGTGGCGACGCTGCCATGGCGGAGCTGCTGAAGGTCGTCGTGGGCCACGGTGAGCACACCGACCTGGGTCGATGGGCGACCGGCCTGGGCGGCCTCGCGCAGTGGCTGGCCGACGGACGTCCCGAGGATTAGGACCAGCGTCAGAGCACGTCGACGAGGCGGGAGTGGACCGCGCGCGAGCGGGGCTCGTAGGCCTGGGCCACCTCGCCGAGGCCCTGGACCACGGCGCGGTGGTCCTCGGGGCCGAGGTAGACGGACTCGCCGCGGACCAGCGAGATCTTCTCGCCGCGGGCGGTGCGGACGACCACCTCGCCACCGGTGCAGATCAGCACGCTGCGATCGGTGCCGACGAGCTCGACCCCGTCGGGGGCGGCGTACGAGATCTGGGTGACGGCAAGCGCGAACTCCACGTCGGCGGGTGAGAACACCTCCGTGTCGCTGTCGACGTAGTCGGGCGTGACCCGGGCGACCCGGGCCATGCCGATGTCGAGGCAGGCGACGAGCCCGGTCGGGTCGACGTGCTTGGTGGTCAGGCCCGCGCGCAGCACGTTGTCGGAGGTGGCCATCACCTCGAGGCACAGCCCCTTGAGGTGGGCGTGCATCACGCCGGTCTCGAGGTACGCCGCCTCACCGGGCTGCAGCGTCATCCGGTTGAGCATCAGCGAGATCACCACGCCGACGTCGTCGGGGTGGTGCTCGGCGATCTCCACCACCGTGCGGTAGGCGCGCTTGACGTCCATGCCCCGCGCCGCGAACCCCCGGCAGGCGGCGACCACCTGGTGCACCTCGGCCGGGTCGATCGGCGTGCTCAGCAGCCACTCGACTCGCCGTACGATGCCGGCGAAGCCCGGGTCGGCGCGGAGGTCGTCGGCCAACCGCCGGCACAACGGCGTGTCGAGCGGTCCGAGGACCCGCAGGATCTCGGCCGTCGGGCGGAACCCGATGAGGCTGTCGAAGGTGCTGAGCGCGTAGACCATCTCGGGCTTGTGGTTGCGGTCCTTGTAGACCCGCTGCGGCGAGTCGACCGGTACGCCGGCCTCGTCCTCGCGCTGGTAACCGGCCTCGGCCAGCGACCGCGAAGGGTGCACCTGCAGCGACAGCGGCTGGTTGGCGGCGAGCAGCTTGACCATGAACGGCAGGTCGCCGGCGACCTGGGAGAGGGGTTGCTCGGTGCCGTCGCCGTCGACTGCGGCCGACGGCATCAACGGGTGGGTGCCGATCCAGACCTCTGCCACCGGGCGGTCGGAGACCTTGTCGTCGCCGAGGAACCGCGGGATGGCGTCAAGCGATCCCCAGTCGTAATTCTGGACGCCGTTGCGGAGCCGGTGCATCCGCTCAGCCTATCGAGCGGGCCTGCGGGTTCAGCCGAGCCGGGGCCGGGCGTGCAGCCCGATCTCGGGATCGACGACGACCTCCTGCGCGGCGGGCAGCCCGTCGGCGTCGAGCGTCACGTCGAGGGGTACGGCGCGCTTGACCAGTCCGAGTGCGATCGGGCCGAGCTCGTGGTGGCGGGCAGATGAGCCGACGAAGCCGATCTCGCGGCCGTCGTACTGGAGTGGCGTGCCGGGCTCGGGCAGGCGATTGGCCGAGCCGTCGAGGTGCAGCAGCGTCAGCCGCCGCGGCGGCCGGCCCAGCGTGTGCACGCGCGCGACGGTCTCCTGGCCGCGGTAGCAACCCTTGTCGAGGTGCACCGCCGTCCACGGGGTCGTCTCTTCCACGGGCGAACCCGTCGGGACCCAGCCGACCTCGTTGGGGATCGTGCGCTCGTCGGTGTCGATGCCGAACCGTGGCTCGCCGCGCGCGATCCGGAGGGCCTCGAAGGCCCACAGGCCGGCGGCCGGGCCCGCCGCCTCGGCGTACGCCTCGAGGCGATCGCGCGGGACCAGGTCGTAACGACCAGCTCCGTCGCCGGTCGCGTCCGGCCGCCAGGCGACGGCCAGCTCGCCGGTCGCGTCGGTGACCTCGACCTGCATGAGGAAGCGCATCCGGTCGAGCCACTCGACCAGTGCGGGGGCCGTGCCGGGCTCGACGTGGGCGGTGAACGCCTCGCCGTCGTCGACGGCGTACATCGCGTGCTCGACGTGTCCCTGCGGCGAGAGGACCAAGGCGACCGTCGGACGGCCCGCCTCGAGGCCACTGAGGTGCTGGGTGGTCAGCGAGTGCAGCCACTCCAGCCGGTCGGGTCCGGTGACGCGGACGACGCCGCGGTGGGACAGGTCCACGAAGCCCTCCCCCGCCGCCAGCGCGCGCTGCTCGAGGTTGAACGAGCCGTAGTGGGCGGCGACCGGCGCGTCGATGCCGGCGCCCGCGACGGCACCGGGCAGCCCGAGGAGGGGGCTGGTCAGCGGGCTGGTCATGTCCATCCCAACAGTGTGCCGGGTGGGGGCATTCCGCGCGGGCGCCGGGGGCTGGGCAGAAGGGTGCCGGGCCGGCGGTCTGGGACCGCCGACCCGGCTGGAGGGAGGGAGAGGGCTACTTCTTGTTCAGGCTGAACTGCGCGGTGGTCGTGTCCCCGAGGTACTTGCCCGGGTCACCGGCCCACGACGCCGTCAGCGGGTAGAACGCCGGCTTCTGGGTCAGCACGATCTGCGTGGCGGCCACGCCGGCGGTGTTGGTCGTCGCGGTCGCCGTCTGGCTGCCGATCGTGAACGTGACCGGGTAGCCGGCCAGCGGACGGCCGAGAGCGTCGACCACCGTCGCGGAGACGGCGGTGGCCTTGTTCGGCGCACCCTTGAGACCACCGGTGTAGGTGATGTGGCTGGCCATCGCCGAGACCGCGAACGGCGTGTCGGCGCTGGTGTTCGCGTCGTACAGGCCCGAGCCGGCGTACGACGCCGAGACGGTGTGGCTGCCGGCAGTCTTCGTCACCACGTAGGCCAGGCTGGCGTGGCCGCTGGCGTTGGTGGTCGCGGTGCCGACCGTCGCGCCGTCGACCTTGAACACGACAGGTGCGTTGTTGATCGGCGCACCGAACTCGTCCTCGAGCGACGCCGTCAGCGTGCTCGTCGAGCTGAAGTCCGCAGCCTGCGGGCCGGTGTAGGCCAGCGTGGTCGCGTGCGACCGCACGTGCACCGTGAAGGTCTTCAGCGTGCAGGCGCCGTCCTTGTCGCAGACGTTCACGCTCGGCAGCCGGTCACCGACCGATGCCCACGAGTGCGTCTCCGACGGACCACCGTTGTCGATCGAGTCGCCGTCGGCGAAGTCCCAGTCGTAGGTCAGCGTCGACTGGTCTGCCGCACCCGGGTCGACCGCCTGCGCCTTGAGCGTCAGCGGCTTGCCCCAGGGCACGGTCACCGGAGCACCAGGCACGACGGTCACCACAGGCGCGGCATTGGCCACGTGGACGGTGAAGTCCCTGGTGTCGGTCAGCCCGGTGCTGTCGGTCACGACGACCTGACCGGTGTAGGTGCCGTCGTCGGCGTACTTGTGCTGCGGTGTCGCCGTGTGGCCGGCACCGCTGCCGTCGCCGAAGTCCCAGCTGTACGTCGCACCGGACGCACACGGCCCGGTCGCGCTCGTCGAGAACTGGATCGGCGTGCCCTCGACGCCGTCGGGAGCGGAGACGGCCCCGAGCGTCGGGGCGATGTTGTTGGCCTTGATCGCGCCCATGTCGACGGACCCGCCGGCACCCGACATGTCGAGGTTCGCGTTGCTGGTCGCGACGGTCACCGTGTCGGTGTAGACCGCGAGGCGGTAGCCCGGGAACGGAGGAGCAACGGGCACGATGAAGCCGGCCTCGATGCCGACCTTGCTGACGACGTGCAGCCCGGGGGTCGAGGAGAAGTCACCGAGCTGGTAGCTCAGCCCGTCACCGCCGGGGATCTTGCAGCCGACGAGCAGCGGATCGACCTGCGGGTCCTCGCCGAGGCTCAGGTTCGAGGTGCCGAGCACCTGGCTGGGCGTCTTCGCGGTCCTCAGGGAGTGCAGCGCGTCGGGCGTCACCGTCACGTCCGAGATCATCTTCATGTCGAGGTAGGGCAGCCCGTAGCCGAAGTCGGACGGGTCGAAGACGCCGACGTTGGCGCTCTCGAGGTGGCAGGCGTACGCTGCGCCGCTCGCCTGCAGCGCACACGGGCCGCTCGCGGTGATCGACTCACCCAGGCCCATGCCGAGCGTGCCGATGGACGTGTCCAGGTCGAGGTGGCCGTTCACCGAGTACTTGATGCTCAACGTGCCGCTGACCGGGCGGGTGTAGTGGACGGTCGGGTCGAGATTCCGCCCCTGGCGCACCTTGTCGGGGTCCCAGTCGACGGCAACGACCGCGGACTGGTTCCAGTCGGCGTCGGCCGCGAACGTCGCCGACCCGCTGAGTGCCCCGCTCGTGAACGAGTAGGTCTGGGAGCCGATGGTGCCGCTCCCGCTGAGAGCGGTGCCCACGGCACCGGAGTCGGCGAAGGCCGACGAGGGAGCTGCCACGAGGCCCGCGAAGGCGAGGCCGGTGACGGCGAGGACGCCGGTGAGGCGTCGGCGACCCGTTGGGGTCAGGAGTGTGCGTCGGTGCGACATGCGTGGACCTCCGAGTTCGGCAGGCCGCCCGGATCGCCCGGCCTGCGGGTGTGTGTCACACAGGTGGGAGGTGCGGGTCCCCGCGCAGATACCGCGGGCCGACGAGGTATCAGGCGTCGTCGCGCGCGCAGTCGCGGCAGGTGCCGAAGACGGCGAGGTGTCCGTAGTCGGGCTCGAAGCCCTCGCGCTCGGCGAGCGGACCGAGCGCGGCCTCCATGTCGGAGCGCTCGACGCTGATCACCTTGCGGCAGCCGCGGCACACGAGGTGGGAGTGCTCGTGGCCCGAGGTCGAGTGGTACGTCGGGGCCCGGTCGCTGAGGTGGGCGTGGTGGATCAGCCCGAGCTCGTCGAGGAGCTCGAGGGTCCGGTAGACGGTGGAGAGGTTGATCGCGTCGGAATGGGTGCGCACCTCGGCGTACACCTCGTCGGGCGTGGCGTGGCCGAGCGTCTGGACCGCTGCCAGGACGAGCTCACGCTGCGGCGTCAGCCGGTGGCCGCTCTCGCGGAGCCGCGCCTGCCACTGCGTGGGCTCGGTCGCCATCGGACTCATTGCCGTTTCAGCTGCGCGTGGGTGTGGGACTGCAGCGGTTGGCCCATCGCCGCCATGTCGAAGGCGTAGAGCAGGTCGCCGTTGACGTAGCCGTAGAGGCGCTTCCCGCCGGTGTACTCCTTCGCCGTCGCGGTGCGCGCGACGGTGTCGGTGACGATCTCGAACCGAGGCTCCTCGGGGTGCAGCTCGCCGTACCAGATCTCCACGAAGCCCGTGTTGTGCGTCATCACGACCTCGAGGGTGCCGTCCTCCAGCGGTCGGATGAACCCGGTCTCCTGGGCCGCCTCGCGCACGACGCTGCCCTCCGCGTCGATGATCCACGACCTGCTCATGAAGTGGATGAACGGCCGGCCGTCCTGCTGGAAGAGGATCTCCTGGCCGAACTGGAAGTCCTCGATCGTCGGGTACGCGCCGTGCCCGTTGCCGGCCCAGGTGCCGATCAGCCACGCGAGGCGGGCGCAGTTCGGGTGGATGTTCGGCGGGATCTCGAACGGCACGTCAGTCGTCTCCGGGTCGGCGCTGGGTGGGATCGGTGAAGGTCAGGAGGTGGCGCTTCGCGACGAGCGCCCAGATGCCGACGCCGAGCAGCACGCAGGCCGTCACCACCACGAGGAACGCTTCCACCCGGTCAGTCTAGGGTTGCGCCATGCGAGCGCTCGTCATCAAGTGCACCGCCGGCGCCGAAGATCCCGAGCGCTGCAACCAGGCGTTCACCGTCGCCGCGTCGGCGGTCGCCGCCGGTGCCGACGTGACGCTCTGGCTCACCGGTGACGCGGCGTGGTTCGGCGTACCGGGCCGGGCCGAGGACTTCACGCTCGAGCTCGCCGGGTCGCTGGCGGAGGCGCGCGACCTCGTCCTCGAGCAAGGGTCCCTCGTGGTGTGCACGCAGTGCGCCGCCCGCCGGGGCATCACCGAGGCCGACCTGGTGCCCGGTGCGCGCATCGCCGGCGCTGCCTCCTTCGCTGAGCAGGTCCTCGCCGACGACGTCCAGGCGCTCGTCTACTAGGGCGTGTAGGGGAACGCCCGCTCGACGGAGCCGTCGAGCGTGGTCGCGAGGTAGCCCGACTCGCCGAACGAGTTGGCGACGTGGATGTCGACGTTCGCGGTCGCGTCGAAGTCCGGGCGGTAGTCGACGATGACGTAGGTCTGCGACACGTCGTCGACGTTGAGCGACTCGCGGGCCTTGGCGATGTTGCGGACGAGTGCCGGCACGTCGAGGGCCGTCAGGTCGACCGGCTCGGAGCCGGGGAAGTCCGCGGTCACGCCGCCGAAGTCCTGCCAGCCGTTCGCCGGCCGGTAGAGGAGGCCGGTGTGGCGGTGTGTGCCGGGCTGCGGGACCTGCACGACCACGTAGTCGTCGTACATCGTCAGGTCGACGACGTCGGTGGTGGAGAACTTGGTGCGGTATGCGTCCAGGAACCAACGGATCCCCCGCACGTCCAGCCGGTACGCCGACCCGGCGGCCGTGCCCGACGGGTCCGACGACGAGACGGAGGGTGACGCCAGCGACGGGGCGACCGGGTCGAGCAGGCCGTCGTCGGTCACGGTGGCGCTGTCCGAGCCGCCGCGCGCGCCGAACGCGACCAGTCCGCCGAGTCCGATCACGGTCACCACGACGAAGACGACGGCGATGACGACGTTGCGCCGGTTGACCTCCACCCGCACGCCGGTGCTGGGCACGCCGACCTCTGCGGCGGCGGAAGGCACGGGAGCCGCCGCGCCCGGGGCGATCGTCGTCTCGAGCTGGTCGAGGTCGCGTGCCATCAGGTCGAGCTCGCTCTTGCTCTGCGCGGACTCGACGTTGCGCAGCCGGATGTCGCGGTCGGCCGCGCTGATCCGGCCCTGGTCCGCGACGCGCCGGATCCGGTCCGCGAGGTCAGCCCTCTCGGCGTCGCGAGGCTTTCCCTGGCCGTCGTCCACCCACGAAGGCTAGGCCAGGCCGAGCAGGTCGCGGGCCTCCTTGCCGGACATCGGGGTGCGCTGGGCCAGGCGGCCCATCTCGACCGCACGGGAGACCAGCTGCTCGTTGTGGTCGACCGGCACGCCCTTGGCGAGGGTGAGCACGTCCTCCATGCCGACCCGCAGGTGGCCGCCCTTGCTGAGGCTGGCCAGCCCGACCGCCAGCGTGCTGCGCCCGATGCCGGTCGCCGACCAGCTGGTCGTCTCGGCCGGCAGTGCGGCGACGGCCGCGACGAGCGCGTCGGCGGTGCCCGGCATGCCACCGGGGACGCCCATGACGAGGTCGACGTGCACCTTCCCGCCGTACGGGAGGCCGAAGCGACCCAGCAGCCGGTGGAGGGCAGCGACGTGACCGAGGTCGAAGAGCTCGAACTCGGGGACGACGTGGCGCTCCTGACTGAGCTGGTACAGGTCGCAGACGAACGGCCACGGGTTGAGGAAGACGTCGTCGCCGAAATTCGTGGTGCCCATGGTCAGGCTGCACGAGTCGGGGGCCGCATCGAGCACCTTGAGCCGGTCGTCGAGCGGGTCGTGGACCGAGCCGCCGGTCGACAGCTGGACCACCAGTCCGGTCGACTCCCGCAGCGCCGAGACGGTGTCGGTCAGCCTGCCGAGGTCGAGCGTCGGCCGGTGCTCGTCGTCCCGGATGTGCACGTGGACCATCGCGGCGCCGGCGGCCTCGCAGCGCCGGGCGGTCTCCACCAGCTCGGCCAGCGTGGTCGGCAGCTGCGGGCAGTCGGCCTTGGTGGTCTCCGCTCCCGTCGGGGCCACCGTGATCAGAAGGTCTCCCATGGCTGCAGCCAACCATGAACCACCGCACGAATACTCTCGGGCCATGCGAGCCGTGCTGCAGCGCGTCACCCGGGCCGCCGTGACCGTGGCCGGCGAGGTCGTCGGGCACCTCGACGGTCCGGGGATCGTCGTCCTCGTCGGCGTCACCCACGGCGACGGGCCGGACGAGGTCGCCTGGCTGGCTCGCAAGGTGCGCGAGCTGCGCATCATGCGCGAGGAGCAGTCGGTGGCGGACCTCGGTGCCGCGGTGCTGGTGGTCAGCCAGTTCACGCTGTACGGCGACGCCCGCAAGGGCCGCCGGCCGACCTGGGCGAACGCCGCGCCCGGGCCGGTGGCCGAGCCGCTCTACGAAGCCGTCTGTGCCGAGCTCGAACGGCTCGGCACATCGGTCGAGCGAGGCGTGTTCGGTGCCGACATGAGCCTCGAGCTGGTCAACGACGGACCGGTCACGCTCGTGCTCGACTCAGCGGCGCCGGCGACCGCCTGAGGATCCGTCGCCGGACCCGGCCAATCTGGTCGATCACGTCACTTTTCGCCCCAGAGATCGTTCAACTGGTCGCCACGTTCGGAACTCGGCCGGGAAGCGTCGCCGCTCCGTCTACACTCCGGGTGGTCGAGTGGTCACCCGAGACAGAAAGTTCAGCGTGGATTTCAAAGAGCTGTTGCGCATGGCGCAGCGACGTTGGCTGACCATCGTGGTCTTCTTCCTGCTGAGCCTGCTCGGCGCGGGTGCGCTGACGTACTCCCAGACCCCGCAGTACGAGTCCAAGGCCCGGGTGTTCATCTCCACCGACACCAGCGGCAACAGCATCGAGGCGTTCCAGGCGAGCAACTACGCCACCCAGCGGGTCCAGTCGTACGCCGCCCTCGCCACCAGCCGCGAGCTCATGCAGCGCGTGATCTCCCGGCTGAACCTCAACCTCACGCCCAACCAGCTCGCCGGCAAGATCAGCTCCGAGGTCGGCGCGGGCACCGTGATCATCCTGCTGACCGTGACCGACCCCGACCCGGCGGTGGCGCAGCAGATCGCCAAGGCCGAGTCCGAGGAGCTGACCGACTACCTCACCGACCTCGAGACGCCCCCTGGCAAAACCTCCCCCGTCAAGGCGTCGGTGGTCGACCCCGCGTCGTACAACGCGGCGGCGGTGAGCCCCAACGTGGCGCTCAACCTGGTCGCCGCCGGCCTGATCGGCCTGCTGATCGGCTTCGGCACCGCGGTGGTGCGCGACCTGCTCGACAACACCGTGTCGTCCACGAAGGACATCGAGGGGACGATCGACTCGCCGGTGCTGGCGAGCATCGCGTACGACGGCGACGTCCCGAAGCACCCTCTGCTCACCGAAGCGGCCAGCCACGCGCCGCGCGTCGAGGCGTTCCGGTTGCTGCGGACCAACCTGCAGTTCCTCAACCTCGACACCCGGCCGAAGTCGCTGGTGATCACCAGCGCGGTGCCCGGCGAGGGCAAGACCTCGACGGCGATCAACCTCGCCATCGCGCTCGCCCAGACCGGCCAGCGCGTGCTGCTGATCGACGGCGACCTCCGCCGGCCACGCGCGGCGAGCGTCCTCGGCCTGGAGCGATCGGTCGGGCTCACGACGGTCCTGGTCGGCCGCAGCGACCTGCACGAGAGCATCCAGAAGCACGGCGCCAGCGGCGTCTACTTCCTGGCCAGCGGGCCGATCCCGCCCAACCCCACCGAGGTGCTGCAGTCCAACGCGGCGCAGGGGCTCTTCGACCAGCTGAACCAGATGTTCGACATGGTGATCATCGATGCGCCGCCGCTGCTGCCGGTGTCGGACGCCGCCATCATCGCCCGCGACGTCGACGGCGCGATCCTCGTCGTCCGCCACGGCAAGACCACGAAGGACCAGCTCGAGCAGGCGCGCCTGCGGCTGAGCCAGGTCGACGCGAACCTCTTCGGCGTCGCGGTCAACATGACCCCGAAGCGCAACGCGGGTGGCTACGGCTACCAGTACGCCTATGGCTACAGCTACGAGCCGAAGCGCAAGGACGGCAAGGACAAGAAGTAGCCGGTTTCGACAGGCTCAACCACCGACCGCGGGGCAACCACTGCTGGTCGAGCAGCGAGCTTGCGAGCGATCAGTCGAGACCTGGCGACCTTGGGCTGGCACGCAACCCACGGCGACGCCACCACTGCTGGTCGAGCAGCGAGCTTGCGAGCGATCAGTCGAGACCTGGCGACCTTGGGCTGGCACGCAACCCACGGCGT
>JAEKKP010000167.1 GCA_019510315.1 Propionibacteriales bacterium
GTACGGCGAGATCGCGCACCGACTCGGGCACACGAACGCCGCGTCGCGTGCCGTTGGCCTCGCCAACGGCCGCAACCCGATCCCGATCGTGATCCCGTGCCACCGGGTGATCGGCGCCGACGGCTCGCTGACCGGGTACGCCGGTGGGCTCGACCGCAAGCAGCTGCTGCTCGAGCTCGAGCAGGACGCTCTGTTCTGAGGTCGGCGCGCCGGGGTGACCGGGTGCCGGGGTTCCCGGCATTCCGGGCGCCGTGTCCCTGGGCGACCGTGCCGCGTACCAGACATGCGAATGTCGCAGATGTGACCGCTGCCCGCCGCGGCAGCCCCGTTGGCGACAATTGCATGTCCGGGTGCGTGGGGTGAGTAGCAGGGGAGGGAGGTCAGTCCTCCGCCAGCCTCCGGGAGACGTTCTCCTGGGCGATCCGGCGGATCGCGAGCAGGATCGGCTCCTGGAGGAGGGTGCCGACGACGGCCGCCTCGACGCTGGGCTCCACGTCCGGCTCGCCGTCAGGACCGACGTCGTGCACCGCGTGGACCTCGTAGGCCGCGAGTGGCCGCAGGGCGGCGGCGTACAGGTCGAGCAGCCGGTCGCTCACCGGATGCCCGAGGCCGTCGAGCACGTCGAGGGCACGCGCGATCCGGCGGGCCTGGGGGTGTCCGGGTGCGAGCTGCCACTCCTGCCGCTCGAGCATCGCCTCGACGCGGGCCGCCGACTCGGCACTGGGCGGGGCCTCGTCGTCGAACGGCCCGGGCAGCCGGGTGTGCGCGCTGCCGACCGCTTCGTGCCACGACGACGCGTGCGCGATGTCGTCGAGCACCTGATGGACGGTCTCGAGCCGGAGTCCACCGACCTCGGTGAGGGCGCGGATCAAGCGAAGGCGCTGCAGGTGCGTTTCGTCGTACCGGGCTCGGGTCGCACCGGTCGCCTCGCCTGGGTGCAGCAGGCCCTCGCGCAGGTAGTACTTGACAGTCGGCACGCTGCAGCCCGCACGCGCGGCGAGCTCGGCCATCCACATGGAATACATCGTGACATTGGATAGTTCGACTGTCTAATATTGGCGAGTCGCACTATCCAATGGAGGAACCATGTCGGACGAGTCCCGGATCCTGGCGGGGATCCTCTTCCTGTCGCTGGTCACGGTCGAGACCGGTGGCCTGTACCTGGTGAAGCTGTGGAAGGACGCCGCCGGCGCGACCCCGTTCCAGATCGGCTTCGCGCGCGCCGGGCATGCCCACGCCGGAGTGCTCCTGGTGCTCGGACTGCTCGTCCAGCTCTACGTCGACCAGACCGATCTCTCCGGCGCCTTCGGGTGGCTCGCCCGCTCGGGCGTGCCGGTCGCGGCGATCCTCATGCCGGGCGGGTTCTTCGTGGCCTCGGCCGGCAAGGGCCTGACCAGGCCGAACCGCTTCATCGCCCTCGTGTACGCCGGCGGGCTGGTCCTCGCGGTGTCGCTGACGACGCTCGGGGTCGGTCTGCTGGTGGCGTGAGGGCGAATTCACTACTTCAGTAGTGAATTCGCCCCGGCGCTACTCGGCGGCCGCGCGCCGCAACGACTCCGACAGCCGGTCGGCCGCGGCGAGGACAGCAGGGGCGTGCATCCGCCCGGGCTGGCGGGAGAGCCGCTCGAGCGGACCGGAGACGGAGACGGCGGCGATCACCTTGCCGCTGGGGGAGCGCACCGGCGCGGACACCGACGCGACACCCTGCTCGCGCTCGCCGACCGACTGGGCCCAGCCGCGACGGCGGATGCCCGACAGGGCGGTGGCCGAGAAGGCGGCGTTCTGCAGGCCACGGTGGATGCGCTCGGGATCCTCCCAGGCGAGCAGGATCTGCGCGGCCGAGCCGGCACGCATGGTCAGCTGGGAGCCGACGGGGATCGTGTCGCGCAGGCCACTCGGGCGCTCGGCCGCGGCGACGCACACGCGGTACTCACCCTGGCGGCGCCACAGCTGGGATGACTCACCGGTGATGTCGCGCAGGCGTGCCAGCACCGGGCCGGCGGCGGCCAGCAGCCGGTCCTCGCCGGCGGCGGCGGAGAGCTCGGCGAGACGGGGGCCGAGCACGAACCGGCCCTGCATGTCGCGGGCCACGAGACGATGGTGCTCCAGCGCGACGGCGAGCCGGTGCGCGGTCGGCCGGGCGAGCCCCGTGCCGGCCACCAGACCGGCGAGCGTGGCGGGACCCGACTCGAGGGCGGCGAGTACGAGGGCGGCCTTGTCGAGGACGCCGACTCCGCTAGAGTTGTCCATATACCAATACTGCCGTCTCAGATCATGGGATGCAAGAGTACGGTTGATGAGGTTCGAGATGAGGCTGGTCACACAGGTGTGACCACGTGGAAGGAGAGGTCATGGGCAAGACCCTGGCGGAGAAGGTCTGGGACGAGCACGTCGTCCGCACTGCCGACGGAGAGCCCGACCTCCTCTACATCGACCTCCACCTGATCCACGAGGTGACCTCGCCGCAGGCCTTCGACGGCCTGCGCCTGGCCGGTCGCACGGTACGCCGCCCCGACCTGACCCTGGCCACCGAGGACCACAACGTCCCCACGCTCGACTGGGACAAGCCGATCGCCGACCCGGTCTCGAGGACCCAGGTCGAGACCCTGCGGCGCAACGCCGAGGAGTTCGGCGTACGCCTGCACCCGCTCGGCGACGTCGAGCAGGGCATCGTGCACGTCGTCGGCCCGCAGCTCGGCCTGACGCAGCCCGGCATGACGATCGTCTGCGGCGACAGCCACACGAGCACCCACGGCGCGTTCGGCGCGATCGCGTTCGGCATCGGCACCTCCGAGGTCGAGCACGTGCTCGCCACGCAGACGCTGATGCAGGCGCGGCCGAAGACGATGGCGGTCACCGTCAACGGCAGCCTGCCGCCGGGCGTCACCGCCAAGGACCTCGTGCTGACGCTGATCACCCACACCGGCACGGGCGGCGGCCAGGGCTACATCGTCGAGTACCGCGGCCCGGCCATCGAGGAGCTCTCCATGGAGGGCCGGATGACCGTGTGCAACATGAGCATCGAGTGGGGCGCGAAGGCCGGCCTCGTCGCGCCCGACCAGACCACCTTCGACTACCTCGAGGGCCGTCCCGAGGCGCCGAAGGGTGCCGATTGGGACGCCGCCGTCGCGCACTGGAAGACGCTGGTCACCGACGACGACGCGCGGTTCGACGAGGAGATCGTGCTCGACGCCTCGACGATGACGCCGTTCGTCACCTGGGGCACCAACCCGGGTCAGGGCGTGCCGCTCGGCGGCGCCGTGCCGGACCCGGAGTCGTTCGAGGAGCAGCAGGACCGCGTGGCGGCCGAGAAGGCCCTGGAGTACATGGGGCTCGAGGCCGGCACCCCGATGCGCGACATCAAGGTCGACACGGTCTTCGTCGGGTCGTGCACCAACGGCCGGATCGAGGACCTCCGCCTCGCCGCCGACATCATCAAGGGCCACAAGGTCGACAAGGACACCCGACTGCTCGTCGTACCCGGGTCGGTGCGGGTGCGCATGCAGGCGGAGGACGAGGGCCTCGACGTCATCTTCAAGGAGGCCGGCGCCGAGTGGCGTGGCGCGGGCTGCTCCATGTGCCTGGGCATGAACCCCGACCAGCTCACGCCGGGGGAGCGCAGCGCCTCGACGTCGAACCGCAACTTCGAGGGCCGCCAGGGCAAGGGCGGCCGCACCCATCTCGTGTCCGTCCCGGTCGCCGCGGCGACCGCCGTGCGCGGCACGCTGTCATCGCCGGCGGACCTGGTCGCGACCGGCTCGGAGGCCTGACATGGACAAGTTCACCACCCACACCGGCGTCGCGATGCCGCTGAAGCGCAGCAACGTCGACACCGACCAGATCATCCCCGCGGTCTACCTCAAGAGGGTCACCCGCACCGGGTTCGAGGACGGCCTGTTCGCGGCCTGGCGCAACGACCCCGACTTCGTGCTGAATCGCCCCGAGTACGCCGCGGCGTCGGTCCTCGTCGCCGGCCCCGACTTCGGCACCGGCTCGTCGCGCGAGCACGCAGTGTGGGCACTGCAGAACTACGGCTTCAAGGTCGTGATCTCGTCACGCTTCGCCGACATCTTCCGCGGCAACTCGGGCAAGTCCGGCCTGCTCGCGGCCCAGGTCGACGAGAAGGTCGTGCAGCGTCTGTGGGACCACCTCGACGACCACCCCGGCGCGACCGTGACGGTCGACCTGGAGAGCCGCACCGTGAAGGCCGGCGACGGACCTGACGCGATCGAGGACTCGTTCGACATCGACGACTACACGCGTTGGCGACTGCTCGAGGGGCTCGACGACATCGGCATCACGTTGGGTCACGACGACGTGATCGCCGCATTCGAGGCGAGTCGGCCGAGCTGGAAGCCCGCGACGCTCTGACGTCGTTCCCGTCGTTCGCACGACGGTTTGCTCCGACGTTGCGAGCGACTTTTCCCAACCCTGCAAGGGGAAACTCGGTCATTGCGTGATGCGCTGTTCTGCCGATCGTGGAATATGCCTTCGGAATGCGCACGAACGCCGCAGGAATTCGCTGGCCGACACGCGCCGACATGCATTGTGGGCACACTCACTTTTGCCTAGCGTGCAAGGGGAAAGTCGAGCAAGGCGCTCGATGCCAGTCGTTCACGAAAGGGAATCCTGTGAACAAGAGTCAGTTGATCGACGCTCTTGCCGCCCGTTACGAGGGCAACAAGAAGGCGGCGGCGCACGCGCTGGAGTCGGTGCTCGACACCATCACCCGCGAGGTCGCAAAGGGCGAGAAGGTCGCCATCACCGGTTTCGGCTCCTTCGAGAAGCGTGTCCGCGAAGCCCGGTGGGTGCGCAACCCCGCCACGGGTCAGCGGATGAAGTCGAAGCGCACGCAGGTGCCGAAGTTCAGCGCCGGCGCGGAGCTCAAGGCCGTCGTCTCGGGTGCCAAGAAGCTGCCGGCAGCAGCGGTGGCCTCCAAGCCCGTGGCAGTCGCGAGCCGCACCGCGGCCGCGGCGAAGAAGACGGCGACGAAGTCCGCGTCCGCCGCCAAGAAGACCGTGGCCAAGAAGACCACGGCGAAGAAGACGACCGCCAAGAAGACCGCAGCCAAGAAGACCACGGCGAAGAAGACCGTGGCCAAGAAGGCTCCGGCGAAGAAGGCCGCAGCCAAGAAGACCGCGAAGAAGGCTCCGGCCAAGAAGGTCGCGGCAAAGAAGGCCCCCGCCAAGAAGACCGCCACCAAGAAGGCTCCGGCCAAGAAGGCCGCAGCCAAGAAGGCACCGGCCAAGAAGGCTGCAGCAAAGAAGGCACCGGCCAAGAAGGCCGCAAAGAAGACCGCGCGCAAGCGCTGATCGCTCACCCGGCATCAACGGCGGCGCCCCATCCGGGGCGCCGCCGTTCGGCGTCCTGGGGGCTTCAGGGGCGCGGCAACCGGCCGAGGCGCGCGAGGACCTCGGCCGTGTGCAGCCCGACACCGACCCCGATCGCCCGGTCGAGGTCGTCCGTGGTGTCGACGTCGAGTCGCAGCGAGCTCAGCTCGCCGGCGACCGGCAAGGCCCCGCTCGCCGCGTGCGCGGCGGCGGAGTCCGGGCCGAACCTCGGGTCGAGATCGGCGCCGGGGGGCGCGAGGAGGAGCGTCGTACCGGTGCCGGCGGCGTCAGCGACGTAGGCCCGGCCGGCACGGTCGAGGGCGAGCTCCAGGTCGTCCGTGCGAAGGCAGGGGAGGTCGCCGAGCATCGCCGCGAGCCCACGGCCTGGGCGCGCCACCCTGGCAGCGGCACGGCGCAGTGCCTGGTTGAGGTCGCCCTCTCCCTCGTCGGGCAGCACCGGTACGCCGAGCTCGGCGGCGAGTTCCGCCATCGCGGACGGGTCCCCGACGACGTACACCTCGACCAGTGGCGTGCGCGTCGCGGCGCCGATCGCGTCGCGTGCGAAGGCGGCCATCAGCTGTGCGCGCCCGGACGCGTCGACGCCACCGAGCCGGGTCTTGGCGCCCCGTCCGTCCTTGACCGGGACCAGCAGCGAGAACCGGGGTGTCGTCACGGGGACGATCCTCCCAGCCGCGTCGGTACTCTCTTCCTGCACGGCCGAGATCTGGCACCGCGGGAGGAGGGGTGGGCACATGCTGAAGGTCCGGAAGGTCCAGGAGGAGCGTGGCTGGGCCTGGGCGACCGTGGTGGCGATCATCAAGCCCCTGCTGATCACCACGACGAAGCACGAATGGATCGACGGCGAGAAGATCCCGGCCTCCGGTGGCTGCGTCATCGCGATGAACCACGTCTCGCACATCGACCCCCTGACGCTGGGCTGGCTGCTCTACGAACACGGACGCCTGGTGCGCTACCTCGCGAAGGACGCGCTCTTCGAGACTCCCGTCGTCAAGCACATCGTCCGTGACGCCAAGCAGATCCCGGTGTCGCGCCTCACCACCGACGCGGCCAAGGCCTTCGAGGCGGCCTGCGCCGCCGTCCGCGACGGTGAGTGCGTCGGCGTCTATCCCGAGGGCACGATCACCAAGGACCCAGAGGGTTGGCCGATGCGCGGCAAGACCGGTGCGGCCCGGATTGCGCTGGAGACCGGCTGCCCGGTGATCCCGATCGGCCAGTGGGGAGCTCAGGAGATCCTGCCGGCGTACTCCCTGCGCTACCACGCGATCCCGCGGCGCACGGCTCGCTACAAGGTGGGCGACCCGGTCGACCTCGCCGACCTGATGGGCAAGCCGATCACCAACGAGGTGCTGCACGAGGCGACCGAGCGGATCATGGCGGCGATCACCGAGCTCGTCGCCGAGCTGCGCGGCGAGACCCCGCCCTCCGTGCGCTTCGATCCTCGCGCGGCGGGCGTCAAGCCGATCGGCAATCCTCACAAGAACGAGACCCACAAGGACGATGCGGGCAAGAACAAGCGGAGGCGAGCCTGATGGCCCGGGTAGCGGTGTTCAGCGCAGGCTCCTGGGGTACGGCGTTCGGGCTCGTGCTCGCCGACGCGGGCAACGACGTCACCCTGTGGGCGCGCCGCGACGAGGTCGTCGCGAACATCAACGACAAGCACGAGAACGCCGACTACTTCCCGGGCGTCGAGCTGCCGTCGCGGGTGCGGGCCACGACGAAGCCTGCCGAGGCGCTCGACGGAGCCGAGTTCGTGGTGCTGTCGGTGCCCTCGCAGAGCCTCCGCGAGAACCTCACCGAGTGGGCGCCGCTGCTGCCGGCGGATGCGGTCCTGATGTCGCTGATGAAGGGCGTCGAGCTCGGCACGACGAAGCGGATGAGCGAGGTGATCGCCGAGGTCACCGGCGCCGGTCCGGAGCGGATCGGCGTGGTCAGCGGGCCCAACCTCGCCCCCGAGATCGCCCAGCGAGAGCCGGCCGCCAGTGTCGTCGCGTGCGCGGACGAGGACGTCGCGCACCGGCTGCAGTCCCTCTGCCACTCCCGCGCGTTCCGGCCCTACCGCAGCACCGACGTGCTCGGCTGCGAGCTCGGCGGCGCCTACAAGAACGTCGTCGGACTCGCCGTCGGGATGGCGGTCGGGCTGGGCTTCGGTGACAACACCACCGCGTCCGTCATCACGCGTGGGCTCGCGGAGACCGCGCGTCTGGCGATGGCGCTCGGAGCCGACCCGCTGACGCTCATGGGGCTCGCGGGCCTGGGTGACCTGGTCGCGACCTGCTCCTCGCCGCTCTCGCGCAACCGGTCGTTCGGGGAGAAGCTGGGCCAGGGGATGAGCACCGAGGAGATCTACGCGAGCACGAAGCAGGTCGCCGAGGGCGCCAAGTCGTGCTCGTCCCTGTTGCAGCTGGCCCGCAACACCGGGGTCGACGCCCCGATCGCCGAGCACGTGGACGCCGTCGTCCGTGGTGAGATCAGCGCCCGGGACATGATGGACGCCTTCATCGCCCGGGACACCAAGGCCGAGCGCGACTGAGCTCGGCCCGTGCCTTCCGGGCGAGCTGCCTGGTCGCGGCCGGTGACCGGCCGATGATCGTGCCGATCTCCTCGAACGAGACCGCGAACACCTCGTGCAGCACGAACACCATCTGCTCGGCGGGCGAGAGCGTCTCGAGGGCGGCGAGCAACGCACCACTCACCGAGTCGGCGAGTACCTCGTCGTGCTCGGGGTCCTCACCTCGCTCGCTCATCTGCCACAACTTCCTGTCCGGGACCGTCACCGAGTTGACGGAGACGGTCACCGTTGTGTGACGGACTGGTCGGTCAGGTCGTCGGCAGCGCCGCGGCGAGGTCCTCCCAGAGGTCCTCGACGTCCTCGATCCCCACCGACAGCCGGACCAGCCCCTCAGGGATGGTCGACGGCTCCGAGCGCCACCGGCGGCGGCGCTCGAAGGTGGACTCGACTCCGCCGAGTGACGTCGCGTGCACCCACAGCGAGGTGCCGGACGTCAGGCCGTCGGCCGCGTCGGCGTCTCTGAGGACGATCGAGACGACCCCGCCGAACCCGGGGTAGCGCACCTCGACGACCGCCGGGTGGTCGGTGAGCCGGCGGGCCAGCTCTGTCGCGTTCGCCTGCGCCCGCTCGACGCGGAGCGGCAACGTGCGCAGCCCACGCAGCGCCAGCCATGCCTCGAAGGTGCCGGGGATCGCGCCGGCCAGGTCGCGTCGTCCCTTCAGTACGCCGTACAGCTCGTCGTCCCTCGTGACCGCTGCGCCCATCACCAGATCGGCGTGGCCGGAGAGGTACTTGGTCGCGGAGTGCACGACGAGGTCCGCCCCGAGGTCGAGGGGCTGCTGCAGCACGGGAGTCGCAAAGGTGTTGTCGACGACCATGCGAGCGCCGGCGTCGTGGGCGGCGGTCGCGATCGTGGGGATGTCCGCGACCTCCATCGCCGGGTTCGTCGGCGACTCCACCCAGACCAGTGCCGCGTCGGCGCACGCGGCCACGACGGCCTCGGTGTCCGCGATGTCGACGAGGAGCGCGCGCACCCGGCCGCGGGCCTCGAGGTCGGCCAGCTGCGTGGTGGTGCCGTTGTAGCCATGTCGCGGCGCGACCACCGTCTCGCCGGGGCCGACGAGGTCGAGGACCGTCGCAACGACGGCGAGCCCACTGGCGAACGCCAGGCACCGGCCGCCCTCGAGCCCGCCGAGCGCGTCCTCGAACGCGGTCCAGGTCGGGTTGGCGTACCGCCCGTACTCGAGGTCTCCGCCCGCGACGTACGTCGAGGCCATCGTGATCGGCACGTTGAGCGGCTGGTCGACGTCACGGGGCGGTCGGCCGGCGTGGACGGCGAGGGTGGCGGGGCGCATGGGCCAAGGCTAGGGCTGGGTAGGGTCGTGCGGGTGAGCGAGCAGGGGAGTACGCCGCGCAAGCCTCGGGTCGCCGTCGTCTTCGGAGGGCGGTCGAGCGAGCACGCGATCTCGTGCGTGTCGGCCGGCAGCGTCATCGCAGCGCTCGACCCGGACAAGTACGACGTCATCCCGATCGGCATCACGCCGGACGGGCGCTGGGTGCTGGAGTCCAACGACCCCGGACGGCTCGCGCTCGGACCGGCCGGCGAGCTGCCGTCGGTGACCGGCAAGCAGGAGGTCGCGCTCCGGCCGTCGGACGGTGCGGCCGCCGGGCTCGTCGTCCAGGACGCGGCCGATGTGCCGACCAGCCTCGGTGAGGTCGATGTCGTGTTCCCGGTGATGCACGGCCCGTGGGGGCAGGACGGCACTCTCCAGGGTCTGCTCGAGCTCGCCGGCGTCCGCTACGTCGGAGCCGGGGTGCTCGCCTCGGCGGTCGGCACCGACAAGATGTACATGAAGCTGCTCTTCGCGGCCCAGGCCCTGCCCGTGCTGCCGTGGGTGCCGGTGCGGCCGGGGGAGTGGAAGCGCGACCCGGCCGCCGTGACGGAGTCGGTGTCCGCGCTGCACTACCCGGTCTTCGTGAAGCCGGCACGCGCCGGGTCGAGCCTCGGGATCAGCCGGGTCGACTCGGCCGACGAGCTCGGCGCGGCGATCGAGGCGGCCGAGCAGTTCGACCCGAAGGTGCTCGTCGAGGCTGCCGCCGTCGACGCGCGCGAGGTGGAGATCGGCGTGCTGCAGGGGCTGGACGGCGCCTCCCCGGAGACCAGCGAGATCGCCGAGATCCGCGTCGACCCGGCGCACCAGTTCTACGACTTCGAC
>JAEKKP010000221.1 GCA_019510315.1 Propionibacteriales bacterium
ACTCGATGTCGTCGATGTGACTGCAAGGGTGATGGTGAGGACGTCGTCGCCGGCGTCGGCGGTGACGTCACTGGCGGTCGAGGTGAGCACCTGCCAGGCGAAGCTGCTGATGTCCGGCACGGTCGGCTGCACGGCGTCGACCGAGACCTGCACCTCGATCCGCCCGGGGGTCAGCCGGAAGCGCCCGACCAGGCGACCGCCCGGCCGCGCACGATCGAGCAGCATGGCGCTCGCCTCGCCCACGGCCATCCGCAGGTCCTCGATGTCGTCGAGGGTGAAGTCGAGTCGCGCGGCGAGTCCGGCGGTTGCCATCCGCAGCACGGCGACGTAGGCGCTGTCCGCGGGGAGGCGGACCTCGGCGTCGGGCTGCATGGGAAGAACCCTAAGGGAATCCGGACCGAGCCGGATCCGAAAGGCCGGGCTCGCAGCGGTGTCCGTCGGCCCGCGGGGGCCCACCGCGTGACAACGGATCGGCACTCCGCTCCGTAGTTGATGGTGAGCCCGGACCGGGGCCAGCACGGTCCCGAGATCCGGGTCAGCACGGATGTGCGCGCGGTACCGGTGCGCGTCTCCTAGAAGCACCTCCCACGAAAGGGCCCTCCATGAATGTCATCCCCTCACCTCGCCCGGACCGCCGGCGCCGCAACCGAGGGGCACGGATGACCATCGCCCTCGCTGCCACGGCGGTCGTCCTCGGATCCCTGGGAGCCGTTGCTCCGGCGTCGGCCCGACCGCTCGACAGCGGCCGTTTCCACGAGATCCTCGGTGACACCTTCACGGACTTCTGCGGAGTCCCCGGACTGACCGTTGCCCTCAGCGGCACCGTCGACGGGAGCTTCCTCGACAACTCGCACGGCTCCGACCGTCTCGTGTACTCGCGAGAGTCCTCGCGGGTCGACGCGACCTACACCGACGTGGCCAGCGGAGCGTGGGTCAGGATCGTCTCGAACGGGACGAGCCATGACCTGCAGGTCACCGACAACGGCAACGGCACGCTGACGATCACCACCTTCGGCGCCGGCAACTCCTTCATGTACGACTCGGCCGGCAAGGTGATCGCCCACGACCCCGGTATGACCCGTGTGCAGATCCTCATCGACGACAACGGCACGCCGGCGGACCCCAACGACGACGAGTTCCTGGACTTCCTCGGGGTCGTGCTCGGCTCGACCGGTCTCAATGCCGACTTCTGCGCAGCCCAGCTCGCGGCGTACGGCTTGAGCTGATCCTGACCGAACGGCAACGGAGCCGGACCCACGGGGGAGTCCGGCTCCGTGCTGTGAGCCAAGAAGGTCTGAGCTTGCTCAGGCCTTCTTGGTCTCCCAGAAGATCTCGGCGATCTCGTCGATCTTGGCGAGCAGCTGGTCGGCCACGTCGGCGTCGAGGGTGCCCTTGGTGCCGCTCGCACCGGCGAGCTTGGTGGCCTCGTTGACGAGGGTGTGCAGCTGCGGGTACTTCTCGAAGTGCGGGGGCTTGAAGTAGTCGGTCCACAGCACCCAGAGGTGGTGCTTGACCAGCTCGGAGCGCTGCTCCTTGATGAGCACCGCGCGGGTGCGGAAGTCGGGGTCGTCGTTGTCGGCGACCTTGGCGATGATCGCCTTGATCGACTCGGCCTCGATGCGTGCCTGGGCGGGGTCGTACACGCCGCAGGGCAGGTCGCAGTGGGCCGAAACCTCGACGGTGGGTGCGAACAGTCGCGCGAACATCCTCAGGTCCTCTCTGGTGGCTGACTCTGGTGGTGTTACTCAGGGGGTGTTGCTCAGTGGTGCTGCTGTGGGCCCGGACCACGAGATCGACTCCGGGCGTGACCACGAGCGGTCGCTTGCGACACTACTCCGCATGGGACAACGCCCTCGCTGGGGTCTCGCTCGCGTGCACGGGCACTCGATGACCCCGGCGCTGCGCTCCGGAGACCGGCTGCTCATCGCCTACGGGCGGCGACCGCAGGCCGGCGACGTGGTGGTCGCGCGGTTCCCCGACGACACCCTCGCCGTGAAACGCGTCGACGGTCCCCGTACGACGACCACCGGGGCGCCGGGCTGGTGGCTGCTCAGCGACAACCCGGCGGACGGCGTCGACTCGCGGCACCGCGGGGCGCTGGCGGACGATGCCGTGCTGGGCGTCGTACTCCTCCGGCTGTGGCCGCGCCCAAGCTGGCTGTCGCGGCGGTGATGTCGGCTTCGCCACACCCGCCGTCGTTCGCTGGGTCCGTCCACCACCGCTGTGAGACGATGATCGCTGGGTCACCCCCAGTTCAGGCGCCTACTCCGCGGGCTCACGCAAGGTCCGCGTCGAGCAGTTGAGCACCGTCGAACCACGCTTCCCGATGTCACGAGAGAGCCAACCTCATGGTTGCATTTGACCCCATGCCAGACCTCGAGCAACCCGCCGAGCTGGAGCTGTCGCGCGCGCACGACCCTGTCTTCGAGCTGCACGCCGGCGGCAAGATGGAGATCGCCTCCACCGTCGCGCTCAACGGTCCTGCCGAGCTGTCGATGGCCTACACGCCCGGCGTCGCTCGCGTGTGCGAAGCGATCGCCGAGGACCCCAGCATCTACCCGGACTACACGTGGACGGCCAACACCGTCGCCGTCATCACCGACGGCACCGCCGTGCTCGGGCTCGGCGACATCGGACCGCGCGCCGCGATGCCGGTGATGGAGGGCAAGGCCGTGCTGTTCAAGCAGTTCGGCGGCATCGACGCGATCCCGATCTGCCTGGACACCACCGACGTCGACGAGCTCGTCGAGACGATCGTGCGGATGGCCCCGAGCT
>JAEKKP010000216.1 GCA_019510315.1 Propionibacteriales bacterium
CGTCGACACGGTCGAGCAGACACCCGGCGCGCTCCTCGGCTCCGCGGTCGCGGCCGGCGCCGACCGCCGCGTGCACCTGAGGGAGTTCTGCTTCTCCGGGGCGAAGTCGATCCAGCTGGCCGAGCAGGTCGACGCCGCGTTGCGGATCGAGCCCGACGTCGCGGTGATCCTGATCGGCGCCAACGACGTCACCAACCAGACGCTGCCGTCGGAGTCGGTGCGCTACCTGAGCGAGGCGGTCCGCCGGCTCCAGGAGGCCGACATCGCCGTCGTGGTCGGCACGTGTCCCGACCTCGGCACGGTGCGGCCCATCCCCCAGCCGCTGCGCCAGGTCGCCCGCACGTGGTCGCGTCGACTGGCCGCGGCGCAGGCAATCGCGGTCGTCGAGGCCGGCGGACGCGCCGTCTCGCTCGGCTCGATCCTCGGTCCCGAGTTCGATGCCTCGCCCGCCCTGCTCTTCGGACCGGACCGCTTCCACCCCTCGGCGGCCGGGTACGCCGCCCTGACCAGCGTGCTCGTGCCCTCGACACTCGCCGCTCTGGGCCTCGCCCCCGCCGACGAGGATGAGCCCGAGGCCGGCCGCGGCGAGGGCGTGCTCTCGATCGGCCGGGCCGCCGTCCAGGCGGCGAAGGTGCCCGGCACGGAGCTGGACGCCACTGAGGTCGACGGCGCGGCCCGCGGCATCGGCGGCCGCTGGGTGACGCTCATGCGCCGGCGCCGGCCGGCCCCCGTGGACGTCGAAACGCCCGACCCCGACGAGATCTCGTCGGAGTCGGGCGTCCCGATCAGCTGAGCGGCGTCAGCGCCGCGTGAAGATCGCCAGGATCCGCAGCAGCTCGATGTAGATCCAGACCAGCGTGACGGTGAGGCCGAAGGCCGCGCGCCACGACTCCCGCTCCGGCAGGCCGGCTGCGATGCCGCGCTCGACGAAGTCGAAGTCGAGGATCAGCATGAGCACGCCGAGGCCGAGGCCGACGACGCTGGACAGCAGGCCCATCGGGCCGAGGCCGTTGAAGCCGAAGCTGCTGTGGAACAGGCTCAGCACGAAGTCGAGCAGCGACACCGCGACGAAGCCGAACATCGCGCCGATGACCCACTTGCGGAAGCGGGTGCCGACCTGGATGTTGAAGACCTTGTACGCCGTCAGGGTGCCGACGAACGCGGCCACCGTGCCGAGAACGGCACCGGTGACGACGCCCTCACCGAACGACAGCTGGAAGCTCTTGCTCATCGCGCCGACGAAGACGCCCTCGAGGGCGGCGTAGCCGATCACCAGGGCCGGGTTGACCACCCGCTTGAAGGAGTTGACCATCGCGAGCACGAAGCCGCCGAGGGCGCCGACGATGCTCAACGTGTCGAGGGTCTGCGCCTTGTCGGGGTCCATGACGGTCACGCCGCCCGACGTGATGGTCGCATCGCCGGTGAGGACCCACGTCGCGGCGGCCGCGAGGATGAGCACACCGAGGGTGATGCCGGTCTTCTGCACCACCGTGTCGATGGTCATCCGGCCGGTGCCGGCCTCCGTGTGGGTGCTGGGAAGGCCCGCACCGAAGTCGGCGTACGCGGTGCCACCCTTGCCGTTGAAGCCCTCCGAGCGGGCAAAGACGGGGTTGTTGCTCTGCATGGTTGCTCCTGTCGTCGACTCGAGCCTATCGAGTCGTCACCCACACAACGAGCGGCGCCGCACCCCGTGTTCCCACCGCGTGCCGTCAGGGACGCGGCGTGATGGTGACGTGGATCTCCTGCGCGGCACCGCTGGTCACGTCGACGTACGAGCCGTGCACCGTCGCGGACCCTGCGCTGGTGGTCACGTCGAACCCGTGCGGTGAGGTGAGCGGGCTGACGAAGATCCGCGTCGGTGCCGCGATCGTCGGGTCGGCGCGGTAGCTCATCGTGAAGTCGCCGGTGGTGGTGTCGTAGTCGTAGGTGAGGTCCGTGCCGGCCGTCGCCTGCGGGTAGGTGCGCACCAGCAGCCTCAGCTTGTCGGCCTTCACCGTGGAGAGGTCGGCGTCATCGGTGAACAGGCCCTGCGCGTCGTCGGCCGTGGTCGGGTCGTCCCAGTGCTTGTAGGCCCAGTACATCCAGCCCATCTGACGCTGGTCGGCCACGTCGGCGTCGATGCCGAGCGCGTTGAGGTTGTCGGTCGCGCCCCACTCGCTCATCAGGGGCACCGCTCCCATCGTCGCCGCCTGCTTGAGCGCGTTGTCCTCACGGTTGTTCGTGAAGCCGCGGCAGCTGTCGGTGTTGACCAGGGGCACGCCGGCGCTCGCGAGGAACACCGCAAAGCAGTAGTTGTGCCAGGACAGACCGAGGTTCGCCTCGCCGGTGACCGCCTTGTAGAACGTCGGCCCCTGGATCCCCGCGCTGAGCTGCTGGGGCTCCCACCAGACGATGTTGTCCGGATCGACCTGCCGCACGGCCTGCAGGCCCTTGGTCATCGCGGGCTGCAGCTCCTGGCTGTAGGTGGCGGCACAGCCGCCGAGCATGCAGGCGGGCCACTCGATACCGGCCCACGGCTCGTTCATCAGGTCGTAGCCCATGGAGTAGGGCTGGTCCTTGTAGTGCGCCGCGACCAGCTTCCAGTACGTCGCCCAGCTGTCCTGGATGCCGCCCCTGTTGGCCCAGAAGTTGTCGAAGACCGTCGAGACCTCGGGGGTCCAGTAGCCCTCCGGGAACGGCAACGGGATCCACGGCAGCAGTGAGAACGGGAACGGCCGCTTCGCCGCCCAGGCCGGCACGCCCTCGCCGCCGTA
>JAEKKP010000168.1 GCA_019510315.1 Propionibacteriales bacterium
GGCCTGGACCGGATCCCCGCGATCGTGCGGGAGACCGGCGACGACGCGATGCTGCGCGACGCGCTGCTGGAGAACCTGCACCGGTCGCAGCTGAACCCGCTCGAGGAGGCAGCCGCGTACCAGCAGCTCCTCGACGACTTCGGCTGCACCCACGAGGAGCTGTCGACGCGGATCGGCCGGAGCCGCCCGCAGATCAGCAACACCTTGCGATTGCTCAAGCTCTCCCCGCCGGTGCAGCGGAGGGTGGCCGCGGGCGTGCTGTCGGCCGGCCATGCGCGGGCCCTGCTCGGTGTGGCCGACCCCGACGCCCAGGACCGGCTCGCGGCGCGGGTCGTGGCCGAAGGCATCTCGGTGCGCGGTCTGGAGGAGATCGTCGCGGTCGGCGAGGCCCAGACCGACGAGGGCGAGTCGGTGCGGTTCCGCTCCCGCAAGCCGACCGCCCCTGGGCTGGCCGACCTCAACGAGCGACTCTCGGACCGGCTCGACACCCGGGTCAAGGTGACGCTGGGCAAGGCGAAGGGACGAATCGCGATCGAGTTCGCGTCGCTCGCCGACCTCGAGCGGATCGTCGGAATCATCGATCCCCGGAACCGGGACGACAGGCCGATCTAGCCCTAAAGAGATTTAGCGATAAGTCGACAAATCGCTAGATCTCCGAGTTACCAGATCGACGAAACCGCAGGTCAGCGGCCCTTCGGGCCCTTCGATGCTGACTTCTGCTTCCTCTTCTCGGCCTTCCGCTGGGCGCGCAGACGGCGCTCCTCGGCGTACAGCGCGTCGGCCTCGGCGGGCGTCGGGGCCGAGCCGCCGTAGGAGGCCGGCAACCACCAGGACCCGGGCGGCTGCTCCTCCGGCGGGTGCAGGTGGATCAGCCGGTCGAGCATCGTCTCCATCCGATCCTGGAGCTCGGCGGTGAGGGCGTTGGCGTTGTCGGCGGGTGTCGGGTGCATCGGCTCGCCGACCTCGATGCCGACCGTCTTGTGCCGCCCGAAGTCGCGCGGCTTGCCCTTGGTCAGGAACCGCTGGGTGCCCCACAGGACGATCGGGATCAGGGGCACGCCGGCGTCGGCAGCGATCCGGACGGCCCCGGTCTTGAGCGGCTGGATCAGCAGGCTGCGGGAGATCGTGCCCTCCGGGAAGATCCCCACCAGCTCGCCCGCGTCGAGGTACCGGCGAGCCTCGTCCAGGCCCGCCCGGCCGTCACCGCGATCGATGGCGATGTGGTGGAACGACCTCATCACCGGTCCACCGACAGGGTGGTCGAAGACCTCCTTCTTGGCCATGAACCGGGTCAGGCGGCCCTGCTGGACGCCGGGATAGCCCGCCATCACGTAGTCGACGAAGGAGAGGTGGTTCACCGCGACCAGAGCACCGCCCTCGCGGGGGATGTTCTCCGTGCCGGTCATGGCGATCCGGACGTCGCCGAGCCGGAACCAGGTCTTCGCGGCCGCGACCACGGCCGGGTAGACGATGTCGCGCATGCGGGCCGTCCTCGAGTCTCGCTGGGAAACTGATCGTGCCACGCCCCAGGAGGACCGGGTTCCGCGGGCCGAATAACCGGGCACCGGGCGGAGCGTGCTCTGCGAGACTGTAGGGCATGCGCCCCATCGTCCAGAGCCGCAAGCTGCAGCACGTCCGGTACGACGTCCGGGGACCGATCCTGGTCGAGGCACAGCGCCTCGAGGCCGAGGGGCACAAGATCCTCAAGCTCAACATCGGCAACCCCGCGCCGTTCGGGTTCGAGGCACCCGAGGCGATCGTCGCCGACATGATCCACCACCTGCCCGAGGCCGAGGGCTACTCCGACTCGCGCGGCATCTACGAGGCCCGCACGGCGGTCGCGCAGTACTACCAGAGCCGTGGCCTGACCGAGACGGCCGTCGAGGACGTCTTCATCGGCAACGGTGTCTCCGAGCTGATCTCGCTGGTGCTGCAGGCGTTCCTCGACGACGGCAACGAGATCCTCGTGCCCGCGCCCGACTACCCGCTGTGGACGGGTGCGATCACGCTGTCCGGCGGCACGGCCGTGCACTACCGCTGCGACGAGGAGAACGGCTGGAACCCCGATCTCGAGGACATCGAGTCCAAGATCACCGAGAACACCCACGGCCTGGTGATCATCAACCCGAACAACCCGACCGGCGCGGTCTACAGCGAGGACACGGTCAAGGGACTCGTCGACATCGCGCGCCGCCACGAGCTGGTGATCTTCAGCGACGAGATCTACGAGAAGATCCTGTTCGACGACTCGGTCCACCACCACACCGCAACGCATGCCGGCGAGGACGTGCTGTGCCTGACGTTCAGCGGCCTGTCGAAGGCCTACCGGGTGTGCGGCTACCGCTCCGGTTGGGTGATGGTCTCGGGACCCAAGCACCTCGCCGAGGACTTCCTCGAGGGCGTCACCCTGCTCGCCAACATGCGCATGTGCGCCAACGTCCCGGGCCAGCACGCCATCCAGACGGCTCTCGGCGGGTACCAGTCCATCAACGAGTACATCCACCCCGGTGGCCGGTTCTACGAGCAGTCCAAGACCGCGTGGCGACTGCTCAACAAGATCGAGGGCGTCTCCTGCACGGAGCCGATGGGCGCGCTCTACTGCTTCCCGAAGCTCGACACGGAGATGTTCGGGATCACCGACGACCAGGACTTCGTGCTCGACCTCCTGCGCGCGAAGAAGATCCTCGTCACCCACGGCACCGGCTTCAACTGGTTCGAGCCCGACCACTTCCGGCTGGTGACCCTCCCCGACGTCGACACCCTCACCGAGGCCATCGAGCGGATCGCCGACTTCCTGAGCACCTTGCGGCGCTGACGCGGCTCGTCCCCGGACCTACGATGGCCACATGGGACGGCACGTCGAGCGACTGACGCTGGACAACCTCGCGCTGCTCCCGGGGCCGTGCCAGACCTGTGTGTTCTGGGAGCTCGACCCGGTGCGACGCCAGCAGGTCCGCGGACACGAGGCCGAGGAGAAGGCCGCGTGGCTGTCCGGGATGCTGCGCGACTGGGGGTCGGTGGGCCGGGTGGTCCGAGTGGACGACGACGTGGCCGGCCACCTGCTCTGGGCGCCGGCCGTGCACCTGCCGGGGAGCGCCGGGTTCGCCACCGCGCCGGTCAGTCCAGATGCGATCCTGCTGGCGACCGGGTACGTCGACCCGGCGTACCGCGGCCAGGGGCTGGGTCGCGTGCTGGTGCAGTCGATGGCCAAGGACCTGATCAAGCGCGGGGGCATCGGCGCGATCGAGGCGTTCGGCGCGATGAAGCCGAGGGAGGGCGACTGCGTGCTCCCGGTCGACTTCCTGCTCGCCGTCGGCTTCCGGACCCATCGCCCGCACGCGGCGTACCCGCGGATGCGGATGGACCTGGCCACCACCATCTCCTGGCGCGAGGAGCTCGAGACCGCACTCGACCGGATCCTGGGAGTGGTCGCCGGCAAGAGGCGCGCGCCGCGGCCGACGTCGCCGACGGTGCCGCGGATCAGTCGGCCGCGCGGATCGCGGAGCGCAGCTCACTGACCCGCAGGACGCCGGTGTGGGCGTCGGCCTCCGGGCTCAGGTAGAACCGCTGCACCGCGACCACCACGGCCTCGGCGAGGACGTCGCGGAAGCCGGGGTCGGCAAGGCGCCGGGCGTCGCCGGGGTTGGACAGGTAGCCCGCGTCGAGCCGCACCGCCGGCATGCGGGTGCGGCGCAGGAAGTCCCACGCCTTCGCGTGGCAGCGCAGGTCGACGAGGTCGGTGCGAGCGACGATCTCGCGCTGCACCAGGCCCGCGAAGCGCTCGCCGGTCGAGGACCAGGTGTCGCCGCCGGTGCCGAAGAAGTACGTCGCGACGCCGCAAGCGTCGGTGTTGGCGGAGGCGTCGACGGCCAGCGAGATGCACAGGTTGGCGTTCGTGCGGTTGGCGAAGGTCGCGCGCTCGAGCTCCTCGGCGTGGTCGGCCCCGACCGGTGCGGATCGGTGGCGACCCGTGCGGGAGGCGGTGAGGTAGGCCTGGACGCCGGTGGCCACGAGCCGGCCCTCGATGCGGGCGGCCAGGTCGTGGACCACCTCGTCGGCGCGCTCGGCGTACTCGGGTGGGAGCTGGTGGCTGCGGGCGGGGTCGATCACGACGATCTTGCCGCCGAGGTGAGGTCCGGCGGCGCGGATCCGCTCGCGGGCGCGCATCGCGTTGGGTGCGCCGCCGCGGACCATCGGTGCGAGCTGCGCCAGGGCCTTGAGCGTGGCGGGCCCGCAGGTGCCGTCGGCCGGGATGCCGAAGTTGCGTTGGAAGTCGCGGAGCCCGGCCTCGGTCGCCGGACCGAAGTAGCCGTCGACGCGTCCGACCTTGAAGCCGAGCTCGAGCAGCCGCCTCTGGAGGGCGAACACGTCGTCGCCGGCCATGAGGTTGCCCGGCAGGTGCGTGAGGATCCGGTCACCGAGCGACCAGCGCGCCTCGTCGAGGCGGCGGAAGGTGGCAGAGCCCACCACGCCGTCGACGTGGAGGCCACGCTGCTGCTGGAAGGTGCGCACCGCGAGCTCGACCCGGTCGTCGAAGGAGCCGGGGCGCTCGGCGTCGAGCAGCCCTTGCCGGCTGAGCAGCTCGACGATCTGGTCGACGGCCGGGCCGGCGTCCCCGCGGCGGAAGGTCGTGTGCGCCGTTGCGTTCAACCGGGGGCCTCCCTCGCACTTGCGAACAGCGACCACCGTCCCGAGCGGCGGTCGCCGGCGCCTCCTGAAAGGCTGTGCCTACTAAAACAGCACGCGCGCCGGGAGCCAAGCCGCGTCCCAAGGGACGAGGTGGTTCCCGGCGCGCAGGTGTGCCCGGTGGTCGAGCAGAGTCGAGACCTCAGGCGCCGATGATGTCGGCCAGCTCGCGCAGCAGCGCGGCCTTCGGCCGGGCGCCCACGATCTGCTTGACGACCTCACCATTCTGGTAGACGTTCAGCGTCGGGATGCCGGTGACGCGGTACTGGGCGGGAGTCACCGGGTTTTCGTCGACGTTCATCTTCACCAGGCGCAGCTTGTCGCTGTGCTCGGAGGCGATCTCGTCGAGGATCGGGGAGACCTGGCGGCACGGCCCGCACCACTCGGCCCAGAAGTCGACGAGCACGGGGGTCTCGGACTTCAGCACCTCGGTCTCGAAGTCGGCGTCGGTGACGGCCTGAAGGTCGGCCATGGTTGCTCCTTGGTGGTCAGGGGTGCGTTGCGTCGTACGGTCATTGAACACCGGGACAGCGACAATTCTTCCGACGGTCTCGCCCGGGGTCGTTGCGGTCACTGCACGAGGGCGGCGGCGGACTTGGCGGTGGCGGTGGCGTGGTCCAGGGCGGCGAGATAGCGCTCGGCGTCGAGGGCGGCGGCACACCCGGAGCCGGCGGCGGTGATCGCCTGTCGGTAGGTGTGGTCGACCAGGTCGCCGGAGGCGAACACGCCGGGCAGGTTGGTGCGGGTGCTGCGGTCCTCGACGAGCACATAGCCCTCGTCGTCGAGGTCGACCTGGCCGGTGAGCAGCTCCGAGCGCGGGTCGTGGCCGATCGCGATGAACAGCCCGGTGGCCGGCAGCTCGCGGGTGTCGCCGGTCACGGTGTCGCGAAGGGTGAGGCCGGTGAGCTTGTCGTCGCCGTGGATCTCCGCGACCTCGGAGTTCCAGGCGAACTCGATCTTCGGGTCGGCGAGCGCACGGTCCTGCATGATCTTCGAGGCCCGCAGCTCGTCGCGCCGGTGGATGATCGTGACCTTCGAGCCGAAGCGGGACAGGAACGTCGCCTCCTCCAGGGCGGAGTCGCCACCGCCGACCACGGCGATGTGCTGCTCACGGAAGAAGAAACCGTCACAGGTGGCGCACCAGCTGACGCCGTGCCCGGAGAGCCGGTCCTCGTCGGGCAGGCCGAGCTTGCGGTAGCCCGAGCCCATCGAGAGGATCACGGCCCGCGCGGTGAAGGTGCCCTCGTGGGTCTTCACGACCTTGATGTCGCCGGTCAGGTCGACCTCGATCACGTCGTCGGCGACCAGCTCGGCGCCGAAGCGCTCGGCCTGGGCGCGCATCTCGTCCATCAGGGCGGGGCCCTGGATGCCGTCGCGGAAGCCCGGGAAGTTCTCGACCTCGGTGGTGTTCATCAGCGCGCCACCGGCAGTCACAGCGCCCTCGAAGACGAGCGGCTCGAGGCTGGCGCGCGCGGCGTACACGGCCGCCGTGTAACCGGCCGGGCCGGAGCCGATGATGATCACGTTGCGGGTTGTGGTGTCGTTCGACATCGCCTGTTTGCCTGCTCTCGGAGGGTCTGGTGGCAGAACAGATCCTAGGCGGGCGACATTCCCCGGCGCAGGAGGTCCTCAGTGCGGCACGGAGGCCGAGGCGAGGAGCTTCGTGCCGTCGCACGACCAGGCCTCGACCAGCTGTGCCGTGGTGGTCGGCGGGTGGAAGACGAGGGCCACCGGTACGCCGTCCAGCGTGGCCGGGAGGGTGACCGCGCCGGGCAGCCCGGGGCCGGCGCACCCGGTCGCGGCCTTCGTCGCGGACACGAAGTCGCCGGGCGTGGACGTGACCGGTGGCGCCGTCAGCGCGGCCGACCCGTTCGCCAGGTACCCACCGCGGGTGCCGGTCGTGTCGGAGGGGGTCACGGACGGAGCGACCGGGGCGTCGCTCGACGACGGGCTCGCGGCTGTCGGGGTACGCGCCTGGTCAAGGGTGATGGTGCCCGACAGCGCTCGCATCGTGGCGGCGGCGTCCTGCGCGAAATGCGCGCTGCGCAGCGACGTCTGGCCGATGGCGTCGAGCGCTCCGGGGACGATCGGCTCGTGAGCGTTCGGCGCCGACTTCTCCGCGCCGCCTGACCCTGCATCCGACTGGGCCTGCTGGTCCGCTGCGGAGCCTGCCGCCGCGGAGTCGGCGTTCGACGAGCCGTCGCCGGCGTTGCGCACGATGCTGAAGCCGCCCGCGCCGATCAGGACGACGGCCGCCGCTGCGGCCAGGACCCGGCCGACGGTGCGGCGGCGCAGCGACACGACCGACGAGCGGTCCTGGTGGGTGCGGGCCTGGTCCTTCAGGGCGGCCAGGGTCGCGTCCAGTCGCGCGGCGACGTCCGTCGGGACCGGCTCGGACACGCGAGCGTCGGCAAGGAGGCCACGGATCTCGTCGTACGCCGGGTCGTCGAAGGAGGGCTCGTGCTCGCCGGGGGCGGTCTGGTCGTCGTCGGTCACGTGCGGGCACCTCCTCGAGGCTCGGGCTTCTGCTGCTGGGTCGTCTGCTGGGTCGTCTGCTGGGGTCCCGGATCGGACGCATCGGGCGGGCCCGTGGTTCCGGTGAGCCCGCTCTCACGCAGCAGCCCGGCCAGCCGGGCGCGCCCGCGCGCGCACCGGCTCTTCACCGTGCCGGTCGGGCAGTCGAGCATGCGCGCGACCTCCTCGACGGGGTAGCCCTCCATGTCGACCAGCACCAGGGCCGCCTTCTGGTCGGGAGGCAGGCGGTCGAGCGCCGCGAGGACCGTGCCCTTGCGGTCGGCCTGCAGCGCGCGCGCCTCCGGATCGGCGTCGGAGTCCTCGGTGGCGAGGACGGCCCCGCGGCCGGCGTACTCCTCGAGGTCGTCGGGGAGCGGCTGCGCCGCCCGCACCTTGTTGCGGCGCAGCCGGTCGAGACTGGCGTTGACGACGATCCGGTGCAGCCAGGTGGTGACCAGCGCGTCACCGCGGAAGTCGACGGCGCGACGGAACGCGGAGATCATCGCCTCCTGGAGCGCGTCGGCGGCGTCCTCGGGGTTGCCCGTCGTGCGGAGCGCGACCGCCCAGAGCCGGTCGCGGTGCCGGGTGAAGAGCACGCCGAAGGCGTCCGGGTCTCCCGCACGGTGCGCGGCGAGCAGCTCGGTGTCGTCGAGCTCCTCGTGCGCGGCCGTCATCGGGGGGACGCCTCGGGGAGGTTCACGAGCGGACCGCGACCTCGGCGATCTCGCCGCGGAACCCGCCGGCCACGGCCGGGAGGCTGGTCAACCAGACCACGACGAAGCGGGTGTGCACGGCGGGATCGGCGCGCAGCACCGCCGTGGTGCCGTCCGCCGTGGTGGCACTGAGCCGGCGGGCGTCGGCGAGCTCCGCCGGGGCATCGTTGTCACCGGAGGGAGTGGCGTAGAGCTCCACACCGGTCGGCGCGCCGACGAACGTGACCTGCACGGACCCGACCGCCTGCTCCGAGCCGAGGTCGAGGACCAGGCCAACCCCGCTCTTCAGGCCGCCGAGGTGGGCGTCGTCCTTGTAGGTCAGCGTGCGCCAGCCGGTGTCGGGCTTGCCGTCGATCGCGAGCGAGACCTGGTCGGGGTTCTCCTCGGGAGGGTCGCCCTCGGGGTCGAAGTCCTGCACGCCGACGATCTTCAGCGGGTCGCCGGTGACCGTCGGCGACGACGGTGCGCTCGAGGACGGCGAGGTGGGGGTGTCGTTGCCGTTGCCGCCGCGGCCGATGTCGAAGGCCAGGAACATCCCCACCAGTACGGCGATGCAGACCGCCACGATCGCGGCGAGCTGCAGCCATGACCGCCCCTCCTTGCCGCTGAAGCCCCCGGTGTCCTCGGGGTCCTCGAACGGCCAGTACCGGCCGCCGCTCGTGTCGGTCCTCGCGCCGTTGTCCTGGCTGCGGGGTGCCGGGCTCGAGGGCGCGGCCGCCTGTGGCGGCGGTGGCGGCGGTGCACCCGGGGGGACCCGCCGCTCGTGGTCGGCGAACAGCGGGCGCTCCGGCAGGTCCTCCAGCGGGGGCGGCGGTGCAGCGGGCTGCCACTCCTCGGGCTCCGCGAACTCGTCGGTCCACAGTGGCGCCGGTGCCGAGACCGTCGCGTCCGGGTCGAAGGACACCGGGACCGCCGCGGTCGGCTCGTCGGGCCGGGCCGGCTCCGGCGGGGAGACCCCGGCGGCGGCCAGGTCCTCGGCCAGGTCTTCCGCGTCGTCCGCCGGCGGGACGGCCGGTTCGTCGTACATGCTCGGGACGTCGGCGGGTGCGGCGACAGCGGGGTCGCCGACGTAGTCGCTCAGCGCCGCCGAGATCTCATGGGCGGTCTCGATGGGCAGCGCGTGCTGGGCCGCCTCCTTGTGCAGCACACGGTCGCAGATGGCGTCGAGGGTGCGGGGCACACCGGCTCGCACCTGACGCGGCCGCAGCGGCCGGCGACCGTCCCGCGGCGCGCGCGGCACCGCCGAGGGAGAGACGCCCGGCCAGCGGCCGGTGAGCGAGGCGTAGAGGATGCCGGCGAGGTCGATCACGTCGGCCTCGCGCGGCCCGATCTGCCCGTACGCCGGATGCACCGGGGCCGGGCCCTCGAACGCCGCGTGCACGACGAAGCCGATCACCTTCACCGATCCGGAGTCGGTGACCAGCACCGACTCGGGGTTGAGCCGACCGTGGTGCATGCCCTGCGCGTGTGCCGCCGCGATCGCCTCGGCGACCTCGCGCGTCAGCCACGCGGCGCGGCTCGGCGGCAGGGTGCTGCGCTCGAGCATCACGTCCAGCGACGCGCCCTCGCCCCACTCGTTGATCACCCACGTGAGCCCGTCGACGTCGTCGCAGTCCAGCACCCGCAGGAAGTGCGGGTCGGTGACGCGGGCCGACCGGCGGGCGGCGTCGAGCACGCCGGCAGCACGGGGGTCGTCGCTGGCGAGGGCGTGCACCGCGACGCTGCGGGCGAGCACGGTGTCGGTGGCACGCCAGAACCGCGCACCGGCGTGGTCCGAGAGCAGGTCCTCGAGCCGGTAGCGCCCGTCGAGCATGGTGCCGGGGCTGATCGAGCTGGGGGGCACGTTCCTCCTCGTTCGCGTCGGGGCTCCGGGTCATCGTAGGCGGGCGCTGAGCCGCCGTACGGGCTAACGCCCAGCCCGGCGCTTCCCTCCGCGGGTGGCCCGGCGCTTCCCTCCGCGCGGCGGGCGGCCGCCACCGCGTCGGCCCGCGCGGCCGGCGAGCATCCGGGTGACCTCGCTCACCTCGTCGAGCCGGACCATCGCTCACCTCGTCGAGCCGGACCAGACGCGCGAGCACGAGGTAGGCGAGGACGCCCACGGCCCCGACGACGACCACGTGCACCAGTGCAGTGAGCTTGTCGTGCCCGGTGAGCGCACCGTGCACGCTGTGCCGCGCCAGCAGCGCAAGGACTGCGGAGAGCCCCACCACCAGACCGATCCGGACCGCGAAGCGCAGGAGCCGCTCACCGGACAGGCCGCCGACCTGGATCGAGAGCTGTCGATAGGAGAGGGCGGCACCGACCGCGTAGGACGCGGCGTACGCCAGCACGAGCCGCGATGCCGTCTGGCTCGGGTCGATGCCGCGGGTCAGTGCCACCGCGGCGAGGATGTTGACACCCGAGACCACGCACTGGATGAAGAACACCCGGCGGGTCTGCTCGAGGGCGTAGAACCCGC
>JAEKKP010000169.1 GCA_019510315.1 Propionibacteriales bacterium
CTGCAGGGCGAGCCGCTCGAGGGTCATCCCTTCACCGCCCCGGCGGTGAGCCCGGCGGTCATCCGGTTCTGCACGACGAGGAAGAAGATGATCACGGGGATCGCGATCAGCGTCGAGCCGGCCATGATCGCGCCCCAGTCGGTGCCGCGGTTGGTGTCGGCGAACGCCGTCAGCCACAGCGGCAACGTGCGGTGGTCGGGTCGGGTCATCACGACCAGCGCGAGGGTGAACTCGTTCCACGCGTAGATGAAGCCGAAGACACCCGTCGCGACGAAGCCGGGCGCGAGCAGCGGGAAGGTGATCCGGAAGAACGCGCCGACCCGCGAGCAGCCGTCGACCATGGCCGCCTCCTCGAGCTCGATCGGTACGCCGGCGACGAACCCGCGCAGCGTCCAGATCGTGAACGGCAGGACGGTCGCCGCGTAGATGAGGCTCAGGCCCACGACCGTGTTGAGCAGGTTCACCGCCTCGAGCATCTTGTGCTGGGAGATGAACAGGCCCTCGGCCGGGATCATCTGCACGACGAGCAGCGCGACCACGACGCTCTTGCGGCCGCGGAACCGGAACCGGCTCAGGGCGACCGCAGCGAGGAACGCGACCACCAGAGCGGCCGCCACGGTCAGCACAGTGACGAGGAGGCTCATCCGGAGCGCATCGGCCGCCTGGCCCCCGGCGAACAGCCGCCGGTAGTTGTCCAGCGTGCCGGCGATCGGCGCCCAGTTGGGATCGGGGCCGGTGATCTCCGAGCGCTTGATGAACGAGCTGGAGATCATCCAGTAGACCGGGAAGATCATCGCCACGAAGACCACGAGGCCTACCAGGTCGAAGCCGATGCGCGAGCGGCGCGATGCCGTGCGGGCGGTCACGATCCACACCTCATGACTCAGCCTCCGTCCGGAGCATCGAGCGGATGTACGGCGCGGTCAGCAGTGCGGTCAGCGCGAGCATGAACATCGCGATCGCGGCCGCCATCCCGAACCTGCTCTCCCCGATGCCGATCCGGTAGATGTAGGTCCCGAGCAGGTTGGTGTCGTGGGTGATGCCACCGGCCTGCTGGAGCACGTAGATCTGCGTGAACACGCGCATGTCCCAGATGATCTGCAGCAGACCGACCACCAGCAGCACCGGCTTGATGCTCGGCAGGACGACGTAGACCAGCCGCTGCATCGGGCCGGCCCCGTCGATCTCGCTGGCCTCGACGATCTCGGCCGGTACGCCGGTCAGGGCGGCGTACACCGTGAACGCGACGAACGGCACGCTCATCCAGACGACGACCAGCGAGGCGACGACGTAGAACGACAGTGGCTGGAGCAGCCAGGAGTGCCCGGCGTAGTCGGCGCCGAGTCGCTCGAGGACCCAGTTGACGACGCCGTACTGCGCGTCGAACATCCACTCGAAGACGGTCAGCACCGCGATCACCGGCATCGCCCAGGCCAGCAGCAGCGCGCACTGGACCAGGATCCGCACCGGCGTCGAGAGCCGTTGGAGCAGCAGCGCCACCGCGATGCCGATGGTCATGGTGATCGCCGCGTTGGCGAAGCAGAACACCAGCGACCGCAGCGCCACGGACCACAGGTAGCTGTCGGTGACCAGCTCGCGGTAGTTGTCCAGGCCGACCCACTCGGCCGGCCGGCCGAACTGCTGGGCCAGCCCGAAGTCCTGGAAGGACAGCACCACCTGGCGGGCCAGCGGGTAGCCGAGCCCGGTGCCACGGACATGCCGGATCCTCCTCTCCTCACGGACAGTTTGGGGGTTGCCGGGGTGGGACGACGGTCGGCCGTCCCACCCCGTGCCAGGAAACGGTCAGCCGGCGAGCTTCTCGTCCATCTTCGCGTCGGCGTCCTTGGCCAGCTGCGCGATGTCACCGCCGGTGGCGATCCCGACGAACAGGTCCTCGAGGATCCGCGAGCTCTCCACGCTCGCCCAGCCGGACGCTGCCGGCGTGAGCCGGGCGTTGCTCGCCGCCGCGATGGTCGCCTGGGCGATCTCGTCGCTACCGAGCACCGAGGACAGCGACGTCTTGGCCGGCGTGAGCCCGGCCTTGCCGAGGATCGTCTGGTAGTCGTCGGAGAGCATCAGCGCCAGCGCCTTCTTGGCGAGGTCCTGGTGCTGCGGGCTTTCCGTCGCTGCCGGGCAGCGCGAACACGCCGACGTTCTTCATCATGTCGGGGCACCCGGACTTGGCGTCCTCGATGAGGCCCTTGACCCAGCCCGGGGCCGACAGCATGCCGACCTCGTTGTGGCAGAACGGCGTGGCGGGGTCGGCCTCGTTGCCGTCCTTGGCCGCACCGGACGCCTGCTGGAACAGCTTCTGCACGGTGGCCAGGCCGGCCTGGGACTCGGGGCTCTCCAACGAGCCCTTCCAGGTGTCGCCGTCCTTGGTGGCCAGGTCGCCGCCCTTGTCCCAGACGAAGGCGACGCCGTTGCGCCAGTCCTGCCCGGGCAGCCAGAAGCCGCTGAAGTTCGCGGGCTGGGGGTTGGCCTTCTTCAGGGCGATCGCGGTGTCGACGAACTCGTCCATCGTCGTGGGCACCTTCAGGTGCGCCTTCGCGAAAAGGTCCTTGCGGTAGAAGACGAACTTCGAGCCGGCGTAGTAGGGCACCGCGTAGGTCTTGCCGTCGGTCGTGGCGCCGTCGACGAACCCCTTGAGCAGGTCGTCACCGCCGAGGGAGTCCAGGTCACCGGTGAGGTCGGCGAAGGCACCGGCCTCGGTGAACGTGGGCGCCTGGGTGTTGCCGACCTCGACCACGTCGGGGGTGTCGGAGGAGCTGGAGAGCGCAGTGGTGAGCTTCTCGACGAGGCCGTCCCACTGCTGCTCCTCGATGGTGAGCTTGGAGCCGGGGTTCTGCGACTCGAAGGTCGTCTTCAGCCAGTCGCGGGCCTCCTGCGGGGTGTCGGTGCCGTTGAGCCAGACCCGGATCTCGGCGGTCTTGCTCGCCGAGTCGGTCTTCTTGTCGCCGTCGCCGTTGCCGCCGCACGCGCTGAGCGTGAGAGCGGCCACCGCGGCGATGACCAGCTGTTTCCTGAAGCGCATGAGCGATTCCTCTCTGGTGGTCGGCGACCTGACACGGGCACCGTCGTGTTGCGGTTATGCAGGGATGAGTCGAGTGGTCGTCATGAGACGCCCAGCTCGCCGGCGAGCACGAGGGCCGCCGCTCCGACGAGGACGACGTCCTCGCCGAGGGTCGAGGTGCGGACGACCAGGTGGTCTCCGCTGACCGCCATCGTGTTGCGGCGGATCGTGGCGGCCGTCGCCTCGCGCAACGGCCCGTCGAGCAGGTCCGTCGGCCCGCTGAGCACGAGCTCGTGCAGGTTGAGCGTGCCGACGACGGGGGCGAGCACCGTGCCGAGCAGCTCGCCGACGCGGCCGAGCGCCTCCGGGCCGTCGTGCTCGAGCCGCTGGCGCAGGCGCGGTACGCCGAGCACGGTCTCCAGGCACCCGACCCGCCCGCAGGCACACGTCGTACCGGCCGGATCGATGACGACGTGCCCGATCTCACCGGCGGCCGCGCGGTGGCCGTGCAGCAGCTGGCCGCCGAGGATCAGGCCGGCGCCGACGCCCTTGCCGACGCGGACCAGCATGAGCCCGCCCTCGCCGGCGTGGCCGAAGGTGTGCTCGGCGAGCGCTGCGGTGTTGGCGTCGTTGGCGACGAACACCGGCAGGCCGAGTGCCTCGTGCAGGCTGCGGGCGAGGTGGACGTCCTGCCAGCCGAGGTTCGGGGCGTCGAGCACGGTCCCCTCGGTGTCGACGACGCCCGGGGTGCCGACGCCCACGCCGAGGACCGGCCGGGTCGCCTCGGCGACCAGGTCGGCGGCGAGCCGGTGGACCAGCGCGAGCGCGTCGGGCCCGGTGGCGCCGCGGGTGTCGACCGAGCGACGGCTCAGGACCGTGCCGGCGAGGTTCGTCACCGCGCCGGTCATGGTGTCCTCGACCGACAGGTCGAGGCAGACGATGTGGGCGGCCTCCGGCACGAACCCGACGAGCGTCGGGGGCTTGCCGACGCGGCTCTGCGCCGGGTCGTGGGCCGGCGCGCCGAGCTCCTCGAGCAGCTCGTCGCGGATCATCTCGCCGACCAGGTCGGAGACCGTCACGCGGGTCAGCGCCGTCGCCCGGGCGAGGTCGGCGCGGCTGGCCGGCCCGTCGCTGAACAGCTGCTGCAGGATCAGCGCCCGGTGGTGGCGGCGCGCGTCCTCCTGGAGCACCTTGTGCTGCGGACGGAGCGGCCGGCCGACCGGGGAGAGCTGGGTCACATTTGTTAGTTCAGCGCACTTACTAACTCTGTGTCAAGGGTTTCGCCCGATCCGACCGGGCATCCGGAAGGCGCCGGTCGGTCAGTCGGGGATCAGTCGGTGTGGTGGACGCAGAGCACGTTGCCGTCGGGGTCGAGGAACCACGCGGCCCGCAGCGGTCCCTGCGTCGCGACATGGTTCTCGGTCTTCAGGCCGGGCAGGTCGTAGTCCTCGAACGCCACGCCCCTCCCCTCCAGGTCCGCGATCTCGGCATCGAGGTCGGCGACCTCGAAGCTCATCGCGGTGCTGCCCAGCGGCTTCTCGTCGGGACGGGGCAGCAGCACGAGCTGCGCGCCGCCGGGAAGCCGGAAGAGCTGCTCGCCCTGCTCGTTGCTGCCGGCGTACGGCAGGCCGAGCTGATCGGTGTAGAACTTCTGTGCACGGTCCGGGTCGCTGATGGGGAGCATCACGGCGACCGAGCTGTCGTTGAGGGACATGGACGGACCTCCTTCGATCCCCCTCAGCGTGCTCCCGCCGACGGCCGGCCGCCATGGGTCGATCTGACCAATTCCTGACGCCTCGGCTGTTCCTGAGGTCTCAGCTGGCGAGGTCGGAGTCCGCCGGATAGCCGAGCAGCATCAGCCCGGAGACCGCATCGAGCGCCTCCACCCAGGCGTCGGTCATCTGTGGCGTCCAGGCCTCACCGCCGAGCTCGACCATCGCGGCGACCATGCACTCGGTGACCGCGTCGTACATGTCGGCGACCACGCCCCAGCCGGCGTGGCGGGCGCCGAGCTCCCCGAGGGTCTCGGTCAACCACACCGGGTCGTCGAGGTGGTCGACCACGGAGATGATCGCGCTGCGCAGCATCTTGGCCTGCCGGGCGGTGTCCTCGGAGAAGAGCGGTCGCACGGTGGGATGGCGTTGGAACAAGATCGCGTAGAAGTGTCGCGTCAGGCCGTCGTCCGGCGTGTCGACGAGGGCCAGGCTGGTCTCGAGGAGTTCGGCGTCCATGGTCCGACGTTGCCGCAGGCGTGTTACCCGCAGCCGCGGCGTTTGTCGCGGCCGTGTGAACTCGCGCTCACAGCGGCGGGACGGCGGCGAGCTCGCGATCGTTGGCGCGGTGGACCGGCCAGACCCTGCCACCGAGCCGTTCGGCGACTGCCGTGAGGACGCGTGCCCAGGCCCGGTCACCGACGTGCCAGGGCCCGGCGCCGGACCGGCTGACCAGCATCGCGAGCGACCCGCCCGCGCCCGGACCCTCGAGGAGCTCGCGGCAGAGCACGACCAGCTGGTCGGCGTCGAGGTCGTGGGGACTGTCGGGCAGGTCGCCGATCTGCAGCAACGGGCCGAGCACGCGGCCGTCGGGGCGGAGGAAGAGCAGCCAGAGCGTCCGGCCGGTGAAGCCGAGGTCGCCCATCAGTGCGCGCCAGGCCAGGTACAGGTCGGCGTCGGTCAGCACGGCCGGCATCTGGTCCGGCGGCAGCAACGGTGGCGGTTCGTCGTACGTCATGAACACGATCGTGGCCCGGTGGCGCCTGCCCCCGCGGGCGCAATCCACAGCCGCAGAGCGGAGTGGGTGTCACCGGGCCACGACCGCGTGTCTAGGGGGCGACCTTCCAGGTCACCGGGTCGGCACCCGTGCGGGAGAGCCCGAGGTTGACCGACTGGAGCTGGTGCCCGTTCGGGACGGAGAACACGACGTACCCGGTCTCTTCCTCGCCGGGTGCGATCCGCGCCTGGGCCGCGAACAGCGTGAGGCCCTGGAGCCCGGGGACAGCCTTGGCGACCGGCTGGGTGATCCCGCGGTCGTCGACCGCGGTCGCGGTCGCGGCGATCGGCAGGTCCCAGCGGACGAGTCCGCCATTGGTCAGGCGCAGTGGTACGGCGACCAGGTGCTGACCCTTCGCCGGCCGGAAGCCGTCGGTCGCGTGGGCGTCGACCGGGCTGCCGGCCAGCACCGTCACGTCGGGGTGCGTGCTGGTCGCCTTCACCGACACGGCTGTGCCGACATGGGGCGTCGAGCTGCCGAAGAGGCCACGCACGGCCGACACGGCATCCGGGATCCGGGGGGCGCCCACGATGACGGCGGCGATCACCAGCGCACCGATCATCACCTGCACGAGGGCTCGGACCTGGTGACCGGAGCTGTGCGCCGGTTCACGCGTCGCGGCGACGGGTGCGGCCATGGGGGGCGCCACGGGCACCTCCGGCCGCCGTTCGCGGGACCTCTCGAGCCGGGTGGATGTGGAAGGTCGGGGCGCGACCTCTGCCGCCGATCGTGCCGCCGCGCTCGCGGCGGCTGCCGCGTCGGCCTCGGCGCGCTCGCGCGCCCGCTGGGCCTCGCGCTCGCGAATGGCGGCCACGCGGTCGGCGCGAGCCTGGACCTCGTCGCCGTGGTCCTCTGTCTCGGCGTAGGTCTCGGCGTAGGTGTCGGCGTAGGTGTCGGCGTAGGTCTCGTCGCTCTCCGCGTCGACGTAGAACTGCTCGAGGTCGGGCTCGCGCTCCTGCTGCGCGACGGCCTCGCGGGCCGCGGCAACGCCTTCCGCCCGGGCCTCCGCCTCGGCTCGCTCGCGCTCGGCAGCCTCGGCCTGCTCGCGGGCCTCCGCCTCCACACGCGCCTGCTCGTCGAGCTCGGCGCGGCGACGCTCGGCAGCTTCGGCCTCCAGTCGCGCTTCGATCTCGGCCTCGGCGTGCACCCTCGCCTCGCGCTCGGCCAGCTCCTCGGCCTCGACCGCGGCGAGCCGCAACGCCTCTCGCTCGACCCTCTCGAGGGCCTCGCGGGCTTTCCGGTCGCGCGCCTCCTGGGCCTCGCGGTCCGCGGCCTCGAGCCGGTGAGCCTCCTCGTCCGCGCGATCCCGCTCCTCGCGGGTCGCACGATCGATCGCCTCGGCGACCTGGCGCTCCCACAGCTCGGCCTCGAGCACGGCCGCCTCGACGTCCACGACGTCGTCGGCGACGACGTCCTGCACGAGATCCTCGGCGACGTCGCCGGTGACCGGCGCGTCAGTGAGCTCACGCCACAGCGCGGCGCCCGCATCGTGGATCGCGGCGTACCCGTCGTACGTCGCGGGTGCGGGGTCAGCGGTCTGGTCAGCGGTCCGGTCAGCGGTCGGCGTGCCGACCGTCTCGTCGAGGAGCCGCTCGAACGCTGCCCCACGGGCGATGTCCTCGGCGGAGGCGACCGCGGCCGCGGGTGCGTCCGCCGGTGCCGTCTCGACCGGTGCCAGAGGCGGCGCGAGGTCGACAGCATCCGCCGGCGGGTTCGCCTGCTGCGTGGTGTCGGCACCATGGGTCCGCGACCCTCGTGCCGGCTGCTCGACCGTCGTCCTCGCACTCGGGCGAGAGGCGAGGGCGAGCATCCCGGACGCCTTGGCGACCGTCGCCCGGTCGAGGATGTCCGGCTGGCTGGTGAGGAGCTCGAGGATGTTCTCGCTGGCACACAGTGCGACCGCACCGGCCACACCGGCCACGGGCTCGAGCCGCTCGAAGCAGAGCATCGGCGCGACCGGGATGCCGTGGAGCACCCCGCGCACCGCCTCGGCCGCCGCCGTGAGGTGGGCCAGCGCGTCGGCACGGTCGTCTCCGCCGACCACGAGACCGTGGTCGCTCGGCTTGATCGGACCCGACCAGGCGACCGTGTCGACGACGTACACGCCGGAGGCGCCGGCGAGCAGGTGGTCGACGTCGAGGTCGCCGGGCAGCGTGACGTCGTGCAGCACGAGCCAGCCGAGGACCCGCAGCAGGTCCAATCCGGCCTCGGTCGCCTGCTGCGCCTCACCCTTGGCCTCGCGGCGCGAGGGCTTGCCGGCCCGACCGGTGCGGCCGCCTCGACCGAAACCCTTCGTCCGTGGCAGCGGCGCGTGCGCCGACAATTCAGCCATGGTCCCTCCCCTGACTCCCTAGTAGGACATTACGGGAGGAATCGGACTTTCGTCGATAGCCCGACCGGGTGATCCCGCCTGACCGATCGGTCAAGGCAGGCCGGAATTGGTCCCTATCCGTGCGTCGACGGCGTCAGCGGCGGTGTTCGCCCGACGTCCTGCTCTCGGCACGTTCGTCGTCGGCAGCGGCCGCGTCGCCGGGACCGCTCTCCGCGTCCGTGTCGATGTCAGGATCGATCTCGTCGGCCTCGGCGATGACCTCGTCGCGTCGCTGCACGTGCTCGTGCAGGGTCGACTTCAGGTCGCCGAGCTCCGACTCGAGCCGCTTGGCCTCGGCGAGCTTGCGGTCAGCCACCGCCCGCATCTCCCGCGCACGAGCGTCCGCGGTGTCCACCTCGGCCTGGTGCCGGCGGATGCCTTGCTGGGTCGCGGCCGCCTGCTCACGCAGCTCACCGGCACGCTCTCTCTTGTGCTCGGTCCGCCGCGCGGACGCGCGCCTGCTCAGCGCCACCGCAGCCGCGATCACGACCACCACCACGACGATCGCCACGATCACCCAGATCACGGTCGAGCTGTCCATGGGTTCCCCTCCTCGCCTTCGTGTGTCCCCCGTACGGCGCCCGGTACCCATGCCGGTGAGAGGTCAATCCCGGCGTCGTGATCCGGGGAGCCCGCGGCTAGGAGCTCGGCGAGATCGCGTCGATGATCGGCGTCGGACCGCTGTTGAAGTCGATCGTGTGGCGGGCCGTGGCCGGGGTCTCGAGCACCTGGGCGACGACCTCGGCGACGTCGTCGCGGCTCACCGAGCTCTTCGCGACCCCCGGCCCGGTCTCGATGCGACCCGTGCCGGGCTCGTCGGTCAGGCGGCTCGGGCCGAGGATCGTCCACGCCAGCCCGGTGGTGCGCAGGTGCTCGTCCGCGGCGGCCTTCGCGTCGGCGTACGGGAAGAAGGAGCTGTCCGGCGGGACTCCGTGATCAGGCCGGTCGTAGAAGTAGGAGACCATCACGTAGCGCGGCACACCGGCCGCCTCGGCGGCCGCCATCGAGCGGATCGCCGCGTCCCGGTCGACGGCGTACGTGCGGTCCGGCGAGCCTCCGCCGGCGCCGGCCGACCAGACCACGGCGTCCTGGCCGACCAACCGCGACGCCATCTCGTCGACGCCGAGCTGCTCGACGTCGGCCACCAGCGCCGTCGCCCCCGTGGCCTCGACATCGGCCAGGTGGGCCGGGTTGCGCACCCACGAGGTCACGTCGTGACCGGTCGTCGTGAGCAGTCTGGCGAGCCGCAGTGCGACCTTGCCGTGGCCACCGATGATCGTCGTCCGAGTCATGCCCGCCACCCTAGGAGGGGACCGGGAGGACCGTGATCGCGCGCGTCTCCAGGTCGACCATCGCCGCGGTGTCCGACGGCACCGGCGTCCAGCCCTCCTCGTCGAGCCCGCTGGAGATCACGTGCACGGCGTCCGGCTCGACCCGGTAGTCCATCGCGAAGTACTCGGTCGTGTGCCGGGCCGGAATGTCCTCCGCGCTGTCGAACAGCTCGCGCAGCCGGCGCTGCGGCGAGGCGGCGGCGCTGTTGATGTGCACGGCGAACATCGTCGTGGGCGTCAGCATCAGGGCGTTCAGGCTCGACGTCGGGAACTCCGCCACCAGTACGCCGAGGGCGCGGGTCACCCCGGCCTCGAGGTCCTGCTCCTTCTCGACGCAGTCGAGGACGAACCGGAAGTACCGCTCGCTGTCCGTGGTCCCGCGCAGCCGGGCACGCGAGGCATCGTCCAGCAGGTCGTCGAGCCGGCCGATCGGCTCGATGTGGCCGTTGTGAGCGAACGCGACGGTGCCGGCGACCGTGTCGGTCTCCAGGAACGGGTGGGTGTTCTCGGGGACCACCGCCAACCCTTCGCTGGCCCAGCGCAGGTGGACGATGCCGGCCCGTCCGAGCGGCGTCCGTCCGAGGGCGTCGTACGACGCATCGGCACTCGCCGAGTCGGCCACCGAGACCGTCTGGATGGTCTCGTCCTCCGCCCGCCACGCCATCCCCCACCCGTCGCCGTGCACGGCGGTGAGGGCGGTGAACCGGTCGAACCCGTCCTCGCCGAGGACCTCGACCACGGAGGTCGGCCGGTCCGCGACGTAGCCGAGCAGTCGGCACACGGGCTCTCCTCCTGGTCGCCTCCCCGACGTCGACCTTCCCGCACCGACGGGCCGCGGAGCAAGGGTGTGTCCGATCGCCGTCCCGGGGGTACAAAGAGTCATGCGGACCGTCGGGGTCGAGGAGGAGCTGGTCCTCGTCGACGCGTGGACCGGTCAGCCGTGCGCGGTCGCTGCCCAGGTGCTGAAGGTCGCCGCGGAGCACGGCGAGGTGCACTACGAGGACCTCGAGCACGGGTCGATGGTCCACGAGCTGCAGCAGGAGCAGCTCGAGGCCTACACCCCGCCGGAGACGGACATGGAGCGGCTCGCCGCCGACCTGCGCAGCTGGCGCAGCCTGTCCTCCTGCCGGGCAGCGGAGGTCGGGGCACGGGTGCTCGCGAGCGGCACATCGCCCCTCCCCGTGATGCCGCAGCTGGTGCCCACGACCCGCTACGTGCAGATGGCCGAGCGGTTCGGACTGACCACCCGTGAGCAGCTCGTCTGCGGGTGCCACGTGCACGTCGCGGTCGAGTCGCTCGACGAGGCGATCGGCGTGCTCGACCGGATCCGGGTCTGGCTGCCCCTGCTGCTCGCGCTGAGCACGAACTCGCCGTTCTGGGGCGGCACCGACTCCGGCTACGCCAGCTACCGCTCACAGGTGCAGCACCGGTGGCCGACGGCCGGACCGACCCCCCTCTTCGGGTCCCTGGAGGCCTACGAGGACCACCTGACCCAGCTCCTGGGGACCGGCGTACCGCTCGACGCCGCGATGATCTACACCGACGCCCGGCCCTCCCACCACTACTCCACGGTCGAGATCCGGGTCGCGGACGTCTGCGCCGACGTCGACGACACCGTGCTGATCGCCGCGCTCGCCCGCGGCCTCGTCGAGACGGCGGCGCGCGAGTACGCCGCCGGCGAGCCGGCTCCGCCGGTCCCGACAGCGATCCTCCGGCTGGCGGACTGGCAGGCCAGCCGGTACGGCGTCGTCGACAACCTGCTCGACCCGCACACCGGCCGACCCCGACCCGCCCGCGACGTGGTCGACGCGCTCGTCGAGCACGTGGCCCCGGCGCTCTGCGACAGCGGCGACGAGGCGCTGGTGGCCAAGGGCGTCCAGCGGATCTTCAGCCACGGCACCGGCGCGACCCACCAGCGCGCAGTCTTCGCCCGGACCGGTCGCCTCGCCGACGTGGCGTCGTACCTGGTCCGCGCGACGGCGGGAGAGGTGTCCTGAGAGTCCGAAGCCGCCCGGCCCCCAAAGCTGCTCCGGGCGGCGTCACCGATCCTTGACCGGCGCGACCGGGCGCGCAGGTCATTGGCGTCGAACCACCCGAACGGGCCCGACGGACAGGCCCGTTGGGAGGGTGCGGACATACGATGCGGCGGTGCCCGAGCCCTCTCTGAACTGGCCCCTCCCCGAGCGTCTGGACATCGAGGAGGAGCTGATCGCGGCGTACTCGAACGGTCGCGGCTACCACGACCTGCGCCACGTGACGGAGGTGCTGGCCCGGCTCGCCGAGCTCGG
>JAEKKP010000170.1 GCA_019510315.1 Propionibacteriales bacterium
TCGCTGCGGGTGCAACGTGCGTCCACCGTCGCCCACGAGATGGCGCACCAGTGGTTCGGCAATCTCGTCACCCCGAAGTGGTGGGACGACCTGTGGCTCAACGAGGCGTTCGCCGAGTACATGGGCAACCGGGTGACCGCGGAGGTGACGGAGTTCTCCGAGGCGTTCGTCTGGGCATCCCTCGCCCGCAAGAACTGGGGTCTGACGGCCGACGCTCGGCCCTCGACCCATCCGATCGCCGGCACCGGTGCAGTCGACGCGGATGCCGCGCTCCAGGACTTCGACGGCATCTCCTACGCCAAGGGCCATGCGGTCCTGACCCAACTCGCGCACCGGTTCGGCGACGACGTCTTCTTCGCCGGAGTGCGCGAGCACTTCGAGCTGCACCGGTTCGGCAATGCGACGATGGCGGACCTGTTCGGCTCCTGGGAGCGCGCCGGGGCCGGGGGCCTGGCGGCGTGGTCGACCGCATGGCTCCGCACCGCGGGGCTCGACCGCATCGACCTGCAGCGCGACGGCGCCACGTCCGCAACGCTCGTGCGCACTCCCCCGGCTGGCTCGACCGGTCGCGACCACGACCTCGGGATCGCTCGCTGGGACGGCGCTGCGTGGCAGCAGTCGAGCGTATCCGCACAGCCCGGTCCTGCTCGATCCGGACTGCACGGCCTGGGCCGATCTCACCGTGGACGAGGTGACCGCCGAAGCACTGCCTGCGCTGATGCCGGCGGTCCGCGACCCACTGCTGCGTGGCGCCATCTGGATCACCGTCCGCAACGGCGTGCACCATGCCCGGCTGGACCCGCACCGCGCGGTCGACATCCTCGTCGCAGGCATCGCGGACGAGGACCTCGACACGGCGATCTCGGGGCTCGGTGTCTGGGCCGGGGACGACGGCGAGGGAACTCACGGCGTGGTCCACGAGAAGCTCCTGGCCGTCGTCGCCGACCCGGCCTCGGCGAGGGCCCGGCTGCACGACGCGTTCACGGCGCGCGCACGATCGGCGTCGCCCGGGTCCGACGTACAGCTCGCTGCCGTCCAGGCGGCGGTCTCGACGGCGGTCGCGGCGGAGCCGCTCCGCGCCATGCTCGGCGGCGACCTTCCTCCGGGGGTCGAGCTCGACTCGGGCCTGCGCTGGCGGATCTTCAAGCGGCTCGCCTCCCTGGGCGCCACCGACCTCGACGAGCTCGACAAGACGCTCGCCGACGACAACGACGCCAAGACCGAGCTGGCGCACGCCTGGTGCCGCGCGCGACTCCCCGAGGCCGACGCGAAGGCCTGGGCCTGGCAGCGGTTCACCGGCGAGGCGCCCGCGTCCAACTACGAGATCGAGGCGGCCGGCACCGGCATGTGGCAGGCCGGGCGCGAGGACCTGCTCACGCCGTACGTCGAGGAGTACTTCACCGTGCTGCCGACGACCCCGGCGGTCCGGGCCGGCTGGAGCCTCGCCAGCGCCGCACAGTTCTACTTCCCGATCACGGTGACCACGCCGGACACGCTCTCCCGCACGGACGCCCTGATCGCGGACGCGGACCTCAATCCCAGCCTGCGCCGGGTGCTGGTCGATGCCGGCGACGAGCTCCGCTGCCGGCTCGACTGCCGCCGGCGGTACGCACGATGACCAGCGAGCTGACCCGCCGCGACCGACGGCCCGGCCCGTCGGTCCGCACGCGTGTCGTGGAGTACGCCGGCGAAGCCCGCCTGGAGCACGAGGACCGGCTCGCCACCGAGGAGCCGCTGGAGATCCGGCTGGCCTGGCCCGGGGCGCCGGCGCGCAGGGTCGCGGTGACGATGCGCACGCCGGGCCATGACTTCGAGCTGGCCGTCGGCTGGCTCGTGCACGAGCGGGTCATCGAGCCGGCGCGGATCGCGGCGGTGCGCTACTGCACCGACACCGACCTCTCCCCGCTCGAGCAGTTCAACGTGGTCACGGTCGAGGTGACGTCGCCGCCGCTGCGGGTGCCGGGTGCTCGCGACGTCAGCTCCGCGTGCGGGGTCTGCGGCAAGGAGTCGATCGCCGACGCGGTCGGTGGGCCGCTCCCCCGCGTCAGCGACTTCCAGGTCCCCCTCGACGTCGTTCGCGGGCTGCCCGACCGGTTGCGCGAGGAGCAGGCCGGCTTCGCCCGCACCGGCGGCCTGCACGCGGCCGGCCTCTTCGAGGTCGACGGCACCCGGGTCGTCGTACGGGAGGACGTCGGGCGGCACAATGCCGTCGACAAGGCGGTCGGCGCCGTGCTGCTCGAGCCCCGCGCCGTGCCGGGCGTGCTCGTGCTGAGCGGCCGGGTCGGCTTCGAGCTCGTGCAGAAGGCCGTCGTGTCCGGCATCGGGCTGGTGGTCGCCGTCGGCGCACCGTCGTCGCTGGCGGTCGCTCTCGCGCAGGAGTCGGGCGTCGGTGTCGTCGGATTCACCCGCCCGGACCGCTGTGTCGTGTACGCCGGGGACCAGCGCCTCGGCGTGTGAGGCGGGCGATGTCGGCGCCCTCTCCTAGCGTGAGGGGGTGCGCATCCTCCACACGTCCGACTGGCACCTCGGTCGGCACTTCCACGGGCAGGGGATGCTTGCGCACCAGGCGGCGTACGCCGACCACCTGATCGCCACGATCGAGGCAGAGCAGGTCGACCTGGTCGTCGTCGCCGGCGACGTCTACGACCGCGCCCTGCCACCCGTCGACGCCGTCGCGCTCGCCGACGACACCTTCGCCCGGCTGGCAGCATCACGGGCGCGCGTGGTCGTCACCAGTGGCAACCACGACTCGGCGCGGCGGCTCGGGTTCAACGCGCGGCTCGTCGATGCTGCCGGCTTCCACCTCCGCACGGTCGCCGACCGACTCGACACGCCCGTGCTGGTCGATGACGACCACGGTCCCGTCGCGGTCTACGGCATCCCCTACCTCGAGCCCGACCTCCTCCGCCATGCGTGGGGACTGCCTGCACGATCCCACCAGGCGGCGATGACGGCGGCCGTCGACCGCATCCGCGCCGACCTCGGCGCGCGTGCACGCGGCACCCGCTCGGTGGTGCTGGCGCACGCGTTCGTGGCCGGGGGGCAGGCATCGGACAGCGAGCGTGACATATCGGTCGGCGGCGTGTCGTTGGTGTCCGCCGCGACCTTCGACGGCTTCGACTACGTCGCGCTGGGCCACCTGCACGGCCGGCAGGCGGTCACCGACCGCGTGCGCTACTCCGGCTCGCCACTGGCGTACTCCTTCTCCGAGGCCGACCATGTCAAGGGCAGCTGGCTCATCGACCTCGACGGCCGGGGCGACGTGCGGTCGGAGTTCGTCGAGGCGCCGGTGCCGCGTCGCCTGGCCCGGCTCACCGGGACGCTCGACGCACTGGTGTCCGATGCTCGCCATGCCGCTGCGGAGGACGCCTGGGTGCAAGCGACCCTCACCGACGCAGTGCGGCCGACGCAGGCGATGGCGCGCCTGCAGGAGCGGTTCCCCCACACCGTCGCGCTGGTGTTCGCACCCGAGGGTGGCTCTCCGACACGCTCGCGCGTCGTGCTCGAGGGTCGCTCCGACCACCAGATCGCGGTCGACTTCGTGGCCGCCGTGCGTGGCACGCCGGCCACCGATGCGGAGAGCGCCCTGATCCGCGACGCGTGCGACGCGTGCGTCGATGACCGCGACGCCGACACCGTGGTGACGGCGTCGTGAGGCTGCACCGTCTGGAGGTGACCGCCTTCGGCCCGTTCGCCGACACCGTGGCCGTCGACTTCGACGAGCTCTCCGCAGGCGGTCTGTTCCTGCTCACCGGCGCCACCGGGGCAGGCAAGACCAGCGTGCTCGACGCCGTCTGCTTCGCGTTCTACGGGCAGGTCCCCGGCGACCGCGCCGGAGCGCGTCATCTGCGCAGCGACCACGCGGCGCCGGGCGTTGCCCCGCGCGTGATCCTCGAGGCGAGCATCGGCGATCGCACGTTCCGGTTCACCCGGTCACCGGCGTGGACCCGTCCCAAGCGACGGGGCGCCGGCGAGACCCGCGTGCAGGCGCACGCTGTGGTCGAGGAGCACACCGAGGGCGACTGGGTGGCACTGACCAACCGCCTCGACGACGCCGGACTGCTGGTGGCTGACCTGCTCGGCATGACCGCGACCCAGTTCACCCAGGTCGCCATGCTCCCGCAGGGACGGTTCCAGACGTTCCTCCGCGCGAGCTCCACCGAGCGCCACGCCGTGCTGCAGAAGCTGTTCCGCACCGACCGGTTCGAGCAGGTGGAGCGGTGGCTGGTCGACCGCCGCGGAGCCTCCCGTCGGGCCAGCGAGGCCGCCGCCGACCGGGTCCGGCAGGTGCTCCACCGGCTCCAGGAGGCTGCCGGCGCCGAGCTGCCCGGTACGTGGGCCGACGACCTTGCCAGGGCCGCCGACCGGGGCGAGGTCGCGGCCTGGTCGGCCGGGCTGGTCTCCGCCGTCGATCTCGACGAAGCCCGTGCGGCAGACGCCCGTGCCCATGCCGACACGGCGCTCGTCGAGTCCGACGCGGCGCTGGCCGATGCCCGTCGGCTCGACGACCTGCAGAAGACAGCCACGTCCGCTGCCGGCCAGCTCGTCACCCTGGCTCGGCGTGCCGACGAGCTCGCCGCGCTCGAGGAGCGGCTCGCGGCCCACCGCCGGGCGCTTCCGGTCGCCCCGCTCGCGGCGAGAGCCGCCGAGTGCCGGCGGGTCGCCGCCGACGCGGACCGACGCTGGCGCGAGGCCGAGCGGGTGGTGGCTCCTCTCCTGACCGAGCCGCCGAACCGGGCGTCGCTGGTCGACCGGCACGAGCAGGCGGTCGCGGCACGCACCCTGGCCGAGGCGTTCCGCGCGCGCGAGGCCGAGCTGGCGACGGCGCGGGCCCGGCGGACCGAGCTGGCGCAGCGTGCGGATGCGCTGACGGCGAGTGTGGCCGCCCTGGACGAGGCCATCGCCGAGCATCCGGCCGCGCTCACGGCCGCTCGCGCGCAGCTCGAGGAGTCGACCCGGGCCATCGCCCAGGTGCCCGCGCTCGAGCAGGAGGTCACGCGGCTCGACGTGCTCCTCGCGGCCGCGCGTCGCCGCGACGTGGTCGCCGCCGAGCTGGTCTCCGCCGTCGCCGACCTCACGGCGGCCAAGGAGACCGCACTGGCGGCACACGAGTCCTACCTGACGGTCCGCGAGGCGCGCATCGAGGGCATGGCAGCCGAGCTCGCCGGCAGCCTGGCCGTCGGCGGCGCCTGCCCGGTCTGCGGCAGCGCCTCCCATCCCGAGCCGGCGCGCTCCACGGGTGCGGTCGTCGGCCGCGCCGACGAGGACGCCGCCCGGAAGGCCCACGAGGACGCCGCCTTCGTCCAGCAGGGTCAGGAGGTGCGCGTTGCCACGCTGACCGCCGAGCGCTCATCGCTCGACGAGCGGCTCGCGGGTGTCGCCCGCGATGCGCTGCCCCAAGCTCTTGCCGACGCACGCAGCTCGCTGGAGCAGGCGACCGCGCTGGCCGGCGACCACGCCGGCAGGGCCACCCGGCTCGAGTCGCTCGAGGCACGCCTTGATGCCGCTCGGGCAGCTCGTGATCGCGCGGTTGTCGACCAGGCGACCACCCACCAGCAGCTCGAGGCCGCACAGTCGGTCGTCGAGCAGCTGACCGCCGAGCTCGACGCGCTCCTCGGCGACGAGGCCCCCGACCTCCGGTCCCTGGTCGAGCAGCGGTCGCTGCGGTGCGGCCAGCTCGCGCGGGCCGTCGAGGCGTGGACCGCTCACGACGAGGCCGCCCGCGCCGTCGCGGAGGCCGAGCGCGAGGTCGAGCAGGCTGCGCGGGGCACCGGCTTCGCCACCACGGCCGCCGCGACCGCCGCCGTGCTGCCGCTCGCCGAGGCCGAGTCGGCCGAGGCCGTGCTGACCGAGGCGGAGGCGACACGACGGGCCGCCGAGCAGACGCTCGCCGACCCGGCGACCCGCGCGGCGGCCGGCCAGGCGCCGGTCGACCTGGCGGTCTTCGTCGCGCGGCAGCGGCTCGCCGCGGAGACCGCTCAGGCCACCGTGTCCGCCCACGATGCCGCGACCACGCGGGCGCGGCGGCTCGCGGCGCTCGATCGCGAGCTCGGCGACCGCCTCGAGGCATGGGCGCCGCTCCGCCGGCAGCACCAGCTGGTCGCCGACCTGTCCCAGCTGCTCGAGGGCAAGGGTCCCGACAACCCGTTGCGGATCCGGCTGGCGGCGTACGTCCTGTCCGAGCGGCTGCGACAGGTCGTCGCCGCCGCCAACGAACGGCTCGCCGGGATGACGGGCCAGCGCTACGCGCTCGAGCACTCCGACGACCGTGGGGCGGGCGAGCAGCGCGGTGGCCTCAGTCTGCGCGTGCGCGACGACTGGGCGGGCGTCGCGCGTGACCCGGCAACGTTGTCCGGCGGCGAGACGTTCGTGGTGTCCCTCGCGCTGGCGCTCGGGCTCGCCGACACGGTCGCCCACGAGGCCGGGGGGACCGACATCGACACGCTCTTCATCGACGAGGGCTTCGGCTCTCTCGACACCGACACCCTCGAGGACGTCATGGACACCCTCGACTCGTTGCGCGACGGCGGCCGCGTGGTCGGCCTCGTCAGCCACGTGCCCGAGCTGCGCAGCCGCATCACCACGCAGCTCGAGGTGCTCAAGGGCCGCACCGGATCGACCCTCCGGCCGGTGCTGGCCGGAGGCTGAGCCTGTCGAAACCGGTGGACGACGGTCGATAGGGTCGCACCGTGACGTCCGCACCCGACCGGATCGACCCGTCGTTCACCGCGCTCCCCTATCGCCGGCTGGCCGCCGCCGCTCTGTCCAGGGCGCGCGACTTCGGCGTGAGCCATGCCGACTTCCGCTTCGAACGCGTGCGCTACCAGCACCTGTCGGTCCGTGACGGGCACCTGCAGGGTGCCGAGGACAGCGAGGACCTGGGCTTCGCCGTCCGGGTCGTGCACCACGGCGCGTGGGGGTTCGCCGCCGGTGTCGGCCTCACCACCGACGCGGCTGTCAAGGTCGCCGAGCAGGCGGTCAACGTGGCGCTGGTGGCCGCCGAGATGACCCGCTCGCCCGTGGAGCTCGCCCCCGAGCCCGTGCACGACGACGTCGCCTGGTGCTCGTCGTACCTGATCAACCCGTTCGACGTGGAGCTCCGCGACAAGGCAGCGCTGCTCGAGGACTGGACCCGGCGCCTGGTCTCCGCCGACACCGTCGAGCACGCCCGGGCGTCTGTCCAGCAGATCATGGAGAACAAGTTCTACAGCGACCTGGCCGGTACGACGACGACCCAGCAGCGGATCAGGTTGCAGCCGTTCGTCGAGGCACACGGCTCGCGTGGTGACCGGTTCGACTCGATGGCGTCGATCGCCCCGCCGGTCGCACGGGGGTGGGAGTTCATCGCCGGCGATGGCCGCGACCGCTGGGACTTCGACGCCGAGCTGGCCGAGCTGCCTGACCTGCTGGCCGAGAAGCTGGCAGCGCCCAGCGTCGAGGCGGGCAACTACGACCTGGTGATCGACCCGTCCAACCTCTGGCTCACCATCCACGAGTCCATCGGCCACGCCACCGAGCTCGACCGCGCCCTCGGCTACGAGGCGAACTACGCGGGCACGTCGTTCGCCACCCCCGACCAGCTCAACCGCCTGCAGTACGGATCGCCGCTGATGCACGTCACCGGCGACCGCACGGTCGAGCACGGTCTCGCGACCATCGGCTACGACGACGACGGCGTCCAGACGCAGTCGTGGGACATCGTGCGCGACGGGATCCTCGTCGGCTACCAGCTCGACCGCCAGATGGCGCACGAGTTCGGCTCGCTCAACGCCGGCCGGTCCAACGGATGCGCGTACGCCGACTCCCCCGGCCACATCCCGATCCAGCGGATGGCCAACGTGTCGCTGCAGCCCGCAGCCGACGGGCCCGACACGGCCGGCCTGATCGCCCAGGTCGAGCGTGGCCTCTACATCGTGGGCGACAAGTCCTGGTCGATCGACATGCAGCGCTTCAACTTCCAGTTCACCGGCCAGCGCTTCTACGCCATCGAGAACGGCGAGCTCAAGGGCCAGGTGCGCGACGTCGCCTACCAGGCGACCACCACGGACTTCTGGGGCTCGATGAGCGCCGTCGGCGGACCGCAGACCTACGTCCTGGGTGGCGCCATGAACTGCGGGAAGGCGCAGCCGGGTCAGGTCGCGTCGGTGAGCCACGGGTGTCCCAGCGCCCTCTTCCGGGACGTCCGGGTCCTCAACGTGACCGACGAGGCCGGACCCGGCGGCTCGCTGCCCGACGAGGGCGAGGAGGCCTGATGACCGCGACGACCCCGCAGGCGCTGGTCGAGCACGCGCTCGCGACCAGCACGTCGGAGCACTGCATCGTGATCGTGGAAGACAGCACGAGCGCCAATCTGCGCTGGGCCAACAACACGCTCACGACCAACGGCGTGATGCACGGAGTCGACGTCACGGTGATCGCCTTCCACGGCGCCGGGAACGCGTCGGTCACCGGCAGCGCTGCCTCGGTCGACCAGGTCACGACGCTCGTCGAGGCTGCCGACGCAGGCGCCCGGACCGCGCATCCCGCCGAGGACCGTGCCGAGCTGGTCACGGGGGCAGCCTCGGCCGGCTGGGACGAGGCGCCGGTCGAGACCTCCGTGGAGCTGTACCGACCGTTCGCGAGCGCCCTCGGGCAGGAGTTCGCCCGTGCCGAGGCCGAGGGCCGGATCCTGTACGGCTTCGTCAACCACGAGATCTCCACCGTCTATCTCGGGTCCAGCACCGGCCTGCGGCTGCGTCACGTGCAACCCACCGGGCACTACGGCTGCACGGGCAAGGCCGCCGACCTGTCCAACAGCGCCTGGGTCGGCGGGGCGACCCGCGACTTCGCCGACGTCGATGCCCACCGGATGGCCGAGGACCTCACCGCCCGCCTGGCATGGGGAGCTCGTCGCGTCGACCTGCCGGCCGGTCGCTACGACACGGTGCTGCCGCCGAGCACCGTCGCCGACCTGATGATCGACGCCTACTGGAGCGCAGGAGCCCGGGTCGCCCACGACGGGCAGTCCGTGTACTCCCGTCCGGGCGGTGGCACCCGCATCGGCGAGTCGATCGTCAACCCGGCCGTGACGCTGTTCTCCGACCCGGCGTACCCCGGGCTGGAGTGCTCACCGTTCGTGGTCGCCAGCGGCTCCTCCAACGCCAGCAGCGTCTACGACAACGGACTGCCGCTGGCTCGCACGCCGTGGATCGGCAACGGCCGGCTCAGCTCGCTCATCCAGACCCGGCACACCGCCCAGCTCACGGGGCAGTCGACGACACCGGGCATCGACAACCTCATCCTGGACGTGAGCGGCGGTGCGGGCTCTGACCTCGACCTCGTCGCCGGCGTCGACGACGGCCTCCTGCTCACCTGCCTGTGGTACATCCGCGAGGTCGACCCGCAGACGTTGCTCGTCACCGGGCTCACCCGCGACGGCGTCTACCGCGTCGAGGGCGGCGAGATCACCGGGGCGGTCAACAACTTCAGGTTCAACGAGAGCCCGGTCGACCTGCTCCGTCGGTTCACTGCTGCCGGAGCGACCGTGCCGAGCTTCTCGCGCGAGTGGGGCGACGACTACTTCTCCCGCACCGCCATGCCGGCGCTGCGCGTGCCGGACTTCAACATGAGCTCGGTCTCGCAGGCCCTCTGACGAGGGCGTCAGGCCGGATGGCCGCCCGGGATCGGTGCGTCCGGGTCGTAGGGGACGCGCGTGTAGACGAAGGTCGCGCACTCGAGGTGGCCGACGGTCCCGTCGGGGCGGCGTACGACGTGCAGGTGCTCGCCGTGGTGGTAGCCGGACACGCCGATGATGCGTCCCTGCACGTCCGGCGCCGCGAACTTCTCGGCCAGTGAGCCACGTGCGACGTCGTGGAACTCCAGCCGCTCGTTGTGCCAGCGGAGCTCGAACGCGGAGTTGCCCCAGAACCACTGGCCGAGGAGCTCGGCAACCCACTCGGGCACTGTCGCGGACGGCACCCACGGTTTCGCAAGGAGCGGCGTGTCGTCGCCGAGCATCCGCTGGGCGAGCTCGATCCCGGCGAACCCGGTCGTGCCGTTGGTCAACGCGACCAACCCACGGCCGTTGTCCTGGTCGACGACGGCGACGGCCTGGAACCCGGGCATCGAGCCCAGGTGGCCGACGAGCTGGAGTCCGGCGACCGGACCCGTGCGCATGCCGAGCCCGTACTCCGCCGCCGGTCGCTGGGCCACGGCCATCTCGC
>JAEKKP010000228.1 GCA_019510315.1 Propionibacteriales bacterium
TGGGGCTGGTCCGCTTCGTCCCCGAGACCGTCGAGCCGGCGGCCGCCCACGCCGACGGGCTGTGGGGCGGCGACAACGACGATCGCGTCGACCGCGGTGTCGCCCGGGTGCAGGCGATGCTCGGGTACGACGCCGTGGTGGTCCCGGTCCGCCAGGGTGGCCGATCGCCGGCCGATCGGCAGGCACTGGTGCCGTGGGGCGAGCGGGCCACCGGCCTCCGGCCACCCGAGCAGCCCTGGCCCGGACAGGTGCCACCACCGGCACCGACCCGGGTCTTCGCCGAGCCCTGGCCCACCGCCGTGGTCGGCGACGCAGGCCAGCCGGTCGCGGTCACCGAGCGCGGCGCGGTCACCTCCGAGCCGGCACGCATCCTGATCAGGCATGGAGGTTCGACAGGCTCGAGGGTTTCGACAGGCTCGAGGGTGTCGACAGGCTCCACCACCGGTGGCTGGCAGCCGGTCGAGGCCTGGGCCGGCCCGTGGCCGGTCGACGAGCAGTGGTGGGAGGCAGGGGACGACCGGGCACGCCGGCCGGTCGCCCGCTTCCAGGTGGTCGGTGCCGACGGCAGTGCCTGGCTGGTGCGGTGCGAGGGCGATCAGTGGTGGGTCGAGGCGGCGTATGAATGAGCTCGTCGTGTCGCGTGGGGTGACAGATCCCGGAGAGGGTGCTCGGGATCTGTCGCAGGCGATGACAGATCCCGAAGGGGCGGGCTGGGTTGTGTCGCGTGGGGTGACAGATCCCGATGTGGGGCCTCGGGATCTGTCGCAGGCGATGACAGATCCCGTAGGGGTGGGCTGGGTTGTGTCGCGTGGGGTGACAGATCCCGGAGAGGGTGCCCGGGATCTGTCGCGGACAGCGACAGTTCAGCCACGATCACGGCGTCAGTCGTCTCGCGGACAGCGACAGTTCAGCCACGATCACGGCGTCAGTCGTCTGACCACCGATACCAGCTCCCGGCCCACCTCATGCCGCACGGCAGGGGTTACTCCTGATGGGATGGAGCAACCCGCCGATCCCGTGGGGTGAGCTCGAGCGGCGGCTGTCGGCGCGACCGCAGCACCCGGAGGGCGGCCCACCCGACGAGGGGCCGATCAAGCGCCGGCGGGCGCCGTACCGGCCCAAGGAGGAGATCCGGCCGCCCGACGCACCCGTCACGCCGTACGCCGAGCTGCACTGCCACAGCAACTTCAGCTTCCTCGACGGCGCCAGCGGTCCGGACAGGCTCGTGGAGCAGGCGGTGCAGCTGGGCCTGCACGGCCTCGCGCTCACCGACCACGACGGGTTCGCGGGGGCACCGCTCTTCGCCGAGATCGCCCAGAAGTACTCAGCTCAGGGCGCCTCGCTCAAGACCGTCTACGGTGCCGAGCTGTCCCTCGGCCTGAGCGCACCGCAGAACGGCGTACCCGACCCGGAGGGCAGCCACCTGCTCGTCCTCGCCGAGGGGGTCGAGGGCTACCACCGGCTGGCGTCGGCGATCACCGACGCCCAGCTCCGCGGCGACGAGAAGGGCCGTCCGGTCTACGACCTCGAGGAGCTCTCGGTGAAGGGTCGTGGCCACTGGCTGGTGCTCACCGGCTGTCGCAAGGGCGCGGTCCGGAAGGCACTGGGAGAGAGCAAGGAGGCGGCCGCCACCGAGCTCGACCGGCTGACAGCGCTCTTCGGCCACGATCGCGTCGTCGTCGAGCTGGTCGACCACGGACAGGCGCTCGACCACGAGGTCAACGACACGCTCGCGGCGATGGCGCGCGTCCACGGTCTGCCGGTCGTGGCGACCAACAACGTGCACTACGCGCGACCGTCCGACCACCGTCTCGCGAGTGCGATGGCCGCCGTACGCGCGCGGCGCAGCCTCGCCGAGATGGACGGCTGGCTGCCGCCGTGGGGCGCCGCCTGCCTGCGGTCGGGCGAGGAGATGGCGCAGCTATTCGCGCGCTACCCGGGAGCGGTCGCGCGCAGTGTCGCGCTCGCCGACCAGCTCGCCTTCGACCTGCAGAAGGCGACCCCCCGACTGCCCAAGCTCGGCATCCCCGACGGGCACACCCCGATGAGCTGGCTGCGAGTGCTGGTCGAGGAGGGCTTCGAGACCTACTACCGCGGCCAGCCGCACGAGCGCGAGGCGCGCGAACGGATCGACCACGAGCTGCGGATCATCGAGGAGAAGGACTTCGCGGGCTACTTCGCGATCGTCCACGACATCGTCGCGTTCGCGCGCAGCCAGGGAATCCTCTGCCAGGGCAGGGGATCCGCGGCCAGCTCGGCGGTCTGCTACGCCCTCGGCATCACCGCGATCGACGCGGTCGCCTACCACCTGCCGTTCGAGCGGTTCATCTCCGCGCACCGCGACGAGGAGCCCGACATCGACGTGGACTTCGACTCCGACCGTCGGGAGGAGGTGATCCAGTGGGTCTACGAGCGCTACGGCCGGCACAACGCCGCGCAGGTCGCCAACGTGATCAGCTACCGGCCCAAGATGGCGGTCCGCGACGCCGCCAAGGCGCTCGGCCACTCCGCCGGGCAGCAGGACGCGTGGTCCAAGCAGATCGACAGCTGGAGCGCGGTCGTGGACGAGGCGGCGACCGGCGGGCACGCGATCCCGCAACCCGTGGTCGACCTGGCCAACCAGCTGATGCGGGCGCCTCGCCATCTCGGCATCCACTCCGGCGGGATGATCCTCACCGAGCGGCCGATCGGTGAGGTCTGCCCCATCGAGCGGGCCCGGATGGACAAGCGCACGATCCTGCAGTGGGACAAGGACGCCTGCGAGTGGATGGGCCTGGTCAAGTTCGACCTGCTCGGGCTCGGCATGCTCGGCGCGCTCAACCACATGATGGTGCTCGCGGCCGAGGAGCTCGGTGAGCACTGGACCCTGCAGTCGCTGCCCAAGGAGGAGCCCGGGGTCTACGACATGCTCTGCCGGGCCGACTCCGTCGGTGTCTTCCAGGTCGAGAGCCGCGCCCAGATCGGCACGCTGCCGAGGTTGCGTCCCCGCAGGTTCTACGACCTCGCGATCGAGATCGCGCTGATCCGGCCCGGGCCGATCCAGGGCGGCGCCGTGCACCCCTACATCCGCCGGGCCACCGGCCGTGACCCGGTCAGCTACGCCCATCCCGACCTCGAGCCGGTGCTGGCCCGCACCCTCGGCGTACCCCTGTTCCAGGAGCAGCTGATGGAGATGGCGGTCGCGATCGGCGACTGCTCCCGCGACGACGCCGACCTGCTGCGCCGGGCGATGGGCTCCAAGCGCGGCATCGAGCGGATCGAGTCGATCAAGCAGACGCTGTACGCCGGCATGGAGCGCCGTGGGCTCGTCGGTGACGAGGCCGACCAGATCTACCAGCAGATCCTGTCCTTCGCGAACTTCGGGTTCGCCGAGAGCCATGCCCTGTCGTTCGCGCTGCTCGTCTACGCCAGCTCGTGGTTCAAGCTGCACTACCCGGCTGCGTTCCTCGCCGGGCTGCTGCGCTCCCAGCCGATGGGCTTCTACTC